>CAZMCC010000028.1:0-38149 GCA_964564695.1 uncultured Phycisphaeraceae bacterium | reverse complement strand
TGAAGATCCCCACGGGGCTGGGCGTCGAGGCGGTCCAGTATCTCGAGGGCAAGTCCATCGCGGGGCTGCTCAACGCCGAGAAGCGGGCGACCGAGTACGCGCTGGTCGAGAGCCACCGGCCGAACTTCACGATCACGTTCCCGAAGATCGACGCGTACCACGTGGGGCAGTTCATCTACCTGTGGGAAGTCGTGACGAGCTACGCGGGTCTGATGCTGAACATCGACGCGTACGACCAGCCGGCGGTCGAGCTGGGCAAGCAGGCGACGTTCGGGCTGATGGGCCGCGCGGGGTACGAGAAGCACCTCAAGAGCGTGAACGAGACGCTGGCTGCCACGGAGCGGGTGTGGAAGGGATAAGAGACGCGAGCGCAAGCGAATGAACGAGCCCTGAGCGCGAGCTCAGGGTGAACGATCGCTCGCCATGTGCATGTCGGCGAACGGAACGCCACCCTCCACCGCGCTTCACCCTGTGCTCGCGCACAGGGCTCGTTCATAAAATACAAAAGCCGCCCCGGATTTACCCGGGGCGGCTCGAAGGATCTCTCAAGTACTCCAGCGGGGTCGCTTAGCCGAGCAGGGACAGGGCCGACTGCGGCTGGCTGTTCGCCATGGCGAGGACGTTGGTCGACGCCTGGGCGAGGATCTGGTTGCGGGTGAGGCCCGCGGTTTCGGTCGCGAAGTCGGCGTCGCGGATGACGCTCTCGGCGGCCGCGGTGTTCTCAAGGGAGATGCCGAGGCTGCGGATGGTCGCACCAACGGTGTTCCGCTGGAAGGCGCCCAGGCGACCACGGATGCCGGTGATCTGCTTGACGGCCTCGGAGACGGCGTTCTGGGCGTCCGTGAGGTTGCCGTCGACGACGTTGAGACCCTTGCCGCTGGCGAGGTCGGAGAGGAAGCCGGTGGTCGAGTTGCCGAGCTTTCGGGCGGCGACGTCGCCGATGCCCATGGAGACCTTGGAGCCGATGTTGACCTGGCCGGCGAGCTGGAAGTCGGCGCCGCCGCCGTCGATCGTGAAGGCGTCGATGACGCTGGTGCCGCCGGTCTTGACGGCGCTGGCGTCGGTGAAGGTCATCTCGACGTTGAGGAAGTCGGTGTTGATGCGGGCGGTCTTGCCGTTGCTCGTGGCGGCGATGCCGTTGATGGTGACGCCGATGTCCTGCCCGGTGTCGCGGATGCCGTTGGAGGCGGCGCTGAAGGCGGTCGCGGAGCCGGAGGCGGTGTTGAAGTTCTGAGCGTCGAGCTGGCGGATGCCGGTGCCCGAGCTGCCGATGCCGCCGTCGTCGACGATCTTGACGCTGACGAAGGCGTCGGAGCCGAACTCGGTGGAAGTGAGCTTGACGCCGGTGGTGCTCGACGCGGTGGCCGTGAGGCCGGTCACGTCGGTGAACGTGTTGATGGTACTGACGATCGAGGCGACCGAGGTGCCCGAGGCGAACTGGAGCTGGCGGGAGCCCTTGGCGCCCGAGATCTCGATGACGAACGAACTCGTCGCACCGCCGAGGTCCAGCGCGCCGCCGAAGCTCATGAACAGGCCGGCCTTCTGGGCCGAGGTCGTGATGAGGGCCTGGACGTCGAGGTCCGCGCCGTTCTCGATCTTCGCGGCGTTGACGCGGAAGTCGGAGACGCCGGTGCCGACGTTGGAGGCCTGGTAGTCGTAGTTGCCGTTGAGGAGCTTGATGCCCTGGAAGCTGGTGGCGCCCGAGATGCGGTCGATCGTCTGGAGGATCGAGTCGATCTGGAGCTGGTTCGCTTCCTTTTCCTCCTTGCTCAGGCCCGCGGTGTTGGCCGTCGCGGTGACGAGGCCCTGCAGGTCGGTGAGCAGGGTGGAGACTTCCTGCAGACCGCCTTCGGCGATGTTCGCGACCTGGTTGGCGCGCTCGGCGTTGGACATCGCCGAGTTGATGGCGGCCTTCTCGCCGCGCAGGTTTTCCGACGCGATGAGACCCGCGGGGTCGTCCTTACCGCGGTTGATGCGAAGGCCCGTGCTCAGACGCTCGAGCGACTGGCTCAGCCCCATGTTGTTCTGGCCAAGCACGCGGCTGGCAATCAACGACTGAACGTTCGTGTTAATCCGGCTCATTGAGATCCTCCGTGATGCTCGACCATGCGGTCGTGGCGGGGGCCGTTTGTGGGTGTGCCCCGGATGCGTCCACGCCGCGCCTGTGGGTTCTCGTTTTCGTGGGCAGGTCCGTGGCCCAACGTCGCCCGGCATCCGTACCGGGCGGGAGAAGAGACCGGGTCTGCGCGGCTGCAGCCCGATCCGCCAAGGGAATCGGAATCCCCGCGGGCAGCGTTGAGGGTCACACCCGAGTGAAGTGAAAGGAGCGCCCGCACAAACGCACCAGGCCCGCGAGCGGGTGCTCGCGGGCCTGGCGTGTGAATGGTTATTTCGACGCTTGCGGCTTTATCCGCCCCGGTTCGAGGGTGGGGGGGGGGGATCAGCCGAGCAGCTGGAGGACCTGCTGGCTCTGCTGGTTCGCCAGGGCCAGGGCCGAGGTGCCGGCACTGGTGAGGATCTGCGAACGCGTCAGGGCGCTGGTTTCCTTGGCGAAGTCGGCGTCGCGGATGCGCGATTCGCTCGCGGTGAGGTTCTCGATCGCCGTCTGCGCCGACCGGACGTTGGTCTGGATCGTGTTCTTCTCGAAGGCGCCCAGCCGCCCGCGGATGACGGAGATCTCGTCGAGGGCGGAGTCGAGGATCTTGCTTGCGCTCTCGAAGTTGCGCGACCGCAGGTCGTTCGCCCCGCCCGACTTGATCGTCGAGAGGAACTGGACCTCGTTCCCGATGAGCGTGCCGCCCAGGCGGCTCGCGGCCACCGACTGCACGCCGATGTTGATCTGCTGGGTGGTGTTGACCTGCCCGCCGAGCTGGTAGGTGGCGCCGCCGCCGGTCACATAGAAGGTGGTTGTCGCGCCGTTGCGGGTGGCGAAGTCTTCGGAGAGGAGCAGCTCGAGCGAGAGCGACGTGCTGTTCTGGAGGCTGACGGTGGTGCCGTCGCCGGTGCCCAGAGCCCCGTTGACGACCGCGGTGATGTCGCGTCCCTCGTCGCGGCTCGAGGCCGAGAGGTTCGCGCCGGGGAAGGTCGAGAAGGAGAAGCCGGCGGGCATCGCGGTGTTGTTGGTCGCCTCGTAAGTGTTGAAGAAGGTGCCCCCCGAGAGCTTCTGCACCGAGCAGAAGGACTTGGAGCCCAGCTCGCTCGACTCGAACACCATGCCGCTGGCCGCGTCCGCCGGGTTCAGCAGGCGGGCGACGACGCCGGTGGCCTGGGTGAACTGGTTGACGGCCTGCACGACCGAGTTGAGCGTGGCGCCCGAGAAGAACTGGAGCACCTGCACGCCGGTGGCGCCCGCGAACTCAAGGGTCACCGACGACTGGAGCGTACCGTTGAAGACGGCGTTGGAGTAGTCGCCGCGGAGGAAGAGTCCCGCGGTCTGTGCACTGGCGATGGTGGTCACGTCGACCTGCACGTTCTGCTGGCCGGCGAAGTTGACGCCGAAGACGTTCGCCTTGGCCACGGCGGAGGTCGCCATGCCCGAGAGAACGTAGTCGAGCGAGCCGTTCAGCAGCTTGAGGCCGCCGAAGCTCGCCTGGTTGCTGATTCGGGTGATGGACTCGATGGCCGAGTCGATCTGGAGCTGGTTCGCCGCTCGCTCCTCGTCGGAGAGGGCGCCGGTGTTGGCGGCCTCCACGACCAGGGCCTTGAGCGAGCTCAAGAGGTCGGAGACTTCCGCGAGCGAGCCTTCGGTGGTCGCGATGACCGACGAGGCTCGTTCGGAGTTGTTCACCGCCTGGTTGAGTCCAGAGATCTCCGAGCGGATCCGCTCCGAGACGATCAGGCCTGCGGGGTTGTCCGCCCCGCGGTTGATCGCAAGACCCGTGCTGAGCCGCTGGAGGCGGACAGTCAGGTCTTCATTGGCCCGGGTGAGATTCGCCCGAGCGGTCATGGAGGGGATGTTCGAGTTGATCCGGGTCATGGCAATCCTCCGTGATTGCGTCGAAAGCCGTTCAGTCCGTTGCCCGCATGGGGTCCGCCACGCGGGCCTTGGGCACTAACTACGTCAGGTCCTCGATCGAGGACACGGGGTTCACTTCGCAAGCCCCGTGCCAAACAGTTCTGTGTTTACGCCGACTTCGCGATCCCACCGGGATTCCCGCCCGTCCCCGCGTTGCCCCGCCCGCGCTGCTGCGGGCTCATGGCATTGAGGGTGTGGGAGGGGGTACAAAGGCCTGTAGAGGAAGGGGTAGGGGTGGTCGCGATCAACCTGGCCCGTTCCCGGGCCGGGCTCTTCGCCGGCCCCGGGGCGATGGCCCGCCGGAGCACGTCGAAGTCGGTCGGGGCGAGCTGGTCGCGCAGGCTTGCGGCCCGCTCGTTCTCGTCCCGGATGGCGTCATAGACCTCTTTGCGGTGGACGGCGATCCGGTTCGGGGCGTTGATGCCCAGTCGGACCTTGTCCCCGCGGATGTCGACGACGGTGATTTCAATCTCGTCGCCGATCATGATCGTTTCATCTCTCTGCCTGGAGAGCACCAGCATGCCGGAGGCTCCTTCCGAGGGGCGCGGACGATCCGCGGCCCTTCTCGGGCTGATGGTCGTACAAAGTGGTTTCCCGCGACTGGCGCAGCGCTTGCGCGTGCGATTGCCGGGGCCGTTCGAAGCGTGAGAAGAACACGTCGCTAAAGATGCGCGACGATGGGTTAGGCCGATTTGGCCGGGCGGAGCTGCTCGCCCAGGCGGACCAGCGGCTGACGGGTCGTCCACCGCTTTTCCGCGAGCACGAACTGCTCGCCCTGCTTGTTGAGCGTGTTGATGACCAGCGGGCCCTGGAAATTGCCCGTGAGGACCTGGTCAACCTTGTTCACGATCACGAACACCTGCGCGTCCGTGAGCGTGCCGAGCTTGAGCTCGCTCATCTGCTCCTCGCGGATCGGAACGTTGTAGTCACCGATGAACATCGTCGGATCGGTGATCACGAACGCCAGATCCGGGTCGTCCAGCGACTGCAGCCAGAAGAAGCAGGCCTCGTCGGTCGGCTCGAGCAGGCAATAGCGCCGGTGCTCGCCGAACCCGAGGAGACCCTTGGGAAAGTTGATCACGCGGTCTTCCGGGATCGAAATCGTCCCGAATCGGCTCGTCTGCACCTGCATGTCGCGGACTCCGTCCACTCGGCCAGTTGGTTCCACCGAAATCGCCCGCGCACCGTGCACGGGGGACTTCCTGTCCTGGGCGGTCCGCGGCCGACGGCGGAATCGCCCATCCCGGGAAGAGGGCCCTCCCGGGAGATCTTCCATCAATCGCCCTCACCCGGCGGCTAGCCGAGGAAGTCGAGCAGCGTGCGGGACTGGGCCTGGGCGGCCGTCTGGAGTCCCGCCTGCAGCTGCGTCTGCAGCTGGCTGAAGCGGATCGAAGCCTCCGCGAAATCAAGGTCCTGCAGCTTCGACCGCACCGTCTCGTCGAACGTGATCTGATCTTCCTGACGCACCTTCGCTCCGCCGATCCGGTTGGCGTACACACCCGCCAGGGCCCGGGCCGACGCGAGGGCGTCGACACTCGACTCAAGATCCTCAGCAGCAATCGAGATGCCGTCGCTGTCGTCCCGCTGGAGAGCCCCCCGCAGGTCCATGAGCTTGGTCAGCAGGCTGTTGACGCGCAGGCCCGAGCGGTCCTGCGCGACGAAGGTTGCGCTGGCAACGTCCCAGTTGGCGTCGAGCAGCCCGAGGTCCTGGGCCGCCGCGGAGTTGTTGCGCTTCTCGATGGTGATCGCCCCGGCGCCCGCGAGGTCGACCAGGGCGAGGGCGTTGGGCCCGTCGGCAAACTGTGCGCGCACGACCCCCGCGGGGATCGAGCCGTCGGCCTCGCCGGCCGCGATCGTCGCGTTGATGCGGTCGATCACGCCCTGCATGGTGGTCAGGTCGCTGGGACGCAGGTCGACGCTGACCTCCTCTCCGCTGGCGAGGTTGATCACGAAGTCGACATTGCGGGCCGGATCGGGCGCTCCGGAGACCGGATCGGTGGCTCCGTCCACGATCCGCACGCCCCGCCCGTTGTTGAGCTGCGAAGTCAGGTTCTGTGCGGTCGCGCTGCGGATGCCGAGCTGGCTCGCGGTCGTGCCGCCGGGGATTTCCTCGATGGAAAGGCTGGGGCCGGAGACCTCGTTGACGACGCTCAGGCCGCGTCCATCGCTGGTCAGCTCGATCCGAACGCCCGGGACCCGCGAGGTGATCGCGTTCCGCACGTCGTTGAGGGTCTGGCAGGTGGAGAGATCGACGTCCGAGACCTGGGACGAGCTGTCGCGCGTGAACCGCACACGCACCGATCCGAGCGGGAGCGTCGCACCCGGCAGGGCCGACAGCGGCGTGAGCCACGTCAGTTTCGGGTCCATGTCGGCGCCGGCGGCGCTGGTCGCCTCGAACGGCACCTGCGTGAGGCCCAGGTCGGCGCCGGAAGTGCCGGTGCCGATGTCGCTGAACGAAAGCCGCGGATCGGGCCCCCCACCACTGGCGACGACATCGATCGAGATCCCGTCGGCGCCGATGCTGACGCCGCCGGGCCCGAGGATGGTCACGCCGTTAGCGGTCTCATACTGGCCGATCGCGGCCGAGATGAGCTCAGCGACGTCGCCCGCGGTGTCGGCCCCGGTGAGGCCCACCAGCGCGGACGGGCCGCCGTCGAAGCTGAAGCTGACGTTGCCCAGCGCGATGCCCAGGCCGCGCGTCCCCTGCAGGTCGGCGAGCCGGGTTTGCGCGGTAAGGTCGGCATCGAGGTCGAGCTGGCTGGGGCGGCGTGCGGCCGTCTCACCCAGCGCATTCTCTGCGCCCATCGTGAGCGGGATCTGTTCGCCCAGGCCCAGGTCGGTGACCATCCCCGAGCCGCGCCCGACGTAGCGGAACCCGAGACCGACGGCCTCGATGGGCCGGCGCATCGCGGTCGCGCCGCCGAAGATGTGCACGCCGTTGGTCTGGCGGTTGGCGAGCTCGACGACCTGGGCGATCATCGAATCGATGACGGTGGCCTGGTTGGCCCGCGTGGAGGCATCGGAGGTGATGCCGATCTGGCTCATGGCGATCGACTTGGCCTCGAGGACCAGCTCGTTGGCGTTGCCGATGCTCGAATCGAGCATGTCGACGACGGTCCCGGCGAGGTCGAGGTTATTCAGACGCTGCTGCGCGGCGCCGAGGCGGTCGTGCAGCGAGCTGATGGCCGCGGCCTTGATGGCGTCGTCCGACACGCGATTCACCGCGCGCCCGGTCGCCATCTGCGTCTGCACCTGCAACAGGCCCAGGCTCGAACGCGTGATGTTCGCGAGGAACAGCTGCGCCGACAGGCTGTTGGGGACGCGCGAGATGTTCGCGGGGAGAGAAGTCATGGCTCGCTATCACCGTCGCAATCGTCGTGCCACGGCCTGGTGGCCTTGCACCAAGCCGCGCTCTTTCTCTCAACCTCATCAATACAAGACACGGGCTGGCTCCGAGCAGCCAATCCGTGGCACGATTCGTTTGAGTGCGAAGTCTTACACCAGATTGATCAGCGTCTGCGTCAGCTCATCCACCACGGAGATGAACCGGGCGGCGCCCTGGTACTGGCGCTGATACGTCAGGAGGTTGATCGCCTCTTCATCGACGTTCACGCCCGAAATCGCCGTGCGCTGGGCCTCGAGGTTCTGCCTCACGAGCAGCGTCGCGTCGGTGCGGGTCTTGGCCGCGTCGGTGCGGAGACCGATCGACTGCACCTCGTCCTGCCACGAATCGCTGATCGATCGCCCGCCCAGGCCGTCGAGCCCCAGGTCGCGCAGGGCCGACACAGCGAGCGCCGACGCATTGTCCGAGGGCTCGCCCCCGACCATCCCGCCGGCGTTGAGCAGGCCGGGGTTGCTCGCCAGCTCGCCCCGGACGCTGATGTTCGCGGCGTCTTCCCCGGTGAAGAACGTGTTCACCCCGAGGACCGCAAGCGCATCAGACGAGTCTTCGCTGAAGCCGAAGTTGTACCCCGCGGCCGACGAGATGCTCAGCGTGCCGTCCGGGTTCACCGACGCGTTCAGGTTCGGTACGCCGTCGAGCTGGGCCGCGATGTCCTCGATCGACGTGTCGTCACTGAACCCGGGAGCGCCGGCCGCGGTGAGACCGTCGAGGTCGACCTCGATCCGGCGCGTGGTCTGGGCGCCGGTCGCGGCGTCGGTGACGGTGACCGTGAACCCGCCGTTGCGGGGCGCGAAGGGCAGGCCCGCGAGCGACGTGTTCTGCGGATCGTTCAGCGCCAGGGCCGTGTTCCCCGGGTCGATCGTGCGGGTCGACCGCAGGGTCGTCAGCGCGCTGGCGCCGTAGCCCGTCGCGTGCACGCGGTTCACCTGGAAAATAAGCTGCGAAGCGATGCCGTCGAGCTTGTCGATCGTGGTATCCACGAGGCCGTCGCGCTGCGCGAGCAGCGAGCCCACCGTGCCGGCATCCGGCGTCGGCTGCAGCACCTGCCCGTTGGCCCGCACGCTCACGAAGGTCTTCGGCCCGTCCGTAGTCTGGCGCGTCGCCATTTCGAGCCCGCGCGACATGCTCCCGAGCACGATCGGCGTGGAACCCACGAGCACGTCCACCGCGCCGCTGTTCTGCTCGAGCGTGGTGACCTCCATGATCTCGCTCAGCTGGCTCAGCAGCTGGTCACGCCGGTCACGCAGGTCGTTCGCCACCGCCCCGCCGCCCTCGGACTCCGCGACCTGCTGATTCACCCGGGCGATCTCGGTGAGCAGTCCGTCCGCACGGCTCACCGACGCCGCGAGCTGGCGATCGATCTGCTGGCTCGTGTTCACGAGGTCCGTCCGCAGCGTCCGCAGGAACGATCCGAGCGTCCCCGCCTGCTGCACCACCAGCGACCGCGACCCGGCGCTCGATGGGTTGTTCCCCAGCTCGCTCCAGGAGTTGAAGAACTTGCCCAGCTCGCTCGAGAGGTCCGCGTCGGTCAGCTCGTTGAGCACGCCCTCGATCTGCGACAAGAGCGTCAGGTCGTTGCTCGCCGCGGCGTGGCTGCTCGTGCCGCCCCGGAGCCGGGCAGTGAGGGCGTCGTCGGCCATGCGCCGCACGTCCGACACCTGCACGCCGCGACCGATGTACGCCTGCCCGTACCGCGACCCGCCCTGGGGCGTGAGCGTGGTGAGCTGGCGCGAATACCCGATGGTCGATGCGTTCGCCAGGTTGTTGCCGGTGACCTGCAGCGCGATCTGGCTGGCGGTCAGCGCCGTGCGTCCGATCTGAAGGGATGATCCCAGGCTCACGTGTGCCTCCTTGCGTCCCGTGCCCGCGCGGGCTCTTGTCAGCTGCGAATGTCCAGCGCCGTGACCACCTGAGTCCGCGCTTCAACCCGGCCTCGCGGCGTGTAGGTCCCCGAATGGCTCAGCCGCTGCGCCACCTGGCGGAACAGCCCCTCCATCTGGCCCGCCATCGCCTCCGCGGCCTGGCGCACCACCTTCGTCTGCGCCGCCAGCTCCGTCAGCCGCTCTTTCAGCACCGCGCCCGCCGCGAGCACCCGCCCGCGCAGCGGCTCGGGCAGGAGGGACGCCGCCCAGCTGATCGTCGGCTTCTGCGACGCCTGGGCCTTGTCCTGGCCCGTCACTTCCGCGAGCCGTGCGAGCACCGCCAGCCGGCGCCGCTCGAGCTCCGCGATGACCTGCACGTGCTCGTTCTGCGTGTGCACGCTCCGCTCCATCGCGACCGCGTCGGCCCGCGCGAGCGCCCCGCGGTGGTCCTTCACCGCACCGAGCAGCCCGGCGTGCCGGTCGATAAGCAGCGCGATGAGCCCCTCGAGCTCGGCCCCGATCGTCTCGAGCGAGGCCGGCCCCTTGCGCACGTTCGCCATCACGTCCGGTGTCAGTTTCATGCCTTCATCCCCCGGCGCTCGATCGCCTGTGCGACCATGTCCACCATGGGCCAGCGCGTCTTGCGGACCAGCGCGATCGCGGTCTGCGCGTCGGTCATCTGCTGGAACGTCCGCTCGCCCGACGTGGGCGCAAACGGCTCGGCCGCCCGGTTCGTCGTGCGCAGCTGCGCCAGGACCGGCTGCACCAGCGCCTGCGCGACGAACTGCTCCGCCGCCTCCCGGGCCGCCTTCGAGCGATCACGCCCCCCCAACTCCGCGGTGCCCTTCGCCCGGGCGATCACGCTCGCGAAGTCTTCCTGACGCCCCGACAGCGCCGCGTCGACGCTCGGCGTCAGGCCGCCCACGAGCCCAGAGTTGCTATTCCCGATCGCACCGACCATCGCAAGCTCCTGCTTCTTCCCACCATTCACCACTCACCGTTCACCATTCACTCCCCCACTCACTCCACGATCAGCGTCGCGTGCAGGCGTCCCGTCTTGTGGATCTCGCTGATGATGTGGATCTGGTCCTTCACCGGCACATCCAGGTGCTTGAACGCCGCCACCAGGTCCGCCAGCCGCGCACGCTCCCCCTGACGCCCTGTCGTCGACATCGGGATCAACGTCTCACGCGTCACGAGCGGGTCCTGCGCCGTCGGCACGGCCGGCGGGGTCGTCGTCGACACCACCAGGTCCTTGTACGCGATCGCGACCGGCGAAATTTCCACGTCCCCCGTGATCACCATCGCCCCCGTCCGCTCGTTCACCACCACCTGCGCCGGCAGGTCCAGGAGCGTCGGGCTGATCCGCGTCCCCAGCACCCGCGCGATGAAGTTCGCCGGATCGCCCCGCTCGGCCTCCGGGATCTGCACCGTCACGCTCATGTCGTCGTCCGCCCGGGCCGCGGCCGGCTCCAGCCCCTCGGTCGTCTCGCCGATCGCGCTCCCCACCGACCCGTTGATCGCGTTCGCGATCGTGCGGGTCGTTGTCCACCCGCGGAAGTGCGGCCGCACCACCAGCGTCATCGACTTGTCGATCTCCGGCATCAGCACGTCGCGCACGACCGAAGCCCCCAGCCGGATCCGTCCGACCGTGGGCCGCTCCTTGTCCTCAATCGTGATCCCACCCATCGCCATCGCGTACTCGGGCTGTCCCGGCAACGGCCCCAGCAGCGGCGCGATGATCAGCCGCCCGCCTTCGAGGCTCGACGCGCTGTGCATCACGCTCACGAACACGTCCAGCCGGTCGTCGATCTGCGCGCCCCCCTCGGGGATCTCGCAGTCGATCCACACCAGGGCCGCCGACTTCGCCCGCTCCAGCTCGCGGACATCCGCGACCGGGATCTGCGAATTGCGGTAGATCTCCGCCAGCGGCCGAGCGAAATTCAGCTCCTTTCCGGAGTCGCCGGTCCCTCGGAGGCCCACGACGATGCCCACGCCGCGGAGCACGCTGCGCCCCTGGCCCTTGATCCGCACCAAGTCCTGGATGGAGATGGCGGCCGGGGCCGAGATCGGCTCCAGGGCCCGAGGAGCCGACGACGTGGCGGCGGGCGGGGCGCTCGGCATGTTCTGCGCCGTGGCCACCGCGAACACCAGGCCCAACGCCACCACCGCAAAGGTCATCCTGACCATGGTCCGCCTCCTGCGCTCTACCGCCCCGGCAGGGCCAATCGCAAGGCCCATGCCACGCTGCCAGCTCCCGACAGCAGGGCCCGATATCGGCTCAGTAGTTGAAGATCGTGTCGAGCACCCGCGGGATCAGGCCCTTCTTGGCGACCTTGCGGATCTCGCCGTCGCTCTCGGTCTTGATGACCAGGTCCGCGAGCTGGGTCGATTGCACCGTGTTCGCGTTGGTGATGTCCTCGGGCCGGGCCGTGCCGGCGACGACAAGGGTCACCTTCTCGTCGTCGGACTCGGTGACCTTTTTCGCTTCCAGCACGAGCAGCCCGTTGGGCTTCACCTCGAGCACACGGGCGCTGATCCGGGTCACGAACTTGTCCGTCCGCTCAAAGGTGCCGTCCCCCTTGAACTTCGATACACCCTTGCTGGTGGTATCAATCAAGGGGTCAGTGTCCCCTTCGCGCAGCTGCATTTCGAGCAGGTGCCGGAGGCTCGGCAGCGCGCCGATCTTCGTCTTGTTGTCGTAGTTCTTCTTCGTGTCCAACGTGCTCTCGAACTTCTGCACGCTCGACTCGTTGATCAGGATCTGCACCATGTCGTTCTTCTGGTACGCCCGCGGCGCCGCCGGCGTCACGGCCGTCAGGCTCACCCGCGCCAGCGCCTTGCTCGACCCCACGTTGGGATCGGCCGGCTTGCCCGGAGTGACCGGACCGCCCGTCTCGGCCTCGGGAGCCCGCTGAAACAGGCTTTGGCCCGCCGCGCCGCTCGCCAGGCCCAGCGCAAGACCGGCGCTCACCATCACCGCCGTGCTCTTCGTCGTCCGCATGCCGCACGCTCCTCGTAGTTCGTTTGCCCGCCCCGGGCGGGGCGACTCAGTCCTCACTCCCCGACCGAGCCCGACATCAGCATCACCGCCCGCCCACGCCCGTTCATCCTCGCGCTGAATGTGCGCTTCGAGGCCAGCGGCGTGAAGTCCACGACCTCGCCATCACGCCCCTCACGCACCGCCCGCGCCTTGACCTGCACCACCACCCCGCCCGACACGCAGTCCACAAGCACCTGCTCGCCCCGCTTCACCACCACCGCCGCCTCCACGTTCCCGGCCGTGATCACCTCGCCCGCGGCAAGACGCGTCCTCGTGTACATCCCCACCGCGCCGTCAAGCGTCAGCGAGCCGCCCTGGGAGGGCTCCACCCACCGCTCCTCGACCAGCACCGCGTCCTCGCGGATCATCTGGCGCCGGTCAATCCCCCCCCGCGCGATCACCGTGGCCCGGCGCACCTGCACTTCGACGCCCACCGTGGCCGAGAGCACGAGCCGGTCCCCCTCGTAGATCTGCACCCTCACCGGCATGCGCCCCGAGGCCGCCCCCGCGCCGGGCTGGATGTCGACCACCCGCCCGATCGTCGATTCGTCGAGCACGCGCGAATCCTGCGCCTTGAACCCCAGCTTGATCGAGTCTTGCGCCACCCCCAGCAGCTCGCCCAGCCGGTCCGCGATCGCGACCCGAACGCTGTCGGGCTTCGAACGGTCCACCAGCGCCGCCTCTTCGCGCACGTCCCGCGTCGCCGCGTCCCGCTTAGTCGCATCGGCGCCGCTCGCCTGCGCGTCTTTCGCCGACACGCGCACCACGCTCGTCACGGCCCGCAGCGACACGCGTCCCCAGTTCACCCCGGCCTTCTCCAGAGCGGTGCGCACACGCTGCGCGTCGACCGTGATCACGCCGCGGCTCGCCCCGGCCGTTTCCTGGGCCCCGAGCACCTCAAGCTCCGCGAGCTTGGCCGCGTCCGGCCCGCTGATGTCGGCGACTTCGCCCAGCGTGACCGCCCGGGCCGAGCCGATCTCGACGCTCGGGCGCATCGCCACGGTCGTCTGCCCCAGCGCCGATGCCGCCATCGCCAGCACGACGATCACGATCGCAAGAGTTCGTTCCACGTTTGTCCGCCTTTCCCGCTTGGGGGGGAGCCGCTCCGCGGCTCGGGTTCAGCACCTGTCGATCACCGCCCGTCGTTTACCGCCGCAGCTGAGAGATGGTCCGCAGCGAGTCGTCCGCGGCGCGGATGGTCTGCGAGTTCATCTCGAACGCCCGCTGCGTTCGGATGAGCGTGATGAGCTCCTGCGTGGGGTCGACGTTCGAGGCCTCGTACATCCCCTGGCGCAGCTGGCCGCGGTTGTCCTCGCCCGGGTTGCCCGTGATGGGCGCGCCCGACGCCCCGGTTTCCACAAACAGGTTCTCGCCGATCTGCTTGAGCCCCGAGGGGTTCACGAACACGCTCGTCTCGATCTGCCCCGCCGACGTCAGCTCCACCGCCCCCGGCTGGCGCACCCACACCTGCCCGTTCGCGTCGATCACCACTTCGGTCGCGTCCTGCGGGATCGTCACGTCGGGCTGCACGCGCCGCCCCTGGTCGTTCACCATCACGAGCTGCCCGTCCGCGTTCAGCGTGAACTGCCCGGCCCGCGTGTACCCGATCCCGTCCGCCGACAGCGAGGACTGCACCTGAACGCGGAAGAAGCCGTTGCCCTCGATCATCACGTCCAACGGCCGGTTCGTGGTGATCGGCGCGCCCTGCGAGAAGTCCACCTGCGTCCCCGCCACTTTCACGCCCAGGCCCACAAAGAGGCCTGTGGGACGCTGGTCCCCGTTCGCGTTCTCCGCGCCCGGCTGGGCCCGTTCCTGGTACAGCAGGTCCTGGAAGTTCACGCGGCTCGCCTTGAAACCCGCGGTGTTCACGTTCGCCAGGTTGTTCGCCGTGACGTCCATCGCCGTGTCGAGGGCCGAGAGCGCGCTGGCCGCTGATTGCAGTGAGATCGTCGCCATGGGTCAGTTCCTCGTTGGTGCTCGCTGCTTTATGCGATCCGCGCGAACGTGTTGATCGCCCGCCCGAGAAGTTCGTCGAACATCGAGATCATCCGGGCGTTCGAGCTCACCGCGTTCGACGCATTGCTCACGCCCATCACCGCGCCGATCGGGTCGACGTTCGACCGCTCGACCATGCCCTGGTTCACCGACGCGGCGCCGGTGATGCGGCTCGCCAGCGCCGCCGCGCTCGCCCGCAGCAGGCTCGATCCCTCTTTCGTCAGGCCCGAGGGGTCCGGCACATCGGTGACCTGGAGGGTCGCCACGATCTCCCCCTCCTGGCGCACGCGCCCCGACGAGTCGATCTCGACCGGGCCCGATCCCGTCAGCGTGATCGGCCGGTCCGCGACGTCGAGCACCGGCATCCCCGAGGTCGCCTGCACCAGGCGCCCGCTCGCATCGAGCGTCATCCGCCCGTCACGCGTCAGGCGCAGCTTGTCGCCCTCGCTCCCGCCCTCCACCGCCACCACGAAGAACCCCTGGCCCTCGAGCCCGATGTCGAGCGGGCGACCCGTCGGGTCCAGCGAGCCCTGTCCCGTCGACATGCGGTTGTGCGCCAGCAGCGGGCCGGCCCCCAGCCGCTCGAGCAGCGCGTTCGAGGGCAGGTTGAACACCCCGTCCTCCTCCCGCACCGCCGGGCGCCGGCGCCCCGCCGACAGGTCCGTCTTGAACCCCACCGTGTCCACGTTCGCCAGGTTGTTCGCCTGCACATCCTGCCGGTACATGCTCGTGAGCACGCCCGACGCGGCGATCTGCATCCCGTAATTCATGCGCGGTCTCCCGAACCACCCGACCAGCGAACCAGCGCAGCGCGAGAATCGGTCGAGGGGGGCGCGATCCGTGCGCCCTCCACGCCGACTTCGCTCACCTCGTCGGCAGGCTGCGACCGCGCAAGATGCGCAGCCGCCGCCCGCTCGGCGAGCTCGATGAGCCTCGCACCAAGCGCCGGGCCGTCCTTGAGCCCGGGCAACCGCCAATCAACCAAGAATTCGCCGCGCTCCGCGCCGCTGGTGAACATGTGTGTGGCACTCCTTGCCAACCTGGCAAAGAGCCACACTCACAACCCGCGTGCCAACGCCAGACCCCGCCACGCGCCGCCCGCCCCGCGCAAGTCCCCACCCGGGCGCGGTCACATCCCGCGCGTTCGCGCACGCGCTGCCTCACCCAAGTTGATCGCCACTACCCCCAACATCCCCATGATGCCCGACACACCCGCCCGCCCCCCGCTCAGCGCCCGCGGCTCGACTGCACGATCGCCAGCTTCCGCCGGGCCCGCTCGCGCTCCTTGCGCACGCCGTCGGCCGCCACCTGGTCACCCGGCGGCACGCCCTTGGCTTCCGCCGCCTGCAGCTCCGCCTTGACCTCGGACTCGGTCAGCTTCTCAACGGGGATGGCCCGGGTGGTCAGGATGGTCAGCACGCCGCCCGCCGAGGCGTCGTCGCTCGACCCGGCCGCCGGGGCCGGAGGGGGGCTCATCTGGACGAACCCGTCCTCGATGTAGAACGACTTCGACCCCTGCGAGGCGAACGCGATCTTGAGCTCGCCCATCCCGAGCTTCGCGACCAGGGGAGCGCGGTTGGGAAGGAATCCCGCCGACCCGTCCCACAGGGGCAGCGTGACCGACGTCACCGGCTCGCTCAGCAACTGGGAATCGGGGGTGATGACCTTGCAGCGGAACGACTTGGCCATGGAACGGGACTCCGTCGAAATGGTCGATCCCGGGCGGGCAAAGCAAGTGCCCGGCGGGGGGCGGGGGGTCAGGGGCGGATGGTAGGGTCGTCTGCGCCCGCGGTCAGGCGTTCGGGACTTTCTCGGGACGCCGCCCCACTATTCTGTCTCCCGCATGACCCCGGCCGGCTCGCACGCCCCCCCCGCTTCCCCCCGCTCCCCCGCGGCCCGCGCCTGGATGGCCGTCGCTCTCCTCGCCCTCGCCGCCGCGGCCCTCGTACTCCTCCGCCTGCTGATCGGCTCGGGGGGTCACCTCGCATGGCCCGACGACACGGCCGTGCTCGAACTCCGCGCCGCCCGGGCCGCCTGCGGCGCGATCGTCGGCGCCGCCCTCGGCCTGGCCGGCCTTCTTCTCCAGAACCTGCTCCGCAACCCCCTCGCGTCCCCCGACATCCTCGGCATCGCCTCGGGCGCCTCGCTCGCCGTCACCGTCAGCATCGTCCTTGCCGGCGCGGGAGGCGGCGCTGTGGCCCTCTGGCACGCCGGCCCCGCGCTCGTCGGCGCAGGCGCGACCCTCGCCATCATCTACATCCTCAGCCAGCGCCGCGGCCAGGTCGAACCCACCCGCCTCGTCCTCGTCGGTGTCATGATCGCCCTCATGTGCGCCGCCGGCATTTCGCTCGTCCAGCACCTCTCCCCCGACCCCTCCGCCCGCGCGAACCTCGCCCGCCTGCTCAACGGCGGACTCAGCGACGAAGTCACGCCCGTGCAGCTCGGCGTCGCCGGCGCTGCGGTCGTCGCGGCCCTCCTGCTCACCCTCGTTCGCGCCCGGGCGATGGACGCCGCGTCCATGAGCGACGACGAAGCCCGCAGCGTGGGCGTGCGATTGGGCGCCCTGCGCTTCGAGCTGCTCGCGGCCTCCGGCGTCCTCACCGCCGCCGCCGTCACCATCGCCGGCCCGATCGGCTTCATCGGCCTCGTCGCGCCGCACTCCGTGCGTCTGCTCGCGGGCGTGCGCGCCGGCCACGGCGCGCTCGCCGTGGGTTCGGCCATCACCGGCGCCGCTCTCGTCGTCGGCGCGGACTCCCTGGTCCGGGCACTCGAGTTCGGCGCCGGACGCCTCCCGCTCGGCGTGGTCACGTCGATCGTCGGCGGGGCGGCGTTCATTACACTGCTGCGGACCCGTCGCACCACGATGACCGGATAATTCGCCCCCTCCCCACCACAAGGAGTCCCCCATGCGAACGCTCCTGCCCCCGCTCCTGGCGATCCTCCTTCACCTCGCCCTTGCCATTGCCGCGCCCGCGCAGAGCGGCATCCGCTGGAGCAGCAACCCGCAATCCTCCACCGCGCGCGCCCGCGAGCTCGGCGTTCCGGTCATGTTCTGGGTCACCGAGCGCGCCGACGTCGGCGATAGCGTCTTCGAGGACTTCATCGACGCCCAGCACGACTCGTTCCGCGACCCCGTCGTGCGGGCCATCGTCGAGCGCTTCTTCGTCCCCTGCCGCGTCGCCCGCACCAGCCGCACCATGCCCGAGGCCGAGCGCCTCGGCCTCCCCACCAATTTCGGCCTCTACATCGCCATCGTGACGACCGACGGCAAGCTCATCGCCCAGATCGACCCCGGCCAGGTCGCCGAGCCCGAAGCCCTCGCCGAGCGCCTCGCCGCCGCCAGCCGCGCCTACCGCGAATCGGTCTACATCGACAAGCTCAAACCCTGGCTCACCGACCCCGCCGCGCCCAAGACCAGCATCGCGCAGGCCGTCCGCACGGCGTGGATGCTCCACATCTACGCCGCGGACAAGGACATCGTCGCGCTGCTCGCCCGCCCCGACGTCAACACGCAGGAACGCTCACGCCTCTACCAGCTCTTCGCGGCATTCGCCACGCCCCCATGCATCACCGCCCTCCTCGACGCCGCCCCGAAAGACAAGGCCGCCGCCGCCGCCCTCGACCGCGCCGAGCCCCTCGCCCTCGCCACGCTCCTCGATTCGCTCCCCCCCGCGACCGGCGAAGTCACCGAGCGCCACCTCGCGGCCTACCGCGCCCTCACGTCGCTCGCTCGCATCCCCGTCGCAAAGGGCGCCGCCTACTGGCCCGCCGCCACCCCCGAGCAGCGCACCGCCGAGGTCGAGCGAGTCCGGACCATCGCCCGTGCCGTGCTCGACGCATGGCAGGAACGCGAGGGACGCTGGCGCTAACGGCGTGGTCTGAAGCGGGCGATGGGATTCGAACCCACGACATTCTGCTTGGAAGGCAGATACTCTACCACTGAGTTACGCCCGCGAAACGCTGAATTTGTATGCCATTGGCACAGATTTGGCACAACCTATCGAGCCTTGTAGTACTCGTCAGGCACGCGATTGTAGTGCTCGCGGGCAACTTCGGCCCCGTGGCCGAGCCACGTGTCGACCACGAACTCGGGGTACTGCTTCTTCCACGTGGTCGAGCGCCACTTGCGGAGCGTGTGGAACGGATCGGACCAGGGCTCGAGGCCGGCGTCACGCATGATGCCGTAGTAGAGGACGGTGCCGTCGGGCTTCAGTTGCCCCACCATGGTGCGGTGCAGGTTGTGGACGGGCACGGGCGCTACGACGTCGATGACCTGGTCCCAGGACGCCTTGAGCACGGCGGCGAGCTCCGGGGCGATCAGGACGTCGCGGGCGGCCTGCTTGGTGGTGCGAGCCCGGACGCCGCGGGCGTTGATGCGGGGCACGACGCTGAGGCGGCTGGCCTCGAGGTTCACCCGGTCCTTGGTGAGGGCCATGGCCTCGTGCCGGCGGAGCCCCGCGTAGGCACAGAGGGCGACGAGGTTGCGCCACGCCCAGGTGGGGCACGCCGCGAGCAGGCGGCTGATCTCGTCGTCGGCGGGGTGATACCAGTCCTTGTCGATCGCCGGCGCCGTCGACTGCAGCTCCTGAAACGGGTTCTCCGACAGATAGCGGCGCTTGATGGCACGCTTCATGATCGTCTTGGCGTCGCGGACGTAGCGGGCGACGGTGGCGGGCGAGCGGTCCCCGTCGGCGAGCCTGGCCGCCCAGTCGTCGGCCGCGGCCGGCGTGATGCGGTCGATGCGGCGGTCGGCACCCATGGCGTCGATGAGCAGGTCGAACACGAACTCGTGCCCGACAGCGGTCGTCTCGGCGAGCTCGGAGTCACGGAGCCGGAGGTATTCGACCTTCCACACTGCGAGGGTCGGGGCCTTGGTGAGCTCGGCGACGGCCGGCGTGATGAGCAGCTTGGACGCCCAGTCGCGGGCACGCTGGACAGCCACCTTCTTGGTGATCTTGTCCATGGAGCCCAGCGACTTGAACTTGCGCCGGCCCGCGGCGTCGCGGTAGATCATCTTCCAATAGCCGGCCGACTCGCAGAGGCTGAAGCCAAGGGATTCGAGGTCGTTCACGCGACACCCCCGGCCTTGACTATCGCGGCGCGAGCGGCGTCCCGAGCTTCGGCGAGCGCCCAATAGGCGTCGTCGGCCCTATGGGCGAGCCGTTCGAACATGCTGTCGGGGAGGGCTGCGGCGAGATTCGCGAGAGCTGTGAGCAGGCCTGGTGCAGCGGCGAGCAGGCTGGCGTTGGCACGCTCCGAGTCGTCCGGCTGCCACTGCACGTCGGCGATGACGGTCTTGCCGGCCGCGATGACCAGGCCGCCATTCCACTTCTCGACCGTCCACCCGCTACCCGTCTTCTTCGCTACGCTTGCCATGACCTGACTCCTAAACCAGTTGGGTCCACGCCCCGGGCTGTTTCAGCAGCGCCGGGGCATTTGCGTGGGTCGCACGCCGCGTGCCCACAGCACAATCTTAGCACAGATTGGCAGACTGTCAAGCAAGTTGCAAATATCCGTCGACCTGGCTGAACCAGTCGTGATCTAGTCGTAGTTGAGTCGTATGTGAGTTTTCGAAAACTCAAGTGAGACACTGTCTCAGTTGATATCCGGGCGGGTGACCGGCACGATGCTGTAGTATCAACTCGGCGACGGTGACGACGACCGACCTGTCTGACGCCGTGTCGAGCCTGTTTCACCCCACAATCGGAGACTGCCCAATGGACGACGCTTTGTGTCAGGCGAGTATCGCATGCGCCCTGTGCGGCCGGAAGGACGTCGTCGCAATGGGGCCTGCCGATGCTGTGCAGCACTTCCGCGAACAGGGTTGGCGAGCCGAAGGCATCATCGCATGTCCGGACTGCTCCACGAAAAAGGCAGGTGTGGAACCCGCTGCGGCAGTGAGCAACGCCAGCGAGTGAGCCCCGGTGAGCGTGCTCCGTCCACCCTGTGAGCGTGCTCCGTCGGCTGCCTCACGTGTGCGTGCGAACACGCGCACGCGTGCGTGATCTGCGGCCTGCCGATGCGAAACCGGGCGTGATCTGTGCCAACGCTGTGCCAAAGCGTGCGTAAGTCCCTGCTACTGCATGGCTTGCACTCGGCTACTCAGGCCGTGCGTCTACCCGCGAGGGGCCATGGGGGGCATTCGCCGCAGTCCTCATGGATCAACGACCCCCTCACAACTCTGGGAAAAAACACGCGGGGGTGTCATAGTTGCCGGGGCACGACGTAGAGGGTTCTACAGCAGCTTGTGCCGCGTCAGGGCGATGACGACGTTGGCGGCGCTCGACACGGCGAATCCACTCGGTCGCGGAATCGGACGCGGCGACAAGCTTGCCGCCCGCCTTGCGGAGCAGGCGTTCGCCTGCGAGCAGGGCGCCCGCGAGCCGGATTGACGGGGCGGCCGAGTCGCCCGTCAGGCCCACCATGTCGAAGCGGGCCGCTGTCCTGGTGGACACCGCATCGGCGTTGACGTTTGGATCGAAGTCGAAGGCGGTCTTGCCTGAACCAGTCTTGGGAACGTCGGGAGCGCCCTCGAATCGACCATTGACCGGCTCGCGTTCGTAGAGCCACGCCGTCAGCCGAGCGTGTTCGGGATCGGCGGCGAAGTGGTCATCGATCGCTTTGAGCACATCGGCGTCATGGTGATCGTCGAGGAAGGTGGCGAACTCGGCCCGGCGGCGAGCCCACGCATTCGAGCCGTCGAGGGCGGGCTCGATCTTCTTGCCGTTCTGGCCGAGCAGGTTCTTGTTGGCGAGACGTGCTTTGGCGAGCGTCTCGGCGCTGGCGTTCGGGTTGACGTACTTGTTGAAGCCAGCCCCGGCGATGTAGTGGGCGGCCCCTTCGTTCTCCATCCCTTCGACGAGATCGAGCTTGACGTGCTCGGGGATGAGGGCTCCGATCGCCCCTCCCATCACGAATGCAAACCCGGCGTTCAAGAGCACGTCGGCAGCGTTATGCTGGGGATCTTGCGTCGCCACGTAGCCCTGCAACGCCGCTTCGGTGCCGGCGGCGATCAGGCCCGTTTTGGCCGCCCGAGCCGCCCACGCGCCGCGAGCCGCCCAACCCACGCCGCCCGACGCCACGCCCACCGTGATGCTCACGGGATCGAGAACGTCGGCCGCGATGTTGATGGCTGCCCCTTTCCATCCCAGCGACCGGAGGCGGTTGCGGGCATCTTGGATGCCACGGGCACGGGATGCGAGCACGTAGGCGTGCGGGAGACTGTCGGCGTCCTCGAGCATCGGCCACATATCCGGGTCGAGGCCGTTGGTCATGGCCTTGAACTGGGCATCGTTGGCGAAGATGCCCTTGAAGTCGGGATCACGATCGAACTGCATGAAGTCGCGGACCTGGCGAGCGCCCCACGTGATGGGCGAGTTGCCCCCCACCACCGCGTCGACAACCGCTTGCCCGAGCGTCGGCTTGTTCCGCTCGATCCGCTGACGGTCGGCAACAAGAGCCTTGTTGTCGACGTGCTCGGGCGCGGCGACGAGCAGACCGAGTTCGGTTTCGCGGTCGATGGGGAGAGTGGTCACTTACAAACCTCCGGCTTCTCGGGGGAAGCTGGTGTCGACCTTGCTGGTGGGGAAGCTGTACGGATAGCCGTCCGTGACGCGGGCCGCGATGAGCTCGTAGATCGGCTTGAGGTCTTCGCGGATGCCCTTGGGCAGTGTGCGGGCGTTGGCGAGCACGCGCTGCTTCGCGACCTGATCGGGCGTGTTGGCCGACTCGATGCCGCGGACTCGCAACTGTGCCAGCTTGATCGAGTTGGCGTAGTTGGAGAGTTCGGCGAGCTCGCGGTCGGACAGGACTACGGAGTCGGGAAGGCGAACGCCGCTGGGATCGGTGAACGAGACGGTCCGCGTCTTGGCGTTGAAGCGGGCTCGGACGTCCTCGGGCTTGACGCCGTTCGTGATGCCCGCCTCGGTCATGTAGGCCCGCTTCACTTCGGCGAGCAAGTCTTCGGCGTCACGCGGAACACGCGTGCCCCGCGTGCCCCAGAGCGAGCCGTCGATGATGCGGGTGTCTTCGATGATGTCAGCCGCCGCACGGTCGAGTGCGGCGGCTTCGCTGATGCCGGTTGAGGCGTTGCGGTAGGCGAGGGCTTTGTCACGGAGCACGCCCGCGAGGTCCATGCCGGGGTCTTCGATGCCGAGTTCTTCGGCGAGCAGCACGGCTCGCTTTTCGGCGACGTCACGGGGAATACCCGCCTTCAGGCTCGGATCGAACACACCGGCGGAGTGAGCACGGGCAGCCGCCGCGATCGCATCTCGGATATCGGCGTCGCCGGCGCCCTTGCCCGGCACGGCCCGAACGTTGTTGATCTGGGCGTCGGCAAGGCGGAGGAATTCGAGCGACGCTTCGTCCTTGACGTGCGACTGGACGATGGACGACGCGCCGTTGGTCTTCAAGAGCCGGTAGAGCCCGACGGCAGCGATGAGCCGTTCGGGGATGGCCTTCGGGTCGTCGGACTGACGCGACGCCGTGTTGGCGAGCGTGCCCGCCGCGTTCATCGTGGACGCCCACGGCTGATACACCGCGTCTTCGCCCTGCTTGCGGAGGTAGTTGATCTTCTGGACCGCCCGCACGGTCTCGTCGGGCTGCTGGGCGTCGATCTTCTCGAAGTCGGTGGCGACGATGTGGGCCGCGGCGTCTTCTCGCTTGATGCGAATCGTGCTGCCGTCAGGAAGCTGTTGCTCCATGACTTCGGGCAGGTCGTAGGCCCCGGTCGTGTTCATGATCTCGCGGGCGTTGTCGAGCATCTGGCTGCGGACGCCCATCGCTGCGATGTTCATCCGACCCTTGTGTGCCTCGCGTCCCGCTGCCTCTTCCATTGCGTCGATCTGGCGAAGCTCGGTGTCAACCGCGTCGGAGCCGGCTGTCTTGAGGTGCTTGCGGGCCTCGACCCGCTGGGCCTCGAACGACCGGCTGTCGAGTCGCACCGCCGCCACGTTGTCGCGGAGGGTGTTGCGGGCATCCTGCTTGCGACCCTCGAGCGTGCTCTCGAACCGAGCCTGCTCGACCGCGGCTTCGTTCTTGAAGTTGTCGCCGAGCACCGTCATCGCCGCTTTGAACTGATCCTCTTCGCCGCGGATCGCCGCGAGGTTGAGTGCGTTGAGGCCGATCTCGCCGCGAGCCACAGTCTCGTCGACGCCGAGCGCCTTCACGGCCGTGTCGATCGCACGCTCCATCGGCTCGGTCGAGGTATACCCGCCGGAGCCATCCTTGAGGTTCTGGAGCAGCACCTTCTTGGACTGCGTGTCGTTGGTGTCGCGGCGCTTGGCGATCTGCTCCGCCACCCACGGCATGGCCCGCTTCATGAACTCGTCGCGGTAGGCCGGCGACAGCGAATCGGGGAGCCGGGCCGTGAGGAACATCTCGGCGGCTTGCCGGTTCGTCGTCTGGGGGATGTCGGCCCCGCCCTTGGCGATGAGGGCTTCCCAGTCGGGAGCACTGGCGCCGACGTCGCGTGCCGCCTCGCCGCGGAAGAAATCGTCCTGACGCTTGAGAGCCTCGTTCGCCTGGTCGAGCCGCGCCTGAGCTTCGGCGTCGAGCTTGGCTTCTTTCTGCTGACGCTTGAACTGCTCATGCTGGGCGAGGTTGCCGAGCTGGGCGCTGAACTGGCCGGCGAGCCCGAGCGACGTCAGGATCTGGTCGGCAACGACCTGGCCTTCGGTGCGATCGTCGATGTTCGTCGGGGCGGGATATCGCGGCGAGTCGAGGGACGGGGCCTGAAGACGCGGCGCGTTCGCGGGGTCTTTGCGGCGACGCCCGCCGCGCCCGCCCGTGCCGACTTGTTCGCTCATTACCGAGTCTCCTTGTCGTCGTCCGCATCTCGCATGTCCTGAATGCCCTTGCCGAGTGCCAGTCCGCTGGACGCACCCGACAGACCGCTCGTCGCCGCGTCGAGCCCGACGTTTCGCTTGCTGTTGCGAACTTCGGTGAGCGTGCTCGACAGGCCGAGCCGGGCACGTTCCAGCGCATCGGCGAGGTCGAGTTCAAGCACGTCTTCGGAGTAGGCCGCGTCGACGTCGCTCTGGATGTCCAGGGCGAGCGTCGTGCCACTCCCGCCCAGTCCGAAGTCGGCGGCACGTGCACGAAGGAACCCGCCGATTTGCCGGGCCGCCTGTTGCCGCTTGGTCCGCTCGACGGTTGCCGACTTACGGATCTGGGCGTACTGCTGGAGCGTTGCGTTGGCGGCGGCGTTTCCGGACGCCTGAAGACCCGAGTTGGTGGACCGCGAGCCCATGTAGCCCATCGCCCCGCCGAGCACGGCGCCGGCTGCGGTGCCCCAACCGGGCATGAGCATCGTGCCCATCGCGGCGCCGCTGGCCGCCCCGCCGGCGGTGCTGGCCGCCGGGCTCGCTCCGGTCCCGCCGCCGAGCGACATGGACGACGATGAACCACCCATGAAGTCACCTCATTCCTTCGGACGCCTCGGCGATGAACTGCACGGCTGCGAGAGTGCACGGCTTGGCGGTGTCGTTCTCGACTTCAATGGTGAGGTCGTCGACCTTGCCGCGAACCCCGGCGCGGAGACGGCCCGACTCGGCCGTCGTCGCCGAGAACTCGAACTCTCGCACACTTCGAGTGGGCGGCGTGGCGGGCGTGACCTTGAGCTTGTAGTAGAGGGTGTTCACGTGGTCGACGAAGCCCTGAAGCAGCCGCACGCTGTCGCCGATGATCGCCCGGCCCGTTCGGTCGCGGCGGTAGATCCGCGACAGCTTCGCCGTCATGGTGAACGACTTACCGAGCGTGGCGGCCCCGGCGGAGTAGTTGCCCGCCGCCGTGGCGACGGTGCCGTTGGACGTGACGTTGATGATCGTGCCGGCCGACGCGCCGAACGCGGGACCGAGCACGGCCCGGTTGATGCTGGTGTCGG
Organism: uncultured Phycisphaeraceae bacterium; assembly: GCA_964564695.1. Taxonomy (GTDB): domain Bacteria; phylum Planctomycetota; class Phycisphaerae; order Phycisphaerales; family UBA1924; genus CAZMCC01. The sequence goes on along the minus strand of CAZMCC010000028.1, from coordinate 12,949 downwards.
AGATCCCGACCGGGAGCGTCCATGTCGTTGTCCCCGCCGCGTGCACGCCCGTGAGGGACATGCGGCGGTCGAGGTGGACGGCGTAGGGATACCCCGTGTCGGCGACTTCGCCGGAGACCGGGATGTATTCGAGGGTGTAGACGCTGCCACGCTTCACGAGCATCCACAGCTCGTCGCGGAGAACCACGATGTCGACGATGTTGTAGCTGGCCTCGAAGGTCCACTTGGCCCACGCGGACCACACCTTCTCGACGCCCGAGAAGAGGGAGCGGTAGACGTAGATCGCGTTCCCCGCGGTGGGGAGCACGAACACCGTGCCACTGGTGGGGTGGTGGGCGAGGGTGCGGATGCTCGCCGGGAGCAAGCCCCGGACGTGGGCGCCTGCGTCGTTGGGGGCAAGGTCAACATCGACGTCTTCGCCCTGCTGCTCGAGCAGGGTCGTGCCGCCCTCGATCTCGGCCAGCATGTAGAGAAGCGTGCTGGGGCACGATGGCCGCACGCGCCGGAGGGTCGCTGAGGGGCCGGGGATGGCCGCTGCGGATTCCGGAGTCAACGGGCCGTCCGGATCGACCCGGAAGGTGCGGCCCGCCTTGCTGACGATCGTGAGGCCACGGCGGAAGGGGACGAGGCGGTCGATGATCGCCACGTCCTGGCCGCCCCCGCCAACGGTGATGTCGATGGCGTCGGAGTCGATGACTTCGCCGGCACGGTCGGCGTAGAAGTTGAAGAGGTCGCCCGCCTGGCTGTAGGCGAGCGATTCGCCGCCACCGAGCACCAGGCGTTCGCTCTGGTAGGCCATGTCGGCGATCGCCCGACCGTTGGCCCACAGCTTGGGAAGCGGGTTGCTGTACTTGTCCCCCGACGTGCGGGGGTTGTAGGAGATCGGGGTGAGCGTGAACGTCGCGGGCGATCCCGCCGCCGTTCGCGTGAGCTTGAAGGGCATCTTCGCGGAGTCGGGCTGGGCCTCGGCCTGACGCGGACCGGGTATGGCGGTCCAGCGTTCGGAGATCGGCATCGTGTCGCCGCCGGATACGGCCGCGCCCGTGCCGATGGTGTTCGTCGTGCCGGTGGCATAGAACGGGTCGGTCGCGTCGTTGGTCATGTCGACCAGGGCCGCGCCCGGGCTGGTCGGCTGGTGGACCTTCGCGCCCGTGCCGCGGTAAGGGCACGTGATCGTGAAGTAGCCGCCCGTGCCCGCCTGAGCGGTGTAGGCCATGAGGGCGTCTTCGGCCCCGGCGGACCACAGAGCCTCTTGCCACACGCCCGCGACGTCGTGGAGGTCCCGAAGCACGCGGCCCCGGAAGTCGGCCATGACGCCGTACTCGATGCCGATGCCGTCGACCGTCACGTCGGCGGGCGATCCGCCGCCCGCGATGGAGTCGAAGAGCTCCACCGTGTCGTTGCTGATGACTGCCGCGATCGGATAGGCGTCGGGCACCACGGCGGTTCCGCCCGTGATCTTGATCTGCTCGTTGGCCCGACCGCTGTAACCCGTGAACGCGCCCACCTTGGTGAGCCGCTTGGTGGCGTTGTTGAAGCTGAACGCCGCGCCCGTGACCGCGACGCGCTGGAAGAAGATGTCGAAGCCGGCAGGGTTGTTGGCGTCAAGCTGGACGTTCTTGATGTTCGCCCACGTGGCGTTGAGCGCCGCGAACTTGAGCGTGGCAAACGTCACGGCGTCGACGTCGTAGTACCAGTAGCCCTTGGGGTTCGCCGGAGTGTCGTTGAGTGCCCGGTGTCGGGTGTCGTGAGCGGGCGTCGCCGCGGTCATCACGTCGTAGTCGCGGAAGGCGGAGACAAGCGTGTAGTCGGCGCTCGACACTGAGCCGACGGCGACGGTGGTGTTGGCGAACAGGGTCACGTCGGCGATGGTCACGACGCGGATCTGATCGGCCGCGGCGGAGTTGAGGGACAGGTACGTCGTCGCGGTGGCGTCGATCGTGACGGTGGCTTCAACGTCGCCGGGCTCGAACACCCGCACGTGCCCGGACGGTCCGTAGAGGACGATGTACTTCTCGGTGCCGTCGCGATCGATCGGGTGAAGCCGGTAGTCGCCGCCGCTGGTGAGACTCGTCACGACGCCGTGAAGCCGCGTGCCGGGCCGGTTGGACAGTCCGCCGTCGGGCGAGCACAGGCAGTTCGTCGCTTCCTCAAGCTGGCTGGGGAAGCGCAGGTGCGGCGGCTGGCGGCTGATGCCGCCGTTGATAGAGCCGATGTCGATCGGCTCCTGAATGGCCTGGTCTGGCATGGCTTACTGCTCCTGACGCGAAGCGGGTGCCGCGGCCCGGTTGCGGCGCACGGTCGTGTAGTTCTCGCCCGGCCCCATGCGGGCGGCGAGCATGTCGGCCCGGTCCTTCTCTTCGCCGAGCATCGCATCGACCGCGGGATGCGGCATCTTGCGACGGCGGTAAAGCTGGGCGGCCTCGGTGACGATCGCGTGGCGGAGGTCGGGCGGCGTGTCGGCGAACGCGAGCTCGCGAACGACGTCGAGGTAGACCGTGACCGCCGAGCCGAAGTTGCTCACGCCCTCGGCACAGTTGTACACGACGTCGCCGGAGAGCGTGAGATTCCCCCGATAACGGCCCGGAGCCACGCAGTCGATGCGGAGCGTGTCGCTGTTCACCGTGATCTCGTTGCTCGCACCGGCGGCCGTATGAGCCTTGGCGTAGGTCGTGTTGGCGGGCCATCCGCGAGTCTGCACGAGCTCGCTCGCGTAGTCGAGGATGCGTTCCGCCTCGCTCGCTTCGGAGTTGCCCGACGTGTCGAGCGCCGCCACGAAGGCGTCCCCGACGGCGCGGAGGACGGCGTTCACCGCCTCCAGCTTGGTCATGCCGAGAGTCGCCATGTTTACACCTCGAAGTCGAAGCCGACCTGGCACTCCGCCACGGCGGTGGTGCTCTTGTTCATGTACTCGATATTGATGTTGTCGGCGTGCTCGATCTCGGACCATTCCCAGTGCCACTTGCCAACGGCGAGCAACGGGACGACGCCGGGCGCCATGAGGATCGGCGTGCTGGCCGGCTGTGCGGTGAACAGGTGTCGCACCGTGAGGATGTCCGAGACGACCATGTTCGCATCGCGGACGTTGGGCATGATCGGCGTCGGCGGCGTCGCCGTCACTGTTCCCTGCCCGTCGACATAGCCGCGCACGACGCGGAAGAAGATTTGGTCGGGCAGGCTCGTCTTGCCGCCCACGTAGAACCGGGGTCGGAGCAGTGCCCGCTTTCCGCTCGCCACCTTCACCTGGAGCAGCGTCTTGAACGTGGACATGCTCGTGTCCATCGTCAACGCGCTGGCAAGATTGATATAGCCGGGGATCTTTGCCACGGTGTACGCTCCGATGAGTTGTGAGTTGAGTTAGCTGCCTACGAAGAGCCCCTGGCCGTCCTGAATGTGCGAGATCCGCACCCCCAGCGGGTACATGGTCGTCGTGCTGCTGCCGCTGAAGTCGCTGCCGTCGTTGGCGGTCACGCACCCAGAGGCGGCCGTGCTATCGACGGTTGGGAAGATTCGTGCCATTGGTTTCCTGTATTAGCTGCCGATGAACTGGCCGCCACCCGTGTGCAGCGCCGACAGTCGAAGGAAGAACTTGGGCCGCTTCGTCGTGGTTTCCGTCCACGCACCGCCGTCCGTGCGCTGCGACCAGTACGCATACGAGCCGCCGGGGAGCGCCCCCATCGAGGCGGCATTAGGGACCGAGATCGAGCGCGTGCCCACAGCCGACGCGCTGGTGGGCTTGAGCGCGAGCCGGTACCAAGTCTCGGCGGCGAACGTTCGGGCCTGCGAGAACTCGATGTGCGTGGCGACGAGGATGCTCGGCTGCCGGATATCGGGGTCGAGCGAGATCGTTTCGAGGGCGGTCGTCCCGTCCGAGTCGTAGAGAACAACGTCACACACCGCGTCAACGTCGATCCACATGCACGCACCGTCCGCCTTGACCTCCCAGGGGAACTTGAAGTAGAGGGCCACCTCGTCGGGGGTTGTGGCGTTCGTCGGCGAGTCGGTCGCTTGAATGGCGACGTTCAGGCCGCGCACCGGGACCGGAACGCTCGCGTCATCGAGGATCTCAAGACACCCGCACGCGGTCGACTGTTTTGCCCACGCGCCCCCCGTCTGGTGATCCACGTAAATCTCGTTGCCCGAGTCCAGCGGCATGGTCGCCGACAGGAGGTTGAGATTCCCGGCGACGTACGAGTTGAACTCGATGACGACGGAAAGCAGATCGCCCTTGGCGACGGTCCGCTTGGCACCGGTGTCGGTGCCGTCGTCCGTGAGCAGGCCCGTGAGTAGCCACACGTTGTCGTCGCTACCGGCTACGACGATGGCGCGGTACTGGTCGGGGGTGCCGTCAGGATCGCCGTTCGCCGCCGAGACGTTCTGAAACGACACCTTCAAAGTGTCGCCGGTCGTGACGGTGCCGGTGCGGAAGCGGACATATCCGAGGGTGGCTGCGGCGCTCACCCTGAACGTGGCCGCGTACTTCTCGCCCGAGGCGTCGAGCAGGATCGTCGCGTTGTTGGTGCTCCAGAAGAGGGGATCGGGCCAGAACATGCCGAGGCCGGGAGCGTTTACCAGCGTCATGCTCTACTCCAGAAAGGTGTACGCCTCGATGCGGTTGCGGCGCTGGGCCGGGGTGTCGCCGGGGTTGTTCCGGCACAGGGCGTAGATTTGCTTGAGGATGAAGTCCTCGCGGGAGATGCCGTCGATGGCGGCAAGGGCTTCGTTGATGTCGATCGTGCGAGTCACCTGCTGGTCGCCCGCCAGCGTGACGCGGAGCCGGACATGGTTTCCGCCGGCGCATGTACTGAGAACACTGACTGTCGCCATGGGTTACACCTTGGTCTTGTACCCGAGCAGGGTGACTTTGAGGGTTGTGGTGGCGGCTGCCGCATCAATCGCCGCTGCGGTGTTGGCGCTGAGTCGAAGCGGTGGCGTGAACTTGATCGACGCCCCACCCCCCGCCGGGGCTGGTACGTGGCCCCTGACAGCACCGGCCGCGCCGTCGCGGATGTCCACGGTCGTGAACGTCGCGCTGCTGTTGGAGACGATCGCCTGCGTTACGACCAATCGGATGTTTGCGCCGGGTGCGGCCATGTCGCCAGTGAACGGGGTTGATGCTCCATCCGTGTTGGTGAGCACGTCGGAGATCCCGTCCTCGAGGTTGCACCCCTCGCGGACGATGGGCACCCCGTCGAGCCCGCAGTAGAGGTCGCTCCGGTCGCCGGCGGCAACGGGGGTGATGCCCGCCAGCGACGCCGTCGCCTTCATCCCGATCTTGTGCGGGTTGCCCGAGTCGGCCCCGTCGTGGGCGATCGTGGAGCCCGTGAGAGCCACGACGTCAACGTCGCCGATGTCGACGCCGCTGTTGGCCGCGAGCTTGCCGATGGCGTTCGTGCCGGCGGGGAGAGCGGATGCGATATCGACGTCGCCGATGTTGTTGTTGCCAGCGGGCAGAGCCGCGGAGACCGTCACGGCGCCGGTGTTGGCCGCCGTGAGCTTGCCGTCGATCGTCGTGAGCAGGGCCCCGAGCGCGTCGAGTTTCGTCTCGACCAAATCGACGTGAGCCTTGATGAGTGCCACGTCGGCGTTGAGATTGTCCTGCTTCACCTCGGTCGCGACGCCTTCGACCTTGTTGTACAGGATTTTGGGATCGACGTCGGTGCCGTCGCCGTCAGACTTTCGGTACTCGAGAGTGCCTTCGGCGTTGAAGTACTTTGAGTTTGACATGCGTCAGTCCCAGATGAGCAGAGCTTGGTCGCTCTGGAAGTTGTTGGAGAAGTCCCACTGGCCGTAGGTGCCCTTGTGCCATCCCGCGCCGCCGCCCACGAAGAACTCGACCACGACGCCGCCGAAGCCGGGTTGATCGCCGATGCCGATGTCACCGAACACGGGAGTCGTGGCGTCGGGCGGAATTCCCTCGACCGGCGGCTCGGGCTCCGACTCGGGAGCCGAGATCGGCGTCTCTTCGAAGCTCGAACTCGCGCCGACACGGATCGCCTCGGGCAGGCTCGATTCGAGGAACAGCCAGAAGGGGAACGTCGCATCGGGTTCCGGTTCGGGTTCCGGCTCGACGGCTGAGCAGCATTCGCACACGTGCTCGACGTTGCCGATGCCCGTGAGCGACACCCGCGTGGGCGAGTACGCCCCGGCCGTGATGGACGACACCGAGCCGTAGCCCGAGACGGAGATTCGGAGGACTTCCCCGCTCGACATGGATCACCTCGCGTACGTGCTCCGCCGCCAGTGACCCTTCACCGTGTCGAGCACGTTCGTGCCGCGGGCGTTCGTGTCGAACTGCTTGGCCTTCACGCGGAGACCGTCGCGGGCGAACTCAAGCCGCTGGCGAAGCTCGAGCTTGCCGTGCCGGAGGTTGTACCGGCACGCCGCCTCGGCCGCCATGTAGAGCCGCACCGGGATCGGGATGCACTCCCACTCGAACCGGAGCACGTACCGGCAGATGAGCGAACCCGTGAACTCGAAGGTGTTGTCCTCCGCGTCGTAGAGGCGATCGCCGTTCTGCACGACGTTGCGGCCCAGGTCGCGACCGTCCGAGTCGATCGTGAGCGTGCCGTCGGGGACGACGATGAAGTTGGAACCGTCGGGCGTGATCTCGACGCCGCGGCGGTCGTTGTAGTGCCAGCCGTCGGTCTGAACCTCGAGCTCCACCTCGTCGATGATCCGCTCGGCGTTCGCGGCGGCCGAGTTGCCGTCGGTGTCGAGCGCCGGCACCGTGCCGCGGCCCGCGCCCTGCAGCACGTAGTTGACCGCCGCGAGCTTGTCCATTACCGGTTCTCCACGTATAGACGGACCTTGCCGCGCTTGGCGTTGCCGGCGTTGTCGACGACCACCGTCAGGCGGCCGTTGACCTGGACGGGCTGAAGCTGCGACGTTCCATCGGGGCCGTTGAGGACTCGTGGGACGCGGAGCTGCTTCGTCGCGGCGGGAAGGTTGAGCCCATTGTCACCGAGCACGTCCGTGCCTTCATCGCTCAGGACGGTCACGTCGTAGAGGTCGGTCGGGGCATCAGCGCCGCCGCCGGGAACGGTCTCGACCTGCGTGAGCCAACCAGTGACTTCGAGCACGAGGTAGTCGGTGGCGTCGCCCGAAGCGTCGGACAGCCATGAGTACGTGTACACCTGCACGTCACTCTTGGCCTGGCTGGGAGTGGCGGTATTGTCAATGGGCACGGCGGCGTCCTTTCTGGAGAAGTGCGAGTGGAGTTCCGCCGGCGGACATGGCGATCACCTTGCCGGCTCCGCCGTTGTAGAGCAATGCGCTCTCGTCGCTGGTGAGCAGGCGGGTGTGATGGCTGACGAGCTGCATCCGGGCGTTGAGCGGCCCGCCGCCCGCGAGGTCGCGGTTGCCGAGCACGACGTTCGCCGACGATGTGACAGGTGCGCTGCTGCACACCGTCGCGGTGGCGATGCCGTTGTTGATCTTGAGGAACGCGGTGCCGAACGTGCCGGCGCCCGCGTTGTAGCCGAATTCGAGGAACGTCCAGGCGGGTTGTGCGGGCAGCGCGACCGTGAACGTGGCAACCTGGGTCGTTGCGGGCTTGAACAGGGACCACCGGATGTTGTTGGTCCCGCCCACGCGGTCGAGCGCGTAGGCCCGCTGGTTGGTCGCGTCACGGGCAACAATGATCTCGCCCGCTCCGGCTGAGTTGGCATCGGCGAAGCGGACCCACGCCGTCCAGGTCCAACTGTTGAGGCCCCCGCCGGTCGGACCGCTCGTGCCGAAGTTGAGCGACTCGGTGTTGGCGGCGACGAACTCGGCGGCGGTGCCGATTAGGCCCGCCGCGGACCCCACGGTGTTGACGTCCGTGCCGGTGAGTCCGCCCCGCGAGTCGCGTCGATTGCCGAGAACTTCGTTGAGGCGGGCGTAGAAGGTGAGATTCTGGGCAATGCCCATCGTCGCCTCCTTGGGGAAATAACGGGGGCGGGACTCGAACCCGCGACGTCGGGCGTATGAAACCCGTGCTCTACCAACTGAGCTACCCCGCAACGGCCGGGCGATTGCCCGGTGATGTGGTTACTTGCGTTCCTGAACGCCTCGGAGGTACGCGACGTCGCGACCCATTTCGGCGAGCATGTCGAACATCCGCTCCTTGTCGACCTGAGACTTCTCCATCCTCTCTTCGAGTTGCGAGAGGCGGTACTCGAAGATGCGATAGCTGATGTACATGCTCGTGCCGCCGCCAACGACGGCCGTAATCAAGACGGCCGCCACCGTGACCATGAGGTCGGGCAGCTTGGAACGAAGGGTGTCCGTCATGGCGTTGCCTCCGCGGGCGGTAGGTGTCCGCGTTCGATCAGGTGATGGATTCGGCGTTCACGACGGCGACCGCTCGCGGCGTCATCTGGGTTTCGACGGTGTGCCACACGGTGTCGAGTGACCGGGACAGCGTGGAGTCACGCGCCGATACGTAATCGAGACCGTTCACGAGCGACTTGAGGGCCGCGAGGTTCTTGTTCTTCTCCCGCATCTGCCAACCCGCGATGAGGCTGGCGAGCACGCTGCCCCCGATGGCGATGCCCGCCCCGAGCGGGCCGCCCACCAGGCCACCGATCGCAACCGCCGCCGGCGCGACGTTGATTCGGCCGCCGGGATCGACGGACTGCTCGATCACGGGGAACGCTTCCAGCCCCTTGTCGATGATCCGCACCGTCCTGTCTGCCTCGTCGCGAGTGGCCTTCGCCTTCTCGTAGGTGGTGACGTCGTGGGTCGCGGCGGCGACTTCCATCGTCCGCTGCGACTTGTCGATCACGTCGAGCTGGCGATCCCGCTCGGTGATCGCGGCCTGCTTGAGCACGGGCAACTGCTCGGGCGGCACGGCGGTCTGGGCGGCGTCGTTGGCACAGGCACAGAGAACGCAAAGGACGGCGAGCAGGACGGCGAACATGATGCTCTTGAACTTCAAAGGGAACCTCCTGTGAGTGAGAAATGACGGCCCCCACCTTTCGATGGGGGCCGTCTCTGGATGTCAAAGAAGAATCGGGATTAGGCTTCGGCGGTCCACGTGCCCGTGAACCCGTAGCAGGTCCACTGACCCGCCTTGTCACAGACGAGATGGACCGATTCGCCGTCGGCGTCGGCGATGAGCTGCTTGCCGGCCGCGCCCTGCACGCCGGTGGAAGGCAGAGCGCACGTCTCGGAGCCGTTGGGGTCGATCTTGAGCGCGAGTGCCGCTCCGACGCGGAAGAAATACTCGAGCCCGACCACGGCCGCAGGCAGGGCGAAGATGACGATGCCGGCCGCGCCGACGGTCGTGAACACCTTGCCGCTGTCGCCCACGAGCACGGTGTAGTCGGCGGTCTTCGCCTCAACAACGCGCTTCTGCGCCGTGATCTTGATGGGGATGGTGGTGGGAGTCTGACCGTCGTTCTTGCCCGTGAGGACCACTTCGCGGGCCGTGTCGTTCACGCCCACCTGGAGGTAGTCCATGTTCGCGAGGTCGGGACGGCCCGACGTAAGGACGGGCGCGTTCACGCCCGCGTCGCTCGGCGTAACCGCCGAGCTGCCAACAGTTGCCATTGTGTTCTCCTTCCCTAGCAAAAGAGGGGCGATGCCTTGTGAGCACCGCCCCTCAGAGCCAAGAAGTGAAGTGAGGAATCAGGGATTAGACGCGGATCTCGCCGGCGCACCACGGGGCGAGAGTGCCCGCGCCGAACGAACTCCAGAGCCTTCTTGGCCGGCGCGATCAGTGCGTCACACTTCGCGTCGATGCGGTTGAGTTCGGCGGCAGTCTCGCGAGTGGTCATAAAACCAGACGGCCCACAGATGCCGCCCTCATGGTCGATGGTGTAGCGGTCGCTCACATCGCACCTCCCCAGCACCACACGGCGAACGCGACGAAGCTCCAGAACCCGATGCAGATGAGACACGCGGCAAAGAGCCACCTCATCGAGTCACATTCGGAAACCAACTGCCCGGAGCGGCGGCCTTGGCCGCCCCGGACAAGCTGGGGTTCAGTGACGGTCGGTCGAGCATGAGCGCAGTTACAGCGCTGGCACCGCGTGGTGGGCATGGCTGGTTAGCTCGCTTTCCGGTGTTTCTGGGTGGCCTCGACGCGAGCACGAACGAACGCGTCGAGAGAGTCGAGGGGGATGCGCCAGTCCTTCCGGCCACTCTCCAACTGGAAAGCCCCGGGGAAGGCGTTGGCGTGGACCATGTCGAGGACGATGGGACGGCTGAGCTTCAAACGCTCGCACAGATCCCTAACTGTCAGAAAAGACTTGCAAGTGGGCGAATCAGTTGGCATCATGGCCTCCAGATGAAGGGACAATAACCGGAGATTCATTCCCATTCAAGTCCGAAAAGTGAGATTTACTTACCTTGACTCACTTTGACAGAGATTTACAGGTGACTACCGGCCTATCAATCCGCGTGCCCTCACTGCCGGAGTGGGTTCGAGAGCTGCGCGAAGACAAGGGCTGGACGCAAGCACAGCTTGCGGAGAAGCTCGGCGTTACCACATCCACGCTGTCGAAGAAAGAGCGTGGCGAATTCGCGATCAAGCCGCCGCTTCGCCGCAAAATCGCCGAGGTGTTTGGCCTCACCCTCGAGCAATTCGATGCGGGATGGCGAGCCGCGAAGATCACGCGGACCGTCGGCGGCCCGGGTATTCCCGTGATCAACAGGGCGAGCGCCGGCGTCGTCGTCGACTACGAAGAGTGGGGCATCGACTCGGGGCAGGGCTTCGAGTACATCGACCGCGGCGACATCAAGGACGAACTCGCCGTGGCCCTGATCATCCAGGGCGACAGCATGGAGCCCACGCTCCGCGAGGGCGATTACGTGGTGTTTGTGCCGATGGGCGTGCCGAAGCCGAGCGTCGAGCCCAAGCCTGGCATGATCGTCTTCGTGCGGTTCACGCCAGAGTCCGGGCGCCAAGGTGGGACGGTGGCCCGATGGCACCCGATGGGCGATGGCTCGATGATGACGCTCACGAAGGACAACCCGAAGTACCCGCCCATGTCTGCGATCAACCACGAAGTCGAGCAGATGTTGGTGGCGATCCAGCGGCGGTCGGCGCTGTACTAGACGAGAACGGGACACCCCCAATTCAGGGTGGTATACCTACATCTTGGGCCGTTTGCCGAGAAAAAACCTACCCGTAGTGCGCGTTGTACGTGGATTCTCGGTTATAATTCATGTCGGCGAAGATCTCGCCGGGCCTCGACGTGGTGGAAGTCGAAGGCTGGCCCAAAGCGACGGACTTCGGCCGTCACTCGAGCTGCAAAAAAGATAACGCCCGCTTTGTGAGCGGGCGTCGGGCCGGGGATGCTATCCCCGGGGTTGATGCACCATTATGGCATACGTCTTCGGTATGTCAAGTCGGAACCTTTAGCGATGACCAAGCGGGCAGTTGTATACATCGACGGGTACAACTTGTACCACGGCATGTGTGATGCGGACCTCCGTCGGTTCCTGTGGCTTGATGTGCACGCCATGGCCGAGCAGTTCACGATCCCTGGCCAGCGGCTCGTAGGGACCAAGTACTTCACCTTTCGCACGTCGTTCCCGGCAGATCGGGTGCGGCGCCAGACCATGTACATCGACGTCCTGAAGTCGAGGGGCATCCAAGTAATCGAGGGTCGATACGACGGCGAGCCCGACACGTGCAAGTGCGGCAAGCCCTACATCTCCCATGCGGAGAAGATGACCGACGTCAACATCGCCGTGAACGTCCTGCGTGACGCATTTGCCGACGCGTTTGATACTGCCATCATCGTCACGGGCGACGCGGACCAGGTGCCCACCATTGGCACGGTGAGGGAGTGCTTTCCCGCCAAGCGAACTGTCGTGCTGTTCCCGCCAAAGCGAGCGTCCAAGCACCTCCGCATGGCGGCGCACGTGGCGCTGAACATCAACGAGAACCATTTGCGAGCTGCCCAACTCCCCGAGATCATCTCGCTCGCGAGCGGCCAGCTGCTCTCCCGTCCGACTGAGTGGTCCGCGCCGGCCGCGGCCCTGCCGCCAATCACCGTTAGCACAAACTTGGCACAGATTGTCTCTGGAACTGGTCCGGAACCAGTCGTAGACCAGTCGGGCCGCGCCCAATGAAACGACCGGGATTCACCGACGCGATCGGTAAAACCCGGTCAAGGTGAGTCAAGGTTGGAATCGGCCCGATACGGCTTGGAAGGCAGATACTCTACCACTGAGTTACGCCCGCGGCCGATGAATGATACGCCGCGATCCTCGCACTGGACGCGGGGTCGCCGCGTCCACCGACCATTGTCTTCTAGAACTGGACAACCTCCTGCTCGAATAGCTGGTCGACCTTCTCCGGGATAGTCACAAGCAGACTGTTCTCCTCGCGGAATCCGCGATTCGGGTCACCCTTGAACGACAACCAGTTGAAGCTGCCGTAGATGGCGAGCTTCCTGTCTTGGATGAGCACCTTGGCGTGCGTGTTGCCGATGTACTTGAACGCGAGGTTGACGTGATCGCGGCCCAACCGCTCGATATCCTCGATGGCACGCCGATCGACGTCGCGCATGTCCTTCTCATTGTCGTCGCCGATGCCCCAACCGATGTACACCTTTACGCCCCCCTTTAGAGACTGTTTCACAACGGTAGTCGGAGGGATTGGATGCGTGAGCACACGAGCAGCGCCGCGGCGAGGTCGTGGAAGGCCTGGAAGTGTTCGCCCCAGCGTTCATAGCACAGCCGGAGGCGTCGGAAGTGGCTGAAGCACGCGAGCGTTCGCTCGACAACGTACCGCAGCACGCCCAGGCCGCTGCCGTGGGTCGAGTCGGCGCGCGGGGCCAGCAGGCTCTCGATCCCGAGGTTTTCAACGTGCGCGATCATCGCTTTGGTCCCGTACGCGCGATCGGGGGCGTGGCACCGATTACGCCCCAAATTGAAAACGGTGAGTGAGCTTGGGTCGTGCCACCCAACGCCGTGAACTACGCGGCTGAAGATCGAGCAGTAAGCCTCCGCG
>CAZMCC010000027.1:27653-38629 GCA_964564695.1 uncultured Phycisphaeraceae bacterium | reverse complement strand
TTCGGGGGCTCACGATCGGGAAGTGCTTGCGGGGGCGGGAGATAAAAAATCTGAAGTTGGTGTGGGGAGGGGATGAAATTGGAACGTTTTTGCGCGCGCAAATGCGTAGTTAGCGCGTTTGCGCGCGCAAAGGCGATCCTGGGGCGGCGAATCTCGAAGAACACCACCGAGGACGTCAGAGCCCGTCCTCGGTGGCACGTGGCGAGGTCTGGTTCATCCGGTCGGGCCTCCGCTCCAACGGATTCTCGGCTCATGCAACGGCGCGCCGCACTCGGGGCACGAGGCGGACGCCAGGCCGATGGTCGAGTAGCCGCAGGAATCGCACCGGCCCGGCACGTGGGGGCGTCGCAAGGCGACGCGGTGTGCCAGGATGACGAGGCCGGCCGTGGTGATGATCACGAGGGGGATGGCGACGACGTGGGTGACTTCGATGTTCGTTACACCCAGGCCCAGGCTCTTGACGTGCGTGTGGCCGCCGGCGATGTGGTTCGAGGAATACCAGTGAAAGCCGTCGCTGCCAAGGCTGCTGGCCGTGGACGAGTCGGAGGTCCGGTAGACGGTTGATTGGGAGGTGAACCAGACGACGGCGGCGCGCGACGGCCACGGGTGCACGATGAAATACAACCCGCAGGCGATGGAACCGAGGATGCAGACGAACCACGCGAGGAGCGGGATCGTGAGCAGGAGCGCGACGATGCCGATGAAGAGGCGGGAGGCGCGTTCGATTGGAGCGGGAACTGTGAGGGGCAAGAGCAGTTGCTCCACGGCATGAGCGAACGAATCTCAGTGCGATGCTGGGGAGAGTGGGGCGGCGCACTCTGGACAGGTGCCGGAGGTAAGTCCTGCGGTGGAGTAACCGCATGAAGCGCACTGGTTTGCGTCGCGGTGGCGTCGGAACACGCAGCCGTATCCGAGGACGCCGAGTGCGACCATTGCAACGAATAGCGTTGGCAGGGCGACGGTGTGGGTGACCTGGATTCCGATCGCGTCGGGGGACAGGTTGTTGAAGATGACTTGGCCGGACACAACTGCGTCTCGGGATTGCCAGTCCAAGCTCCATCCTGCCCGGATGATCTGTGTGTCCGACGAAATGCTTCGGACGACCGTGGACCCGTTCCCCACCCAGCAGACCGTCAAGCGCGATGGTGCTGCCCGGGTAGCAACGAAGCCGCTGTACGCGATTGATACCAGAATGGCGGCGAACCATGTGGCTAACGGCAATGAGAGGAGCAGGAGAACGATGGCCGACGCAGTGCGTTTGCGGCGTGAGCGAGGGGCTATTGACACCGGAGGTCCTCCACTCGCTTGCGCTCGCGTCTCTTATGTGGCGAGGGCCCGGACCACTTCCTCGATCGTCGTGATGCCGGCGCGGACCTTGTTGAATGCGTCTTCGGAGAGGAGGCTGAGGCCTTTCTCGTTGAGGGCGGCGGTCGCGATGCGGGGGGCGCTGGCGCGTTCCATGATGAGCTCGCGCAAGGGGTCGGAGAGGCGGAGCAGCTCGTAGACGCCGAAGCGCCCGCGGTAGCCGGTGTTGCGGCAGGTTTTGCAGCCCTTGCCGCGGGCGAGCGTCGCGCCCTGGGGCAGGTGGAAGGACTGCGGCAGGTCGGCGCGGTCGGGGTGGAAACTCTCGGCGCAGTCGGCGCACACGCGGCGCACGAGGCGCTGGGCGAGGACGCCTTCGAGCGAGGAGGAGACGAGGAAGGGCTCGACGCCCATGTCGAGGAGGCGCGTGGTGGCGCCGGTGGAGTCGTTGGTGTGGAGCGTGCTGAAGACGAGGTGGCCGGTGAGCGAGGCCTGGATGGCCGTCTCGGCGGTCTCCTTGTCGCGGATTTCGCCGATCATGACGACGTCGGGGTCGTGGCGGAGGATGGAGCGCAGGCCCATCGCGAAGTCGAGGCCGACCTTGTGGTTGACCTGGATCTGGTTGACGCCCGGGACGTGGTACTCGACGGGGTCCTCGACGGTGATCGCCTTGATCTCGTCGGAGACGATGCGGTTGAGGGAGGCGTAGAGCGTGGTCGACTTGCCCGAGCCGGTGGGGCCGGTGACGAGGAGGATGCCGTGGGGGCGGTTGATGAGCGCGTCCCACGAGGTCATGACGTGCTCGGGCATGCCGAGCTCTTCGAGGCCCATGAGCACGGTGCCCTTGTTGAGGACGCGGAGGACGACGCCCTCGCCGAAGAGCATGGGGATGACGCTGACGCGGAGGTCGAATTCGCCCCCCTTGTGACGGAAGGCGATGCGCCCGTCCTGCGGGCGGCGCTTCTCGGCGATGTTGAGCGAAGACATGATCTTGAGGCGGGAGACGATGGCCGCGCCGAAGCGGTGGATGGCGGGGGGGACGTTGGCGCGTTCGAGCACGCCGTCGACGCGGTAGCGGACGGCGAGTTCGTGCTCGTAGGGCTCGATGTGGACGTCGGTGGCGCGGACGGCGATCGCCTCGGCGATGAGGTCGTTGACGAGCTTGATGACCGAGGCTTCCTGGGCCTGCTCGGCGTCGTCGGCGTGATGCGGTCCTCCCGGTGTGCCGGCGCCGGGCTTGACCTCGAGGCCGGCGGACATGGCGTCGAGGGTGTCGCCGCCGACGCCGAGGCGGTCGCGGATGGTCTTGCGGAGGTCGTCCTCGTCGGCGAGGACGACTCGGATGGCGAAGCCGGTGAGGCGGCGGAGCTCGTCGAGGACGCCGAGCTCGAAGGGGTCGCTGGTGGCGACGGTGAGGGTGTCGCCCTCGCGCGAGAGCGGGAGGCAGTTGTCGCGGAAGACGAGCTTGGGGGGGAGGATGCCGACGACGAGGGGGTCGATGTCGAAGGCGGCGAGGTCGACCACGGGGATGTTGAACTGGTCGCCCATGACGCGCAGCACGTCGCGTGCGGTGACGACGCGCTGGCGCACGAGGACGCGGTCGAGCCGGTCACCGGTGGTGCGCTGCTCGGCGACCGCGTCGTCGAGTTGCGGCTGCGTGACGAGGCCGCGCTCGAGAAGAAGGGAGGCGATGCCCATGGGTATGAAGTTTACACTCGGGAAAGAGCACGGGTTGTGTGCGGAAGGCCGAGAACCTTGGGGAAATGCGAGAGACTGGGTGCCCGGGCGGAGCTTTGTCCGCCCGGTGCTGGTGAGCGAAGAACCCGGCGGACAAAGCTCCGCCGGGGCACCCGACGATTACTCATCAACAGTTATGCGGGATATGTGCAGCTGGTCTTGTCCGTCTCCCACACGGTGATCGCGCGGAGCGTGGCCCCGTGGCCGGCGGCGGCGATGGCGGGGGAGAGCAGGTCGAAGCAGACCTTGGCGATGTTCTCGACCGAGGGGTTGAGGCCCGTGGGGGGGATGAACTCGGGGCGGTCGACGCTCAGGTTCGTGTGGTCGAAGCGGTCGATGATCGTGCGCTTGGTGATGGACTCGAGGTCGAGGAGGGTGAAGGGCTGGTTCGAGCCCACGGGAACCTCGACGGCGGGTTCGACGCGGTAGTTGTGCCCGTGGCCGCTGGGGTTGTTGCACTTGCCGAAGCGGTCGCGGTTGGCCTCGTCGGAGAGGCCGGGGACGTGCAGGCGGTGGCTGGCGGCGAACTCGAACTGCTGTCGGAGGATCGCGCGGTTCGAGGAGGCGGCGGCCATCTCGACAGCGTAGAAGGGGGAGAGTCGCCAGGTGACGGCGTCGAGGCGGCCGGAAAGGGCGGCGTTCAGCGCGGGGAGAGACTCGCGGAGGACGTCGGCGGGGAGGGCGCCCCCCCCCGCGAACCGGCTCACGAAGGCGCGGGCGATGGCGGGGATGATCGTCGCGCGAGCGGCGGCGTCGATGTCCTTGATGTTGAGCGAGTAGCCGGTGACCGGGTCGACGGCGGCGCGGCAGCGGACGTCGAGCTCGTAGTGGGCGCCAAGGCCGTGCATGGTGGGGAAGCCGGCGAAGGAGTTGGTGGGGGCGGGGGGGGAAGGCGGTTCGGCCGGGGCGGCCGACACAGGCGGGACGCCTGTGCCACGGGACACAGGCGGGACGCCCGTGCCACCGGGAGGGGGGGCGCTCGGGCTGACGGCGAACCGTACTGTTCGGGTGAGCGTGACCACCGGGGCACTTTACGCCGTGGTGGTTGGGCGAACGGGAGGCTTGATCATGGGATGCGGCTGCTGCGGATGCGGGACGAATCGTGGGCGCAAGGGGTCGGGGTGGACGATTGCGATGTCGACGATCGTGGCGAGCGTCGGCGTGAGCGTGGCGGTGATGGGGGCGGGGCACAAGCAGCAGAAGGAAGGCAAGCAGCCGGCCGCGACAGCCCCCGCGGCTCCTCAGGAGGCCAAGAGCGTGTACGACTTCACGATGAAGCGGATCGACGGGAAGGACGAGTCGCTGGGGGCGTACAAGGGGAAGGTGATGCTCATCGTGAACGTGGCGAGCGAGTGCGGGCTCACGCCGCAGTACGAGGGGCTGCAGAAGCTGTACAAGGAGAAGAAGGACGCGGGGCTGGTGGTGCTGGGGTTCCCGGCGAACGACTTCCACGGGCAGGAGCCGGGGAGCAACGGCGACATCGCGACGTTCTGCACGGGGAAGTACGGCGTGACGTTCCCGATGTACGAGAAGATCACGGTGGTGGGGAAGGATGCGCACCCGCTGTACAAGTTCCTGTCGACGCGTCCGGCGCCGGTGGGGGTTGAGCCGGACTGGAACTTCACGAAGTTCCTGGTGGGGCGCGACGGGAATGTGGCGGCGCGGTTCGGTCCGAAGATGAAGCCGGATGATCCGGAGATTCTGAAGAAGGTTGATGAGTTGCTGGCGGTGAAGGCGGGGACGCAGAAGGGGGACGGGATCAAGCCGGGGAAGTGAGCGGCGTACGGGTGCCCGGGCGGAGCTTTGTCCGCCCGGTGTTGGTGAGCGAAGAGCCCGGCGGACAGAGCTCCGCCGGGGCACCCCCCCCTCTCCGGAGACCTGAGTGAGCCAGGCGAGCTTTCGGTACATCGCGATCGGGCCCGACGGGAAGCGGGTGAGCGGCGTGGCGAGCGGCACGGGGGTGCAGGCCGTGCTGGCGGAGCTTGAGGCGCGCAAGCTCGTGCCGGTGTCGGTGACGGAGAAGGGGGCGGGCGGGCGCGGGGTTGGGGGGCTGCGGCTGCGGTCGGGGGTGTCGACGCGGAAATTGGCGGGGGCGTATCTGCAGCTGGGCGACTTGCTCAAGGCGGGCGTGCCGATCCTGCGGGCGCTGCGGCTGGTGGCGGGGCAGAAGGCGTCGCCGAAACTGGCGAGCGTGTTCACGCAGGTGACGGACAAGGTGGCGGACGGGTCGGACCTGGCGGCGGCGATGGAGCAGCGGGAGGATGTGTTCCCGGCGATTCATGTCGCGATGGTGCGGGCGGGGGAGCGGGGCGGGTTTCTCGACGCGGTGCTGAGCCGCATGGGCGAGATGATGGAGAAACAGGCGGACCTTCGCGGGAAGCTGCTGGGGAGCCTGATTTACCCAATCGTGCTCGTGGTGTTCGGGACCGGGGCGTTGACGGCAATCTTCGCGTTCCTGATTCCGATTGCGAGGCCGTTGTATGCACGGCTGGAGCTGGGGACGCTGACCAAGACGGTGTTCTGGTTGGCGGACAACGTGCGGATGCTGCTGCCGGCGGCGGCGGTGATCGGGGTCGGGGCGGCGGTGGGGGCGTGGCGGCTCTTGAAGCGGCCGCGGGTGAGGGAGGCGGTTGACGCGGCGCTCTTGAAGATGCCGATGGTGGGACCGGCGATCGCGAGCGTGTCGATCGCGCGGTTGTGCCGCGTGCAGGGGACGATGCTGGCGAACTCGATCCCGATGCTGACGGCGCTTCAGATCGCGCGGGACTCGGCGGGGAGCACGGTGTTTGCGAAGGTGGTGGATGCGCAGATCGACGCTGTGAGACAGGGGCAGCCGATGGCGCGGGTGCTGGGGGACAGCGGGATCTTTCCACCTGATGTGGTCGAGACGATCGCGGTGGGGGAGAGCGCGAACAACCTCGATGATGTGCTGTTGAACGTGGCGGAGCGGCTGGAGAAGCGGACGGATCAGCAACTTGGGGTGTTGGTGCGGCTGATCGAGCCGATCATGCTGGTGTTGATTGCGGGGATCATCGGGGTGGTGGCGATTGCGCTGGTGGTGCCGTTGTCGAAGGTGGGGCAGACGATTTAGGCGGGGGAGCGAAGGCGGTACGCGGAGAGCGCGGAGAAGGGCGGAGGAACGCGGAGGGGGAATTTGGATTAGAGAAGGAATGCCCGGCGCTTCAGCTGGCGTCGAATTCTTCCATCCAATGGTCTTCTTTGTCTTCACTCCGCGTTCCTCCGCGTCCTCCGCGTACGATTTTCTGGCTTTGGCCTCCAGGGCGCCGCTGCTTCGGCGCGGCGACTGTTTTTCGTTGGTGCTGGGCCTGAAAAAAGTTCCGCGGATGGTTGGGGGATGTTCTGGAATTGCAGCCAACTCGGGGGTGATCGGGCGGTAAACTGGTTTGTCGGACCCGCCTTCAGCGCGGGTTTCTGTCGTCACGATCCCCGTGCGGAGCGCGGGGTTGAGTCTGAAGATTCAGAAGGAGACCGCCAATGACCCAGCAGAAGAAGGTTTTCGGGGGCACCTCGTCCCCCCGCACCGCGTCGCGCACGGCAGCGCGTCGTCGGGGCTTTACGCTCATCGAAGTGCTCATCGTGATCGTGATCATCCTGGCGATCGCGGGGCTGGTGGCGGTGAACCTGTTCGGGAGCAAGGAATCGGCGGACAAGAGCATCGCGGAGATTGATTTGAAGGGCCTGCGGAACGCGCTGCAGCAGTTCCGGCTTGATTTCAACCGGTATCCCACCGACGAGGAGGGGTTGGCGGTGCTGTGGAACAAGAGCACGCTCACGACCGAGGCGGACCAGACCAAGTGGCACCAGTACATCATCGAGGCGAAGCCGAACGATGCCTGGGGCAAGCCCTGGGGGTACAAGCAGAAGGGTGAGAAGGCGCCCGAGGGGATGTTCGACCTGTGGTCGACCGGGCCGGACATGGAAGAGGGGACGGCCGACGACATCAACGTGTGGAAGACGGTCGACGACGGCTCGGGAACTTCGGGTTCGTCGTCGAGCGCTCCGCCGCCGCCGCCGCCCACGGGCGGGGGCCGGTGAGGACCGGATCATGACCCCGTCCGCCCTTCCTGCCATGGTGCGGGCGGGGGGGAAGTGGTCGTTGCGTGCGGTGTCGCTGCGCGCCTTGATTGGGCGCGGGGGGGTTCGGCGCGGCGGGTTCACGCTCGTCGAGGTGGCGCTGGCGCTTGCGATCACGGTGCTGGTGCTGGCGGCGATCGTGCCGTTGTCGGCGTCGCTCATCGAGCGCGCGGATGAGGGCGCGGTGGCGGACCGGCTGTCGGCGGGCGTTCGACTGGCGACGGCGGAGGCGGTGCGCTCGGGGGCGAGCGTGACGCTGTGCGTGCGCGAGCGGCGCAACGGGACGGGGCGCGACCTGGTGCTGCAGTTCCCGCAGGCGAGCGGGGCGGCGCTGATCGACCTGGGGGTGGAGCTGCCGGGGGCGTGGCGGTTTGAGAGCGCGGGGGAGGCCGAGGGGACCGGCTCGGCGGAAGGAAACCGCAGCGCGCCGCCGGAGGGCGGGACCCAGGCCGAGGGCGTGACGCTCACGCCGATCGGGACGGCGATGCCGGACGGGCGGTTCCTGGCGCTGGGGGTGATTGCGACGAACGGGCCGGTGCAGACCGGCGCGGTGAAGAAGCCTGTGGTGGGGGGGGAGGAGGCGGGGGAGGCGCCGACGCGGCTGAGCGTGCACGTCGATGCGCTGAGCGGGCGGGTGAGCGTGACAGCGATCAAGAAGGAGACGGAGGGAGAGCGGCCGGATGAGGCGCCGACGGCGCTTGAGGCTGACGACGCCGTACGGGATCGGCACGCGGCCCCGGGGGGTGAGCGTTGACGCGCCGGCGGTCCCATCCCGCGGGGGTGCTGCTGCTCGAGGCGGTGGTGTCGCTCGCGCTGCTCGTGGGGTTCGGGGGCGTGATCCTCGCGACGCTCTCGGACGCGGGAGATCGGCTCGACCTGGCGCGGCGGCGGGTGCTCGCGCAGGATCTGGCGGCGAGCGCGGTGGCGGAACTCGCCGCCGGGTTGCGCCAGGCGGAGGAGCTGAACGGGCCGGTGCGCGATAGCACGGATCGGGGCGGGTCGGGGGCGGCGTTTGAGGATGCGCCGAGCGAGGCGTCGGGGTGGGAATTGGCGGTCGAGACGGTGCCGAGCGCGTATGAGGGGCTCACGCTCGTGAGCGTGACGGCGCGGGAGGGGTCGGGGAGGAATGGGCCGCTGGCGGGGGGTGTGAGCTTCACGTTGCGGCGGTTGATTCCGGCGCGGGTGGGGCCGAATACGCGGACGGCGAGCGCGGACGGGAAGGGGGTGTTGCGGTGAGAGCGCATGCGACACGGCGAGCGCTGACGGCGAACGGGGGGTGCACCGTGAGCTTGCGCTCACGGCTCGTTGGGCGGGGGGGGCGGGCGTTCACGATGCTCGAGGTGCTGCTGGCGATCGCGCTGATCGTCATCATCGTGACGGGGGTGGGGTCGCTGCTCGTGTCGGTGGCCGATGCGCGGGACCGGCTGGAGCGGTACACGCTGCGGCAGACGGCGGCGGACGCGCTGATCTCGCAGATCGAGACGGACCTCATCGGGGCGGTCGCGGGGGACGGCGCGGGGTCGGCGGGGGTCGAGGGGACGGCGTCGGGGATCAAGGTGCTCACGCGCGGGCGGTGGCTGGGAAGCGAGGGGCCGGGGGCGAGCGACTTGTGCCGCTGCGAGGTGTCGTTCAGTACCGACCGAGTGCGCCTGTCGCGGCACGCGACGGCGCTGGGGACGCTCGCGTCGGTGGGGGAGGGGCTGAGCGGCGAGGTGGAAGGCGTGCGGCGGGCGGAGTTCTGGTATCACGACGGGAAGTCGTGGAAGCGGGAGTTCAACAGCGCGAAGGATGGGGGACTGCCGTCGGCGGTCGAGGTGCGATTGTGGTTCGGAGACGCACCCGCAGAGGAAGAAGGGGCGGAGGCGCCGGTGTCGAGCGCGGTGGATGGGGACGTGTCGCGGTCGGACACGGCGCCGGATCGGCGGGTGGTGATCGCGATTCCGGACGGGGGGACGCTTCAGACGTCCAGCGCCCGGGGCTCGTCGGGCTCGGCGAGCGGAGGTGACTTCTGAGGCGGCAGCACCCAGATCGTCGCGGCGTGGTCAGCCTCGTGGTGCTGGTCGCGGTGATCGCGTGCGCGGTGGCGACGGCGAGCGTGGCGGCGTGGTCGGCGGCGCAGGCGCAGGTGGCCGACGCGCGCGGGCGCCGGGCGACGGGGGTGAACCTGGCGCTGTCGGGCGTCGATGCGGTCGTCATGGAGGTCGCCAAGCAGCGGCCGGAGCTGCTGCGCGGGCAGGGGCTGACGCTGACGGCGCACGGCGTGGTGTGGACGGGGACGGACGCGGGTGGCGTGCCGCAGAGCGGGGTGGTGCGGCTGATGGCGCTCGGTGCGCAGGGCGTGACGTTTCAGCACGAGGCGGCGAAGCTTGACGTGAACGAGACGAGCGAGGAGCGGCTGAAGAATCTCGGGGTGCTCACGAGCGAGGCGCTGGGGAAGGTCGTGGCGGGGCGCGGGGCGCGGGCGGGGGGGAGCGTGTGGGAGATTCTGGCGGTGGAGACGGCGGAGACGGTGCTTCCGGCCGCGGCTGTCCCTGCGCCGGCCCCTGCGGCCGCTGCGCCGCCGGCGTCGGATGCGCCCAAGTCGTCGTCTGCGGGGGCGAGTGCGGCGCCGGCGGGGGCTGGCGCGGCGGGAGAGGGGGGTGCGCCGAGCGCCGACGCGCCAAAGGAAGTGAGCAAGTGGGACCGGACGGCGTGGGATGCGGGCGTGCCGAAGGAGGAGGAGGAGGAGGCTGAGGTTGTGCCACGGGACATGCTGAGCGCGTCGGATTACCTCACGTGCTATTCGGCGGATCCGCAGGCGCGTTCGGGGTTTGGCGCGGACGGGGCGATCGATCCGGACGCGACGGGAGCGGCGAGGCTCGTGCTGCCGGAAACGTGGAGCGCGGACTTTGAGAAGGTGCTGGCGGTCGAGGTGGGGGCGGAGCCGGCGGCGTGGCTGGGGCGGCAGTATTCGGCGAACCGGCGGCCGACGAGCGCGTCGGCACTGGCGGCGAGCGCGGGGACGGACCCGGTGATGATCGCGGGGGTGCTGGACGCGGTGGAGTTTGACGAGGCGGGGGCTCGGCGCGGGCTGGCGGACCTGATGTCGGCGCCGGCGGAGGTGCTGTCGGGGGTTCCGGGGATCGCGCCGGGGTTGGCGGACCGGATCGTGGCGGCGCGGGAGAAGCTCGAGGCGTCGCGCCGGGCGACGGCGCTGTGGCCGGTGCTCGAGGGGCTCGTGGACATGAACGAGTTTGCGCCGGCGCTGGACCTGGTGACGAGCCGTTCGCTCGTGTTTCGGGTGATCGTGGAGGGGGGCGTGGTGTCGGGAGAGCTGCGGGGCGAGGCGGCGGACTGGGTGCTGAAGGACCGGTGGGCGTACGAGGCGATTATCGATGCGAGCGAGATGCCGGTGCGGATCGCGTATCTGCGGGCCGCGACGTTTGATGCGCTGATCGTGCCGGGCGCGAAGGAGCCGGACCCCCCTCGGGCCGCACCGGCGAAGGCGAGCGAGGAAACTCCGGAGGCGGAGCGGCCGGTCGAACCGGTTGCGGGCGCGGACGTATCGGAGCAACCTCCAACATCACCCACGGCGCCGGAGGCGGGCTCGGAGGGTGATGACGCGTCGAAGCGCGAGCCGGAGTCGTCGATGCTGCCGCGGGGGGGGAGCGGGACGGGAGAGGTAGACTCGCCCAAGCCGGGGGGCGCGGGTGGGTCGTCGTCTGGGCCATCGAGTCCGGCGACGCCGGTGCGGTCGCGGATCGGACGGTGGACTGGTGGGGGTGGTGGGAGGGGTGGTGGGGGGAGTGGTTCGGGATCGGGAGGCAGGGCGAAGTGAAGATCAGCAAGCCGATGCCGCGGGG
>CAZMCC010000027.1:0-27643 GCA_964564695.1 uncultured Phycisphaeraceae bacterium | reverse complement strand
GTTCATGTCCCGGGACGGGGTGCGCCCGCCGGGGGTCTTGGCTGCCGGCGGGGCCGGGGTCGCCGGCTACGGGGGGGAGCGGTTCGAGGACACCGGGTCGTCGATCGAGTCCGGGTTCGTGGTCTGCCTCGCCAGCGGTTCGGTGCTCTCGGCCCGACGAGTCCTCGTGGCCACCGGGGTCGGCGACGAGCTACCCGACATCCCCGGGGTGCGGGAGCGGTGGGGGCGCGGGGGCTAGGGGAGGGTGTGGGGGGGGGGGGGGGGGGGGCGTGGTGGGGGGAGTGGTTCGGGATCGGGAGGCACGTCGAAGTGAAGATCAGCAAGCCGATGCCGCGGGTGGCGATTGATCTGGAGGGCGACCGGTTCGCCGCGGTGTGTGCTGCGCCGACGGGGAGCGGGCTGAGTGTGGATTCGTGGATCACGGCGGCGCGCCCGTCGGGCGTGGACGCGACGGACGCGGCGGCGGTGGGGGCGTGGATCGCGGAGGAGCTGAAGCAGGGGTCGATGGACAAGGCGGCGCGGAAGTGGGGCGTGGTGTTTGCGGTGCCGCGGGCGGAGGTGGTGCACAAGAGGTTGACGTTCCCGGCGGGGACGCCGGCGAGCGATGTGCCGGCGATGGTGAAGCTGCAGATGCTGCGGCAATTGACGGTGCCGGCGGAGAACGCGCTGATCGACTT
Source organism: uncultured Phycisphaeraceae bacterium (assembly GCA_964564695.1). Lineage (GTDB taxonomy): Bacteria > Planctomycetota > Phycisphaerae > Phycisphaerales > UBA1924 > CAZMCC01. Next base: position 26,966 of record CAZMCC010000027.1, on the reverse strand, counting down.
TGTGCCGATGGGTGCGGCGGCGGACGCGAAGCGGGCGACGAAGGCGGCCCCGGCGGGTCCGGTGGGGGTGCTGGCCGGGGCGCTGCAGAGCGACCGGGTGGACTGGCGGCGCGCGGTGGCGAAGGCGGCGGGGTTCAAGGTCGGGCGGGTGAGCCTGCGGTGCGAGGGCGTGGGGGTGCTGCTGGCGGAGGCGGCGCAGCGGCGGGGCGGGTCGACGTTGGGAGTGAGCGTCTCGAGCGGGTCGGTGGAGTTCGTGATCCTCGAGGACGGGCAGATCGTGTTCGCGCGGGCGACGGATCTGGTGCGGCCGCGCCGGGGCGAGGAGCTCGAGGAGTTTGCCGAGCGCGTGGGGGTCGAGGCGAAGCGGACGTGGATGAGCTACCGGGTCGGCGCGGAGAGCGTCGAGGTGGAGGCGGTGGCGGTGGGGGGGGACGACCGGGCGGCGCAGCTCGTGGCGAGCGCGTGCTCGGCGGCGACCGGTCTGGCGTCGGCGGCGGCGGGGTATCCGGCGTTCATCGCGCCGCCGTCGACGATGACGGCGCAGGACCGGACGCTGGTGGCCTCGCTCGCGGGCCTGCTCGCGGGGCCTGTGGTGGGGCGGGGGATGATGGATTTTGCCAACCCGCGCAAGGCGCCGGACCTGGCGGGGGCGAAGCGCCAGCGTGTGCTGCTGGGGGCGCTGGCGGCGATCCTGGTGCTGGGGACGGTGTGGACGGTCGCGAAGTTCGACCTCGCGGCGCGGCAGCGCCAGCTCGCGGGGTACAAGAAGCGCTGGGACGAGGTCCGCAAGGAGTACACGACGTACCAGCGGCTCAAGGCGCGGGCCGAGCACGCGGAGATCTGGAAGCGCGAGCGGGGGGACTGGCTGAGCCACCTGCTCGTGCTCGGCGAACGGCTGCCGGGGCCGGGCGAGGTGATGGTCGACCGCATCGAGGGGACGGGGGAGTCGGCGGTGGACTTCTCGCTGCCCAAGGGCGGCGAGCGGCGCTATGCGCTGGGGACGTGGACGGGGTCGTTCATCGGGCGGATCACGCTGCAGGGGCGCTCGCGCCGCCCGGGGGCGCTGGACGCGGTGCGGGCGGCGTTTGTCGCGGATGACCGGTACACGATCGAATCGCGCGGGGCGGAGACGCCGGAGAGTTTCAACTGGCTGCTCACGTCGAGACAGCCGCGGGCGGTGACCCCCACCCCGCCCCCCCCCCCCCCCCAAACGCCTCCACCGACACCACCGGAGCAACCGGCGGCGGTGCCGACAACGGCGCCGGCGACTGCGCCGGGCGCGAGCCCGGCGGCGCCTGCGGGCGCGCCCGCGAACCCTGCGCCGGCTGATGCGGGCGCGGCGACGAAGAGCGGGGGTGGCGCATGACTCCGGCGATGCGATTGGTTGTGCTGGTGGGGGGCGTGGCGATCGTGGGCCTTGGGGGGCTCACGGCGTATCGGAACTATTACAAGACGCCGCGGGACGGGTTGGACAAGGAGATCCGGCTGTATCGCGAGGCGGTGTCGAAGCGCGAGGACGAGCTGGAGGGCATGGCGGCGGAGCGGCAGCGGCTGAAGGCATTTGGGGCGTCGAGCCTGGGGCGGAGCGAGGAAGAGGTGGCGGCCGAGGCGCGGTCGGTGGTGAACCAGATTGCGACGCGGCTGCGGCTGATCGACCCGAAGGTGGCGACGCGGCCGGCGCTGCCGGTGGCGAGCCCGGCGACGGCGAAGGCGGACGACCTTGGCGCGAAGCGCGGGAGCACGGACTTCTACGAGGTGCCGATCACGTTCACGGCCCGCGGGGAGCTCGATGAGATCGTGCGGGCGCTGGCGACGCTCGACGCGCAGAAGTGGGTGCACCGGATCGACCGGTTCGTGCTGATCCCCAGCGGGGCGAAGCGCGAGTTCGTGGACCTGACGGTGGACATGGTGACGCTGTATGTGCCGGAGGCGGAGTTTGCGGCGGCGCGCGATCCCAACGCGGCGCGGTGGACTGAGCCGGACGCGGCGGTGCTGGAGCGGTGGGCGGTGATCTCCACGTCGAACCGGTTCCGCGAGCCGCCCCCCCCACCCGCCGCCCCGCCGGTGACGGTGCAGCAGGAGCTGGCGCCGGCGGCCCCGGCGCCCAAGCCGCCATCGAGCGGTCCGGGGTATGGGGATTACCGCGTGACGGCGGTGGTGCGCGGGAGCGCGGGGTGGGAGGTGTGGCTGGTGGGATCGGGGAAGGCGGGGAACGGATCGACGAAGGTCGTGAAGGTTGGCGAGAAGGTGTTGGAGGCGACGCTGGTGGATGCGTCGGGGGAGCGGGCGGTGTTTGAAGAGGGTGGAAAGCGTTTTGCGGTGGGAATCAACAAGAGTCTGGCCGAGCGCGAAGCGTCGGCTCAGTAAGAGGATGCGGTAGACTGACCCTCATTCCCCCTACCCCCCGTCCCCGCGGTTCGCGCGGTGGCGATCTGTTCGGGAAACCCAAGTTCGTGCAGCAGCGCGAGGAGGCCCACATGGCACAGCAGACTCCCTCCACCTTCACCTCGGACGCCCGGCAGGGGTGTGGACCGGTGGTGATGGCGGCGATCATCCTCGCGGCGGGGCAGGCGATGTCGCTGGGTGGGGTGCGGATTGATGAGCCCCCCCCGCCGGCGCCCCCGACGGCCCCTGCGCCGAGCGCGACTCCTGTGGCTGCGGCGCCGGTGACGGCTCAGCCGGCGGATCCGAAGGCGCCGGTTCCTGCGCCCAAGCCGGAGGGCGCGCCCGCGCAGCCGAATCCGGCCATCCCTAAGCCTGAGGGGCAACCGACAAAGGACTCCCCGGCGCAACCGACAGGAAAGGCCGAGGGAAAGGGTGAAGCGAAGCCGGACGGGAAGCCCGAGGCGAAGCCGGAGGCTCCGGTTGTGCCGGCCGTGCCGCCGCCCCCCCCACCTGTTCAGTCGGTGGTGACGCCTCCTGCGCCGCCGGCGCAGGCGCCGGGGGCGAAGCCGGTGGGGTTTAACTTCAAGGATGCGCCGTACGACCTGGTGCTGGACTTCATGTCGCGCGAGTTCGGTCTGCCGGTGATCCGCGAGGCGGAGGCGCCCAAGGCGCCGGTGACGTTCATCAGCGGGGAGACGTACACGCTGCAGCAGGCGATGGAGATCGTGAACCGGCTGCTGTACATGCACGGTTTGCAGCTGCGGCGCGAGGAGAACTTCCTGCTGCTGACCAAGCTCGAGGACGCGAAGACGGCGGGGCAGAAGTTCCTGGACAAGGTGCCTGCGGACGTGGGCGGGATCGAGATCGTGACGGTGGTGGTGCCGCTCATCAACGCGTCGGCGGGTCCGATGGCGGAGCAGCTCAAGCCCTTCATGGGCAAGTACGGCGGGGTGTCGGCGCTCCTGCAGCAGAACGCGCTGGTACTGGTGGACACGGCGGCGAACGTGCGGCGGACTCGGGAGGTCATCCAGACGCTCGACGCGACGCCGCCGACGGACCAGCTGGTGAAGGTGTTCCCGCTGAAGTACGCGAAGGCGGAGGCGGTGGCGAAGAGCCTCGCGGGCCTGGTTGCCGAGAAGCGGACGACGGTGCTCGTCAACGCGAAGGGTGAGCGCCAGACGGTGCAGGACGATGCGACGCCGGGGCTGAATCTGCAGCCGGACGTGCGGACGAATTCGATCCTGGCGGTGGGGCCGCAGAGCCGGCTGGCGACGGTCGAGGAGCTGGTGAGGCTGCTCGACGTTCCCGAGAGCGACGCGGGGACGCGGGAGATGGTGACGTTTTCGATGGGGGCGGCGGCGCCGGCGGACGTGGCGAAGAAGCTGACGGACCTGTTCAGTGCGATGCCGAAGGAGAAGCAGCCGACGGTGCTGGCGATGGACTCGGCGGCGAAAGTGGCGGTGGTGGGGTCGGGCGCGCAGCTGGCGGAAGCGGCGGCGCTGATGAACGAACTGGACCCGGGCGCGACAGCGAGCGGGCGTGACGGGCCCTCGAGCGTGAAACCGGTGGCCGAGACGCGGGGCGTGGTGGTGATGTTCGAGAACATCACGCCGGCGGCGGCCCAGAGCGTGCTGACGCGGCTGCTCTCGCCCAAGCAGGCGGCGACGGTGCGGTCGGCGCCCACGCCCGACGGGAACGGGATCGTGCTGGCCGGGCCGGCGGGGGACGTGGAGAGCGTGCGGGACTTGCTGCGGTCGATGGATCTGCCGCCGCAGCTTGCGCGCGAGGTTCGGCTGGTGAAGGTCAGCGCGCCGGACCCGGCGGCGGCGCTCAAGCGGGCGAGCGAGCTATGGAAGCTGGACTCGCGGTCGAAGACGGACCCGGTGACGGCGGATTACGACGCGACGAGCACGACGGCGACGCTCGTGGGCTCGAAGGCGGGGATCGAGGCGTTCAGCGGGTTGCTCAAGTCGACGGAGGCGTCGGCGACGGTCGCGACCGAGAGCCGGACGTTCGATGTGAAGGGTGTGAGGCCCAGCGAGGCGGCGCCGCGGGCGACGCGCCTGCTGCGGCCGATGCTGACGCCCTCGGACGGGTCGGCGTATGTGGAGCCGACGATCGAGGGGGTGGACGAGCTGGGCAAGCTGATCGTGCGTGCGCGGCCGGAGCAGTTCGCGGTGATCGAGCAGGTGATCAAGTCGATCGACGCGTCGGGGCCGAGCGACAAATCGCTGCGGGTGATCCGGCCGGCGAGCGGGTCGGCCAAGGCGCTGCTCGACAAGGCGATGCCGGCGTATCTCCGGCAGCGCGGGGGCGCGGATGCGGGGACGCTGAGCGCGACGGTGGATGAGGCGAGCAACAGCATTCTCGCGACGGGCGACGGGGCGTCGCTGGCGAAGTTCTCGCAGATCGCCGAGGAGCTTGGGAAGCTGGCCGGTCCGGCGCGCGAGGTGCGGCTGATCGAGCTGAGGCACGCGAAGGCCGTGGAGGCGGCGGCGTTCCTGGGTGAGCTGGTGGCGGCGAGCGCGCCGGTGACGGCGTCGGGGCAGCCGGCGCCGGTGATCGAGGCGGTGCCGACGGCGAACGCGCTGCTGGTGGCGGCGCAGCCGGGGCAGCTCGCGGTGATCGAGCAGCTTGTCAAGAACATGGATAATCAGCGGACGGCGGAGCGGCCGCCGTTGCGGATCCTGCGGCTGAAGACGACGGAGGCGACGAGCGTCGCGGCGGTTCTGAACCAGAGCTTCGCGCAGCGTCCGGTGGAGGAACGGAACAGCCGTCCGGTGGACATCACGCCGGACGCGGCGACGAACACGCTGATCGTGTCGGCGCACCCGGACGTGTTCCCGGAGATCGAGACGCTGGTCGCGGAATTCAACGAGACGGCCAAGCTGGACGCGAGCGGGCGGGAGATGCGGATCTTCCCCTTGAAGGTGGCGCAGGCGAGCGAGCTGGCGCAGACGATCGACCAGATGTATCCCGAACCGCCGATCCCGCGGGATCGGAACGGGACGCCTCGGCCCGACCTGAAGCCGCCGCGCGAGATCATCGTGCGGGCAGACCGGGGGACGAATTCGCTGATCGTCGATGCGCCGCTGGCGCGGATGGCGAGCTTCGAGCAGATCGTGGAGCAGCTCGACCGGCAGCAGGCGGCGGCGGACACGGAGATCCGGACGTACAAGCTCGTGCGCGCGAACCCGGAGACGGTGGCGGCGACGCTGCGGAACCTGGCGACGGCGAACGGGCTGGGGCTTGCGCCGACTGATGGCGGGGCGCGAGCGCCGTTCACGGTGGCGCCCGAGGCGACGACGCGGACGCTCGTGATCAGCGGGCCCAGCGCGGTGTTCGACCGGGTGGAGCAGATCGTGGAGGAGCTGGACGCGGCGCCGGAGCGGCCGACGACCGGGATCAAGATGTACGCGCTCCGGCACGCGCGGGCGGATCGGCTGCAGCCGCTGCTCGATCGGTTGCTCGCCGCGCGGGTGCGGGAGCAGGAGGCGGAGGATGGGCGGGCGGTTACGGACATCAAGAGCCTGCTCGACGTCGCGGCGGATGTGCCGACGAACACGTTGATCGTGACGGCGCCGGAGGGGGCGCAGCAGGTGGCGGAGCAGCTGATCAACGCGCTGGACACGCCGGCGGCACAGGCGGGGAAGAACGTGGTGCGGGTGGTGCCGCTGATGTTTGCCGATGCGCAGCAGGCCGCGGGGACGATTTCCGGGGCACTGGCGACGATGGACCTGCCCACGGGCGGGCGGGTGATCGCGGCCGCGACCGCGGGGAGCAACGCGCTGGTGCTGTCGGGCGCCGAGGCGGACCTCAACAAAGTTGAGGAGATCGTCAAGCAGCTCGACGTGCGCCCGGTGAACGACAACGTGGCGAGCGTGGGGACGTTCGAGCTCAAGCACGTGAACGCGGCCCAGATTGCGCAGACGGTGCAGCGGCTGCTGGCGGAGCAGCAGGAGAACGACCCGCGGGTGCTCAGCGCGATCATGCGGGCGAATCGCGGGCAGCTGCCGCGCCCGCCGCAGGTGCGGGTGGAGGCGGACGAGCGGACGAACTCGCTGATGGTGTCGGCGCCGGCGAGCACGATCGATCTGGCGAAGACGATCATCGAGCAACTGGACCGGCCGGCGGACCAGGGCGAGCGGACGGTCGCGACGTTTACGCCGGCGAAGGTGGACTCGAAGCGGCTGGTGGCGTCGGCGACGCCGATCCTGGCGGCGACGGTGGCGCCCCCCCCACCCGGGCGCAAGCCGTTGGAAGTGACGGCCGAGCCGACGAGCGGGAGCGTGGTGGTGCTCGGGACGCCCGAGCAGGTGGCGGCGGCGGTGCGGCTGCTGGCGGAGCTGGATGACCGGGCGGTGAACGTGCCGGCGATGGAGCTGGCGCTGTTGCCCTTGAAGCACGCGGACGCGGTTGCGCTCGCGCCGGTGGTGGAGGCGCTGCTGCGCGATCGCTCGCGCTGGCCGGCGGATCTGCGGGCGGCGGAGGCCGCGGGCGTGGCGATGGCGGCGCCGACGGTGCGCGGCGAGCCGAGCGGGAATCGGCTGGTGATCAGTGCGCCGGGGCCTTTGGTGGCCGTGGCCCGCGAGGTGATTCTCGCGGTCGATGTTCCGGCCACGATCGGCAGCGTGGGTGTGAAGGTGTTCCCGCTGACGAAGGCGAAGGCCGACGCGGTCGCGAAGGTGCTGACGGAATCGATGAAGGCGGGGAAGACCGCGAGCGAGCCGACCCCCACGGCGACCGCCGAAGCGGGGACGAACAGCGTGGTCGTGACGGGGTCGCCCGAGCGGCTCGTGAAGGCGGCGGAGGTGGTGGCGAGCCTTGAGGCGGCGCCGCAGGAGGGCGGGGTGGTGGTGCGCACGGTGTTCCTGCAGGCGGCGAAGGCCGAGCAGGTGGCGCCGATGGTGCAGGCGCTGCTGACGCGAGAGAACGTGATCGACAAGCTGCCGAGCTGGGAGCGCGGGTATTTCCTGCGTCAGCAGGGGGAGCAGCCGCGGGAGGTGAAGGTTGTGCCGGAGCGCCGGCTGAACGCGATCGTGCTCGCGGGCCCGGCGGGGATCGTGGAGATCGGCGAGCAGATCGTGCGCGGGCTGGACGTTGCGCCGGGGGGCGCCGTCGAGCAGCCGGTGGTGCGGGTGATCCCGCTGAACGCGGCGGACGCCACGCAGGTGGCGGCGAGCGTGCAGGCGGTGTTCGCGTCGACGCAGCCGACCGACCCCCCAGCGCCCGCGCCGGTGGTGCGGGTGGACGCGTCGAGCAACGCGATCATCGTCCGCGGCGACGCGGAGCAGGTGAAGGCGATCGAGGATGTGATCGCGAAGCTCGAGAGCACGGCGCTGGCGGGGTCGAAGGAGCTGCGGCTGATCCCGCTCGATCGGTCGCGTGCGGACGCGGGGGCGATGGCCGAGGCGATCAAGAAGCTGCTCGAGCAGCGGGGCGGGACGAAGGTCGAGATCGTGCCGGTGGAGAAGCTGCTGGAGCGCGGGGCGAAGAAATTGCCTGCACCGAAGCGCGGCGGATGGGTCATGCCCGATCCGGCAAAGGAGACGCGGCAGGTTGCGTGCGGCGTTGCGTCTGGCGACGTCGACTGGGCGGTGCACCCGGTGCTGAAGCTGTGGCTGAGCGCGGCGATCGGGGCCGTGAGCGAGCCCGATGCGGTTGCGGGCGTGGGGGTGGCCCAGGACGCGGCGGCGGCCGATGACGACGAGGGTGTGCTGACGATCGCGGTCGATCCGGTGACGAATTCGATCGTGATCGTGGGTGCACCGCGTCTGGCGGCGCGGGTTGTCGAGCTGGCCGAGCAGCTGCAGAAGCAGATGCCGGCGGAGCCGCGGAGGCTGAGGGTTGTTCCGTTGCCCGAGTCGGTCGATGCGCGGGCGATCGCGGGGATTCTCGGCGGCGCGGTGACGCAGATCGGGCGGAGCGGCCCGGACAACCCGGCGGGGTTCACCGGGCCGGTGTGGGTGCAGGCGGACCCCGCTGGTGGTGCGCTCCTGGTAGCGGCGAACGACACGGACTTTGAGCCCGTGGGCGAGCTGATCGCGGCGCTGGCACGCCCGAGCGACGCGACCGGGCTCACGGTGAAGGTTTACCCGCTCGTGAACACGACGGCGGCGCGGGTTCAGGCGGCGATGAGGGATTTGCTGAGTCCTGAGCCGCGGGGCGCGCAGGCGAGGCGGATCCGCGGGCTGGACGTGACGGTGGCGGGGCCTGACGGCAAGCCCGCGACTCCCACCACGCACATCGAGCCGGACCTGGTGCGCATGACGGCGGACCCCGCGGGGGCGTCGCTGGTGGTGGCGGCGCCGGCGTCGGCACTGGCGCTGATTGATCGGTTCGTGGCGATGCTCGACCAGTCGCCGACGCAGGACCGGCTCGCGATCCGGCGGTTGGAAGTCGCGAACGCGAAGGCCGAGGACGCGGCGCGGACGATGCAGACGCTCTTCGACGCGCAGCGCCAGGGCCCGAGCGCCAGCGACTCGACCAAGGCGATGTTCGTGGCGGACGGGCGGACGGGGGCCGTGCTCGTGACGGGGACGACGGCGCAGCTCGACGAGGCGCAGCGGCTGCTCAGCGAGATCGACCGGCCGATGGACGACGACGGCACGCAGGTCGCGATCATCACGCTCAACCAGGTGGCGGCGTCGGACGTTCGGCGTGCGGTCGAGACGATCGTGGGGGACCGCGATCCCGCGCGGCGTGACAGCGTGCGGATGTCGAGCGCCGACGGCTCGAACCTGCTGATCGTGCGGGCGAAGCCCGAGCAGATCGAGCAGGTGAAGTCGATCGCGGCCGAGCTCGACAAGGCGGAGGTGGCGGGGCAGGCGTCGCACGCGATCAAGCTCGAGCGGGCGGACGCGGAGGCGGTCGCGAAGGCGATCGTGCAGTTCTACGACGACCGGGCCAAGGCTCAGACGCGCCCCGGGCAGCGCCAGCCGGCGCGGCGCGTGGCGGTGGTGGGGGACAAGCGGTCGTCGACGCTCATCGTGTCGGCCTCGGAGGCGGACTTCGCGGAGGTCAAGGGGCTGGTCGAGACGTTCGACAAGCCGGCGGCGGCGCGCGACCTGCAGTTCAAGGTTGTCGAGCTGAAGAACATCCGCGCGGGGGAGATCCGCACGCTGCTGGAGAACGTGGTCGACAACATCAACTACCCGCCGGGGTTCTGGAGCCGTTCCGAGCCGAAGGACACGCTGGTCGTCGAGGTGAACGACCGGACGAACTCGGTGGTGCTGATCGGGCAGGGGGACGCATTCGGGGCGATCGAGCGGGTGATCCAGACGCTCGACGTCGATCGCGGCGCGAAGCTGCAGCAGGCGGTGAAGGCGGTGCGGCTCAAGCACGCCGACCCGCGCGTGGTGGGGACGGCGGTGCAGTCGGCGATGTCGACGCCGGACTGGCCGCGGTGGCGGGGGACCGATCCGGACGGCGTGCGGACCGAGGTCGATCCGCGGTCGCGGACGGTGATCCTGATCGGGCGCCAGGACAAGATCGACCAGGCGACGGCGTACATCACGCAGCTCGACGAGGCCGCGTCGACGCCGGACCAGTCGATCGAGTCGATCGGCCTGAAATTTGCGCGGGCGGACCAGGTGGCCAACAGCCTCCGCCAGTTCTTCGCGGACCGCGAACGGTCGGGCGGGGCGCAGTCGCCGGTGGCGATCATCGGGTCGGCGGAGGGGAACGTGATCGTGGTCTCCGCGCCGCCGGCGGAGCTGGAGACGGTGAAGCAGCTCGTGGCGCAGATGGACACGGCCGACGAGGGGGACGGAAGGAAGCGGGAGATCTTCACGCTTCGGAACGGGGATCCGATCGAAATCGCGAAGACGATCGGGGAGCAGTTCCCGCGGAGCGCGACGGCGAAGGACGCGGCGGTGATTGTGACGCCGCAGGTGAATTCGCGGTCGCTGATCGTGTCGGCGCCCGAGCAGGTGTTCGAGCAGGTGAAGGCGCTGGTGGATCAGCTCGATGCGCCGCCGTCGGCTGAGGAGGCGCGGATCACGACGGTGACGCTGACGACGGCGCGGGCGGAGGACGTGGCCCAGTCGCTGACGCAGGCGCTGCCCAAGCAGGTGAACGTGAAGGTGACGCCGGTGCGCCGGACGAACTCGCTGCTGCTGACCGGGTCGCCCGAAGCGATCGAGATCGCGATGGCGCAGATCTCGAAGCTGGACTCCGAGCCCGCGCGGGCCCAGACGGAGTTCCGGCGGATCGCGCTCAAGAACGCGGACGTGACGGACGCGGCGTACACGCTCCGCCAGATCCTGGGACGGCGCACGGCGGGCCCGAACGAGCCGGTGGCGACGGTGAGCACGTCGACGCGCGACGGGACGCTGCTGATTTCGGCGACCCCGGACCAGTTCAAGGAGATCGAGCAGGTCGTGGCGGCGATCGACGTGCCGACGGGGAGCCAGCGGACCACGGAGTTCGTGCCGCTGAAGTTCGCCGATGCCCGCGAGACGGCGTCGGCGCTCGAGGTGTTCTACGGGCGATACGCGCCGGAGGCGGCGACGCCCGGGGCGCGGTCGGTGACGATCATCCCGAACCCGGCGGCCAAGAGCCTGGTCATCAGCGCCGACGCGGCGGAGTGGGCGGGGATCCGGGCGCTCCTGGAGAAGCTCGACAACGAGCAGTACGACACGTCGCGCCGGCTGGAGATCCTTGCGCTCAAGCATGCGGACGCGAGCAGCATCGCGAACTCGCTGAACGAGGCGTTCGCGGCCCCGATCCGGGCCGAGCTGGAGCGCCAGCGGGCCGCCCGCGAGCGGCGCGGCGGCGGGGCGGCGCGCCCTGGTGAGAACGGCGGGCCGGATCTGCCGCCGGTGCTCATCGAGGGGCAGGAGACGGTGTCGGTGGTGGCGGAGCGGGTGACGAACTCGCTCATCGTGTCGGCGGGGCGTGAGAAGCTCGATCGGATCAAGGCGGTGGTGGCGCAGCTCGATGTTCCCGAGTTCGCGCGGCTGCCCGAGGCGCGGATCATCCCGCTCAAGGCGGGGCCGGCGACGCAGTTTGCGCAGACGCTGCGGGCGATGTTCGTCGAGGCGGGACGGCCAGCGGGCAGCGGAGCGCCGGGCGGGGTGAGGTCGGTGCTCATCCTGGGCGATGACAAGGCCGGGGCGCTGATCGTCCGGGCCGACGAGTCGCAGTTCGCGCAGATCAAGGCGCTCGCGGAGACGCTGCAGCAGGAGGGGGACCGGTCGCGGGCGAGCGTGCGCGTGCTGCGCCTGGCCAACATCCCCGCGGCGCGGATCCTGCCGACGCTGCGGACCACGTTCGCGCCGGTCGCGCAGCAGGCGGGCGAGACGATGGCGATCGAGGTCGACCGCACGACGAACGCGATCGTGATCGCGTCGAGCCAGGTGCTGTTCGAGCAGATGGAGAAGGTCGCCCGCGAGCTCGACGGGCCGCCGCCGGCGCCCGGCGACAAGCCGGAGATCGTGCCGGGGCTGGGGCAGACGGTGACGGTGCTTGACCTCTCGAACCTTTCGCCCGAGCAGATGCGGACGCTGCTGGAGCAGGTGGGCGTGACGAAGACGCAGCCGACGGACCGGCCGGGCGTGGTCAGCGAGCCGGTGACGCTCGTGGCCATGACGAGCCGTCGGGCGATCGCGGTGGTGGCGAACCCGAAGGACGCGGAGGCGGTGGCGGCGCTGGTGAAGGCGCTGGACGCCGAGCCGTCGTTCGCGGAGCAGGACGTGGCGTTCGTGCGCCTGAAGACGGCGCGGGCCCAGGCGGTGGTGGCGGCGGTGGAGCAGCTGCTGCGCCCGGTGCCGGCGGGGGCGCAGGGCGCGGCGGGATCGACCCCGGTGGCGGCGGCGCTGGCGGAGCAGATCCGGCGATTGAGCGTGCACCGCGACGGCGTCGACCAGCCGAACGTGGGTGTCGACCTGTCGAAGCCTCTGCGCATCATCGCGGAGGGGCAGACGAACTCGGTGGTGATCGCGTCGACGAAGGAGAACGTCAAGGCGATGCGAGAGATCGTCGGGATGCTCGACGCGCTGCCGATCGGTGACAACGTGGTGGTGCGGTTCTTCCCGCTGACCAACGCCGCGGCGACGCGGGTGGGCGCGGTGGTGAAGGACCTGTTCAGCCAGGGCGAGCGTCTGCGCACTCCGGTGGGCACGACGATTCCCGCGATGCCGACGACCGAGGTGGGCAAGGCGCTGGCCGGGCAGGTGGCGATCAGCATCGACGAGCGGACGAACACGCTCGTGGCGGCGGGGCGGGAGGAGGCGGTCGCGCTGGTCGAGGTGCTGGTGCGCGAGATGGATTCGGGGCATAACGCGGGGTGGATCGAGCCGCGGGTGATCCCGCTGAAGCACGCGGACGCGTCGCGGCTGAGCCGGACGCTCACGACGATGTTCCAGGGGACGCAGGCCAGCACGCCCGAGGGCGAGGCGCTGCGTCGGCAGATCGGGCGGCTGCGGGTGCCGTCGGGCGTGCCGGGGGACGCGAGCAAGGTGGATGCGGATGCGTTTGCGCCGCTGTCGACCTTTGTCGTGGTTCCGGACACGCAGCTGAACGCGCTGCTGGTGGTGGGATCGCCGGCGAATATCGCGGCGGTGACCGAGCTGACGAAAATGCTGGACATCCCGGCGGCGGCGGCGGAGAACACGGTTCGGCTGTTCACGCTGAAGTACGCCGCGGCGGACAGGGTGTCGACGGTGCTGCGCGAGGTGTTCAAGCAGCAGGCGACCACCGGCGTGATCCGGCCGGAGGACGACCTGATCCTGTCGGTGGACCTGCGGTCGAACACGCTGGTTGTCTCGACGAGTGAGCGGAGCTTCGGGGTGGTCGAGAAGCTCGTCGAGCGGCTCGACGCGCAGCCGATGGACCCGACGGTGGGGCTGCACGTGATCACGGTCGAGGAGGGCGACGTGACGCTGCTGGCGCCCAAGATCGAGCGGCTGATGAAGGAGCGGATCGACTCGGCGACGCGGGCGGGCTCGGTGAAGGCGCCGAGCGACTCGTTCAGCGTGCAGCCCGACCCGGCGACGCGCTCGCTGATCGTGGTGGCGAGCGACGAGAACCTCGCGATCGTGAAGGACCTCGTGCAGGTGCTCGTGAAGGGGGCCCAGACCGTCAGCGGCGGGCAGGTGACCGAGGTGGTGCAGGTCTCGACCGGGCGCGTGGACGACCTCCTGCCCGCGGTGCGAGAGATGTACGTCGAGCGTGAGAACACCAAGCGCGGGGCCGACGCGGTGCGGGTGACGGCCAATCCGCGACTGAACGCCATCGTCGTCAGCGGTACGGCGGAGGACGTGGCGGCGATCCGCGAACTGGTCGAACGCCTCGAGTCGACGCCGGTGAACGCGGTCACCGAAATGCGCCGGATCGAGCTCAAGCAGGCCGACGCCCAGGAAGTGGTGGTGCTGCTGCAGAGCGTGCTCGCCGGACGCCCGCTGGGCGGCGGGCGCGTCGGGTCGCGCCAGGCGCAGCTGCTGCGGTTCATCCGCGACACGGAGGCGAGTCGGATCGAGGCCGCCGGCAAGCCGCCGAGTGAGGCGGAGATCTCTGGCGCGATCCAGGAGCAGGTGACGATCACGGCCGAGCGGCGCACGAACTCGGTGTTCGTCGTGGCCCCGGCCCGGCTCATGGTGCTCGTGGAGCAGATGATCGCGGACCTGGACACGACGTCGGCCGGAGCGCGGACGATCGAGATCTTCAAGCTCAAGAACGCGGACGCCCGGCAGATGGCCGACGTGCTGCGCGACCTGTTCAACCTGCGCCAGGAAGGCAACCAGCTCGTGCTGGTCCCGGGCCGTCCCCCGACCCGCGAGCCCGGGGCCGAGCCGGCGTTGGAGGTGGAGGGCGCGCCGGCGTTCGGGAGCAACCTGTTCCCGACCAGCGACGAGCGCCAGGCGCTGGCGATCACGATCGACCCGCGGACGAACTACCTGATCGTGTCGGCGACCGGGGAGTACCTCGACCAGGTGCGCCAGGTGGTCGAGTCGCTCGACAAGGTGGAGGCCAACGAGCGTGAGCAGCTCGTGTACGACCTGCGGAACGCCAAGGCCGCCGAGGTGGCGACGACGCTGCGGGAGTACTTCAAGAGCGAGGCCGACACGGTCCGCCAGACGTTGGGAGATGAGCGGGCCGGGTCGCTCCTGCGTCTGCTCGAGCGTGAGGTGACGGTGCAGGGCGACCAGAAGAGCAACCGGCTGCTCATCGGCGTGAGCCCGCGGTACAAGGAGGCGATCGACCGGATCGTGCAGGAGCTCGATTCGACGCCGCCGCAGGTGATGATCCAGGTGCTGCTGGCGGAAGTGACGCTCGACGCGAGCGAGAGTTGGGGCATGAACATCAGCATCGCGCCGTTCGGGGACCGGAACTACAACGGCGCGTTCCTGGCCGCGGGCGCGGGGGTGGCGACGGCCCTGGGCGTGCCGAACCTGACGGTGGCGAGCGACGACTTCGCGCTGCTCATCCGGGCCCTGGAGGCGCAGGGGCGCCTGGAGGTGCTGAGCCGTCCGCAGATCCTGGTGCGGAACAACGAGAAGGCGCACATCCAGGTGGGTGAGGACGTGGCGATCACTGACGGCGTGGATACGTACAACAACGGGAACTCGCGTGCGACCATCACGCGTCAGAAGGTGGGCGTCATCCTGGACGTCACGCCGTCGATCTCGGCGGACGGGTTCGTGAACATGCAGGTGCAGCCCGAGATCTCGGCGGTGTCGGCCCGGACGACGCAGATCTCCGAAAACTTCGCGGCCCCGATCATCGACCTGCGCACGGTGACGACGAACGTGTCGGTTCGCGACGGGGAGACGGTGGTGATCGGCGGGCTCATCCAGACGCGTGAGGAGGAGCGCCGCAGCAAGGTGCCGCTGCTGGGGGACATCCCCGGCGTCGGCGAAGTCTTCAAGAGCCGCCAGTACAACCGCTCGAAGACCGAGCTGCTGGTGATCATCACTCCCAAGATCGTGGAGACCGGGACGGAAGGGGCCCGCGAGCAGGTCCGGCGCATCACGCGCGAGGAGCTGCGCCGTCTGAGCGAGACGAAGCAGATCGAGGCGTTCACCGGCCCGATTGACCAGGTGAACGAGCCGGGCCTCAACGACCGGACTCCGGCCCTGCCGGGCGTGCCGCGGCGCAGGCCGAACCGCGAGGAATTCCCCCCGCCCGAGCCGGTGGGACCGCGTCCGGAGCCCGGCACCGGCAAAGCGCCCGAGGCCCTGCCGGAGGTGCCGCGATGAGCGTGCGCCATCGCGCGGCGGTGACGGTGTTGGCGATGGGCGTGGCGGGCGCTCTGAGCGGGTGCGTCACCGAGGGTCGGCCGCCCCGCCCCAAGCCCCGCGACGTGCCTCAGCAGCCCGCGGGGATCACGCCCGACCGCGTGCTCCCGTCGTCGAGCCCCGTGCTCGCGGACACGGACCGTAACGGCTACGTCGACACGCTGACGGTGACGGTCTATCTCTTCGCGCGCGGGTACGACCTGCCGGTCTCGGCACCGGGCTCGTTCGAGTTCGAGATGTCGGGGCAGGACGGCGAGGTGATCGAGACGTGGATCCTCGACGAGCGGGCCGTGAGGGCCGGCGAGAAGCGGTTCATGCCCGGGCCGGGGTACCAGTTCGACCTCAAGCTGCTCGACAGTTCGGGCGGCGACAAGATGCCCGCGCAGCGGGCCGAAGTGAGGACCCGGTTCGTTCCGGCGGGGGACGCCGCCCCGATCGAATCCCGATCGCCCCTGACGGTCAACCTCGGTCCGGCCCCCGGCGGAAGCTAAGCGACACCTGGAAGGTGGCAATCTGGGCGAGGACCCGCGAGGCTTAACACAAGCTTTGCGAGTTCTGATTATTCATTTTTGAGTGCCTCTGCAACGATGCTCCGCGAGAGCCCGGTGGGGCGAGGCGGGGACTGGATCTCTCTCCAAGGAGCACTTCGATGAAGCGACTGCTGGCTGGCTTTGTGGCGACTCTGTGTGTCGCCGGGACGTGTCTGGCGCAGGGGGCGAAGGTTGATTCGGCCCTCCCCGATTACAAGGGCGGCGCCTCGGGCGTCTCCGGCTCGATCAAGAGCGTCGGCTCCGACACCATGCTGAACCTCATGACCCTGTGGGGTCAGGAGTTCAAGAAGCTCTACCCGAACGTGACGACGGAAGTCGAGGGCAAGGGCTCGGGCACCGCTCCCACGGCGCTGACCGAGGCGCAGGCCCAGTTCGGCCCGATGTCGCGCCCGATGAAGTCCAACGAGATCGACGCGTTCGAGAAGAAGTTCGGGTACAAGCCCACCGAGCTTCGCGCGGCCGTCGACACCCTGGCCGTGTTCGTCCACAAGGACAACCCGATCAAGAGCCTGTCGTTCGACCAGCTCCAGCAGGTATTCTCGGTGAAGGGCAAGGCGGACATCACCTGGGGCGACCTGGGCCTCACCGGTGAGTGGAAGGACAAGCCCGTCAGCCTGTTCGGGCGCAACAGCGTCAGCGGCACGCACGTGTACTTCAAGGAGCACGCGCTCGCCAAGACCGACTTCAAGCCCACTGTGAAGGAGCAGCCGGGCTCCTCGGGCGTCGTCCAGGCCATCGCCTCGGACAAGTTCGCCATCGGCTACTCGGGCATCGGCTACCGCACCGCCGACGTTCGCGCGGTCCCGATCGTGGGCAAGGGCACGAAGGCCGTCGAGCCCAACTCTGAGACGGCCCTCTCCGGCGAGTACCCCCTCGCCCGCTTCCTGCTCGTCTACGTGAACTACAAGCCGGGCGCGCAGCTTGAACCTCTCCGCGCCGAGTTCATCAAGATGATCTTCTCCAAGCAGGGCCAGGAAGTGGTCGTGAAGAACGACTTCGACCCGGTTCCGGCCAACATCGCCCGTGAGGATCTCAAGAAGGTCGGCCTGAACCCGAACTTCTGATTTCCCCACCCCCCCGCCGGCCGGCGCCTGCGTGTAATCTACCGCGCGGGGCGCCGTCGCCCGATCGCCCATCACAGGCGGCGGAGCGGCGGCGCCCCGTGTTCTTTCTTCAGATGAAGGTGCCCTCCCCCGTGAGCGATACGCCGATCTTCACGCCCGATCCCTCGGCCCCCGCGGCGCCCCTGGGGCGCACCCGGGCGACGAAGCGGTCGGTGCACCTGATGGACAAGCTGTCCACCGGGGTGATCTCGGTGGGCGGGCTGATGGTGATCGTGGCGGTGCTTGCGATCTTCGTGTACCTGGCCAACGTGGGGCTCGGGGTGTTCCGGCCGGCGTCGCTGGGCGCGCCGACGGACGTGAAGCTCGACCCGGCGATCGCGGCCGACGTGCTGTTCATGGAAGTCGACGAGCAGCTCTCGAGCGTGATGCTGCTGTCGAGCACGGGCGTGCTGCGCCAGGTCGAGCTTGCGACCGGCAAGGTCGCGTTCGAGAAGCGGATCACGCCGGGGCCGCGAGAGGGAGCGGCGGCCTCCCCGGTCGGTGCGACCGGACCCAAGATCACCGCGTTCACGCGGGCGCCCCGCGCGGGCCACGTGGGGATCGGGTTCTCCGACGGGCGGGTGCAGCTCGGGTCGATCGGGTTCGACACCGAGTTCCTGCTCGACGCCGATTCCGAGAAGGCCCTGGGCTCGCTGGCGGTCGGGGCGACGACCATCCACAACGGCTCGGTCGTGTCGCGCACGACGCTCGGCCAGCTGCGCCGCATCGCGGTTGATATCGAGCTGCCCGAGCCGGTGTTCGCGAGTCCCGAGCCCGGCGAGGGCGTCACGCCGCCGCCGGTGCACGCGATCAGCATCTACAACGGCGGGTCGTCGGAGTTCAGCGCCGTGCTGCACGCCGACCGCACGGCGTATTTCACCGAGGTGAGCACGGTGACGCCGCTGGGGGGCGGGCCGGCGAGGCTGAGCCTTTCGCCGCACGCCGTGGCGCTCGTTCCCGCGACCGCTGAGGGGCACGCGGCGGAGGGGGGGGGCCTGCCCGACGCGATGTTCGTGACCGGGGACGGGCACAACCTCATCGTGTATTGGAACGACGGCGTCGCGCAGCGCTACGACACGAGCGATCCCGACGACGTGGCGCTCATGGAGACGGTGCGACTCACCGAGCCCGGGACGCGGATCACGGCCGCTCGCCCGCTGCTGGGAAGCCTGACGCTCATCGTGGGGGACGATCGAGGCAACGTCTCGGGGTGGTTCGTGGTGCGCGATGCGTCGGTGGCGGCCCGGGACAAGTCGCGCCTGGTCAAGGGTCACGAGCTCGACCGCGAGGCCGCGGCGATCGTGCTGAGCGCGACGAGCGAGCGGTCGCGGATGTTCCTGACGTCCGACAAGTTTGGCGGAATGGTGCTGCGCCACATGACGAGCGAGCGCCGGGTGGCCCGGACGTCGGCGAGCGACCTGGGGGAGCTCGTCGTGGGCGCGATCGCGCCGAAGGCCGACGCCCTGGCGGTGCTCGCGAAGTCGGGGACGTTGCGAGTGTGGCCGCTGGACGCCGCGTACGCGGAGGTGACGCCGGCGAGCGTGTTCGGGAAGGTGTGGTACGAGGGCGAGCCCGAGGCGTCGCACGTGTACCAGTCCTCGGCGGTGGACGACGCGAGCGAGCCGAAGTACGGCCTGACTCCGTTGGTCGTCGGCACGCTCAAGGCGACGGTGTACACGCTGCTTCTGGCGGTTCCGATCGGGGTGCTCGCCGCCCTGGCGACGAGCGAGTTCGTCGACCGGCGCGTGCGCACGGCGATCAAGCCGATGATCGAGATGATGGCGTCGCTGCCGAGCGTGGTGCTCGGGTTCGTGGCGGCGATGGTGATCGCGCCGTACGTGTCGGACTGGCTGCCGGGCGTGCTGCTCGCGTTCGTGGTGGTGCCGCTGGGGGTGCTGCTGGCGGCGCTGCTGTGGCAGCTCCTGCCGATGCAGTTCCTGCTGAGCGTGTCGGAGGTGCGGCGCGGGGCGGCGGTGCTGGGGGTGACGGTGGTGGCGCTGGCGCTCGCGCTGGGCGGCGGGCGAATCGCGGAGCGTGCCCTGTTTGCGCCGCCCGAGGGCGACCTGCTCGTGCTCGCGGGGTCGCACGCCGACGTGGCGCGTGAGCAGTGGCCCGCGTGGATCGGGGCCCGGACGGAACTCTCCGGCGCCCAGCAGCGCCAGCTGCGGCTCGAGGGGCTCTACTGGCGCGACGCCAAGGTCGTCGCCCCCGCGGGGTCGCTCGCCGACGCGAAGGTCGCGGGTGAGATCCGGCGCTATCGCCTCGACCAGCCCAGCCTGCGCCGCTGGCTCGACGGGACGTTCGGCTCGGCGTGGCCGGGGTGGGTCGTGATCGCGTTCCCGGCGGCGGTCATCGTGGTGTTCGTGGCGATCGGGCGGGTGTTCCCGTCGATCGCGCGGGCCCTGAACATCGGCGCGACGCAGCGGAGCGCGGGAGTCGCCGAGCTCGTGCGGTATTTCGCGGGGATCGCCATCGCGGTTCTGGTCGCGAGCGTGGCGGCGGGGCTGCTCACGGGTATGGGGTTTGACCCGCGCGACTCGATCTTCGGGACGTTCCAGCAGCGCAACACGCTGGTGGTCGCTATCGCGATGTCGGTCGCGGTGATCCCGATCATCTACACGATCTGCGAGGACTCGATGTCGAGCGTGCCCGACACGCTCCGCTCCGCGTCGCTGGCGGCCGGCGCGACGCGCTGGCAGACCGCGGTCAACGTCGTCCTGCCGGTGGCGCTCTCGGGCGTGTTCAGCGCGGTCATGATCGGCCTGGGCCGGGCGGCCGGCGAGACGATGATCGTCCTCATGTCGACCGGCAACACGCCGATCATGTCGATGAGCCTGTTCGACGGGATGCGCACGCTCGCGGCGAACATCGCGGTCGAGCTGCCCGAGGCCGAGAAGGGCGCGGCCCACTTCCGCCTGCTGTTCCTGTGCGGGCTCGTGCTGTTCGTGATCACGTTCGTGTTCAACACCCTGGCGGAGATCGTCCGCCAGCGCGTCCGCAAACGGAGCGCCCAGCTGTGAGCCAGCTCACGATCGACAGCCCGATCTCCGTTCCCCCACCGCCGCCGCCGGCGCAGCCGACGATCATCAAGCGCCGCACGACTCTGTTGGCCCGAGGCGAGCCGATGGTGTGGCTCACCGGGGCGGCGCTCACGCTCTCGCTGCTGATGATCCTGACGCTCCTGGGCATCGTCGCGTGGGGCGGCTTCGGGATCTTCTGGCAGCGCCCGATCGACCTGGTGACCAAGCGCGACGGCACGCACCTCATGGGTCTGCCCGTCCGCGAAGAGTCGTTCGACCCGGGGCCCGATCGGCGTGACGAGCTCAAGGCCATGGACGCCCGGGGTGAGCTGCCGCCCGGCTCGCTCGATTCGGACGGGCTGCCGCTGCGCCGGCTCTACCGCATCGGCAACCGCGAGGTGCTCGGCCAGCCGTTCCAGTGGGTGAACCTGTCGGACATCACGAGCGTCGAGCGTCCCGCCGACGTGCTGCAGCTTGAGCGCATGGAGTGGGGCCTGTGGCTCGGGCGACCGGAGAAGGTGCTGCGGGTGCGCACGGTGACGATTCCCGGCGCGGCAGCGGAGGCGGTTCAGAAGACGGGCACGCAAGACACGGAGTTCGGGCCGCGACCGCTGGAGCGCGTCGTGATCGGGCCGGCGGACGATGGCAAGGGAGTTTCCGTGCGCGAGACCGTCGTCCTCGCGCAGGGCGCCGACGAGACGCTGGCGGCCATCGAGCGGCTGCTCCCGGGCGCCACCGAGCTCCGCGAGCAGGTGATCTCGATCAACCGCGACGATGTCGGGCGGATCAACCAGGCGATCGAGAACGAGCGGCTCGAGCTGCGCTCCGTCGAGCTGCGGCTCCGCGACGGGCGGGCCGACAAGGCCGAGTTCGACGCCGCCAGCACCCGCTTCGAAGCGCGCCGGACCGAGCTGGAGACCGAGTTCCAGGCCCTGCGCACCAGGGCCCGGGAGCTCGAGCACCAGGGCCGGGAGATCCGCGTCGTCGTTACCGACACGAGCACGGGGCGGTTCGCACCGATCACACAGTCGCAGCCCGACGAGCCGATGCCGCTGGAGAACGTGGTCCGCGCGGTCCGGGCCAACACGATGGGCGTCGGCGCCAAGGCCGGCCTCTACGTGTCCCGCTGGTGGGAGTACCTGACCACGCGTCCTCGCAATGCCAATACCGAAGGCGGCGTCATGCCGGTGATCTTCGGCACCGTGACGATGACGCTGCTGCTCACGGTGCTGGTCGTGCCCTTCGGCGTGCTCGCGGCGCTGTACCTGCGCGAGTACGCCCGCCAGGGCGCGATCGTGAGCGCCGTGCGCATCGCCGTCAACAACCTCGCGGGCGTGCCGAGCATCGTCTACGGCGTGTTCGGGCTGGGGTTCTTCTGCTACACCGTCGGCGCCTACATCGACGGCGGGCCGCCGGTGTCGCAGCGCATCGCTCCCGGCGCGTGGTGGGCGCTCATCGGCGTCTGGATCGTGGCGGTCGCCGGGGCGGCGCTCGCGCAGAAGTACAGCAAGCCCCGGCCGGGCAAGGCCCTGACAACGCGTCACGCGCTCATGGCGTGGGTCTCCCTCGGCGCCTGGATCGGCGTCGCGGGCCTGCTCGTGTACCTGCTCGCGACCACGCCGTACTTCAACGGCTTCTTTGAGGCCAAGCTCCCCACGGCCACCTTCGGCGCCAAGGGCATCCTGTGGGCCTCGCTCACGCTCTCGTTGCTCACGCTTCCGGTGGTCATCGTCGCGACCGAAGAGGCGATCAGCGCCGTCCCGCGGAGCATGCGCGAGGCGAGCTACGGCTGCGGCGCGAGCAAGTGGCAGACCATTCGACGGGTCGTTTTGCCGCGGGCCGCCCCGGGCATCATGACCGGCATGATCCTCGCCATGGCGCGCGGCGCGGGCGAAGTGGCCCCGCTGATGCTCGTGGGCGCGGTGAAGGAAGCCACGGAGCTGCCGGTGTCGGCGAGCTGGCCGTTCCTGCACGCCGAGAAGAGCTTCATGCACCTGGGCTTCCACATCTTCGACCTGGGATTCCAGAGCCCCGACGCCGAGGCCGCCCGTCCGCTCGTGTGGACGACCACCGCCCTGCTCATCGTGATTGTGGTGGCGATGAACCTGACCGCGATCTGGATTCGGGCCCGGCTGCGGGCGAGATTCGTGACCGGACACTTCTAGTGGCGAATGAGTGACGCGCGAGTGCACCCCCGCAAGGACGTACCATGAGTTCTGGAGCCACGATGACCGGCAACACCGACGCTACTGCGAACCGACCGATCGCGATGACCGTTGCGCGTACCGGCGGCTCGGCCGGCGACCCGCAGAACGCGGCGTCGGGCACCTACGCCGTCATCGATGCCATCCGGGAGGGGCGCGCGCACTCGCCCGCCATCCATGACGCCGCCAAGAGCGTCGACGCCGTGCTCGAGGTCCAGGACTTCTGCCTGTGGTACGCCCAGACCAAGGCCCTGCACCACATCAACATGAAGGTGCCGCGCGGCAAGGTCACCGCCCTCATCGGCCCCAGCGGCTGCGGCAAGTCGACCCTGCTCCGCTCGGTCAACCGCCTCAACGACCTCATCGACGGCGTCCGCGTCGAGGGCGACATGATCCTGAACGGGTCGAGCGTCTACGGCCCGCGCGTCGACGTCATCGACCTCCGCAAGCGCATGGGCATGGTCTTCCAGAAGTCCAACCCGTTCCCGATGTCGATCTACGAGAACGTGGTCTACCCGCTCCGCATCGACGGGGAGCGGCGCAAGAGCGTGCTGGACGACGCGTGCGAGCGGTCGCTCAAGGCCGCGGCCATCTGGGACGAGGTCAAGAACCGGCTCAAGCAGTCGGCCCTGGGCCTGTCGGGCGGTCAGCAGCAGCGCCTGTGCATCGCGCGAGCGGTGGTTGCGGAGCCCGAGGTGCTGCTGATGGACGAGCCGTGCTCGGCGCTGGACCCGATCGCGACGCTGCGAATCGAGGAGCTGATCCACGAGATCGCGCAGCGGTACACGGTGCTGATCGTGACGCACAACATGCAGCAGGCGGCCCGGGTGAGCGACTTCACGGCGTTCATGTACCTGGGGCGGCTGGTCGAATACGGACCTACTGATCGGATTTTCCAGAGCCCGCTGCTTTCGGAGACCGAGCAGTACGTGACCGGGCGATTCGGCTGATTCTGCCGCCAAACCCCCCCGATCGCCCCCGTTGCGTCAACGCGGATCCGAATCGTCCGGGCCTATCATGGAGGCCCGGCGCGCGGGTGTCGCCGCCGAGGGGGTTGGACCGATGGAAATTGGCCGTCCGCCGCACTTTCGCGGCGGGCGCCAGGGTGAGGCCCGATGAGCTCCGGGATCAGCGCCGTCAAGCCGTCCGTGAACGCCTGGAACGCCGACTACCTCGACGCCCAGTACGCGGTGTTTAAGGCCGATCCTGACGCGATCGCCCCCGATCTCAAGTCGTTTTTCCAGGGGTTCGACCTGGCGCTGGCCTCGACGGCCAAGGCGCCGGGCGTGGCCGGGTCGGCCGGCGCCGCCGCCCCCCTGTCCGGTGACGCCGCCCAGATCCGGTTCGAGTTCGGCGTTCGCGCTCTGATCGAGGCCTTCCGGCGCTCGGGGCACCTGGCCGCCAAGCTCGATCCCCTGGGCAACCCGCGCGGCTGGAAGGACCGGCCCGTTCCGCCGGCCGAACTCTCCCTCAGCTTCCACGGGCTCTCCGAGGCCGACCTGTCCCGTCAGTGCTCCCCTGGTATCGCCGCCCTCGCCGTTGGGGGGGGGCGTGTCACGCTCGCGCAAGTGCTGGAGTTCCTTCAAGCGGTGTACGCCTCGTCGACCGGCGCCGAGGTGATGCAGGTCCCCGACGCCACCGAGCGTCAGTGGCTGATCGAGCGCCTCGAGCGCAACGCCGGCAAGCACGCGCTCTCCGCCGAGACCCGCACACGCATCCTTCAGGTCCTGGTCAACTGCGAGCAGTTCGAGAAGTTTGTGCACGTCCGCTACCAGGGCAAGAAGCGCTTCAGCGTCGAAGGCGGCGAGGCCAGCGTGGCCGTGCTCGACGCGTGCATCGAGACCCTCGCCTCCGGCGGCGTGCAAGAGGTCGTCATGGGCATGGCCCACCGCGGCCGCCTCAACGTCCTGCACAACATCGTCGGGATGGGCTTCGAGCAGATCTTCACCGACTTCGAAGAGAGCTGGGGCGACGACTTCGCGCACGACGGCGGCGACGTCAAGTATCACCGCGGCTATTCGAGCGACCGCACCCTCCGCTCCGGCGAGAAGATCCGCGTCTGCCTGGGCGCCAACCCCAGCCACCTCGAGGCGGTCGATCCGATCGTCCTCGGGCGCGTCCGCGGCAAGCAGCGCCTGCGGGGCGACACCAAGGACCGCAAGAGCGTGGCGCCGATCCTCGTGCACGGCGACGCCGCGGTCATCGGCCAGGGTCTCGTGGCCGAGATGATCAACATGGCCGGGCTCGACGGGTACACCGTCGGCGGCTCGATCCACGTCGTCACGAACAACATGCTCGGGTTCACGACCCTGCCCCGCGACGGGCGCACGAGCGAGTACTGCACCGACGGCGCGAAGGTGATCGGCTCGCCCGTGCTGCACGTCAACGGCGAGGACCCGGACGCGTGCGTGGCGGCCGCGATCGTCGCCGGCGAATACCGCCAGAAGTTCGGCAAGGACATCTGGGTCGACGTGTGGTGCTTCCGCAAGTACGGGCACAACGAGACCGACGAGCCGGGGTTCACCCAGCCGGTGATGTACGAGCAGATCCGGCGCACGCCGCCGGTGGTCGTCGGCTACGCCAAGAAGCTCGCCGACGAAGGCGTCGTGAGCGAGGCGTGGATCAAGGACCTGCAGGCCAAGCTCGCCAAGGACCTCGACGCGGCCCAGGCGTCGGCCCAGGCCAAGCCGCGGGCCCCGGGCGTCGCGCCCGGGCGCGGGCTGTGGGAAAAGGTCGACCAGACCTACTCGTTCGACCAGCCGAAGACCGGCGTCAGCGAGGCGACGCTGCGTGAAGTGTGCGCCGCGTTCGAGAAGCTCCCCGAGGGCTTCACGGCCCACAAGAACATCGTCAAGGTGCTCAGCGACCGCGCCGGGCTGCCGGAGACGAAGAAGATCTCGTACGCCGACGGCGAGACGCTCGCCTTCGGCACGCTGCTGCTCGAGGGCTTCGGCGTTCGCCTCAGCGGGCAGGACTGCCGCCGCGGCACGTTCGGGCACCGGCACGCGGTGATCCGCGACCAGAAGACCGCGGCGCCGTACATGCCGCTCAACAACATGCGTCCCATCGCCGAGCGCCCCGGCGCCGGCGGGGGGAGCAAGGGCACGCAGGGCCAGCTCTGCGTGTGGGACAGCCCGCTCTCCGAGCTCGCGGTGATGAGCTTCGACTACGGCGTCTCGATGACCGACCCGCGCCAGCTCGTGTGCTGGGAGGCGCAGTTCGGCGACTTCGTGAACGGCGCCCAGATCCTCATCGACCAGTTCATCTCGTCGGGCGAGATCAAGTGGGAGCGGTGGAGTTCGCTCGTGCTGCTCCTGCCTCACGGGCAGGAGGGCATGGGGCCGGAGCACTCCTCGTGCCGTCCCGAGCGGTTCCTGCAGATCTGCGGCAACGACAACATGCAGGTGGTCTGGCCCTCGACGGGCGCGCAGGCGTTCCACATGCTGCGCCGGCAGATGCTCGCGTCGTACCGCAAGCCGCTGATCGTGATGGCCCCCAAGAGCCAGCTCCGCATCCAGACGAGCACGATCGACGAGCTCATCAACGGGCGGTTCCAGACCGTGATCGACGACCCGCACTTTGTCGACGACGCCGCCGCCGGGCGCAAGGGCGTCGAGCGCGTCATCCTGTGCTACGGCAAGTTCTACCACGAGCTCGCCGCCCGGCGTGACGAGTCGAAGCGGTTCGATACCGCTCTTGTGCGCATCGAACAGATCTACCCCTTCGACTCCGCCCGGTTCGCCGAGATTCTCGCGGCGTATCCCAACGCCAAGAACCTCGTGTGCGCCCAGGAAGAGCCGCGGAACATGGGCGCCTACCTGTTCCTCGCCGACATCATCCGTCAGACGCTCGGCCGCGAACTCGGCTACGCCGGTCGTGCCCAGCACTGCTCCCCCGCGTCGGGTTCCGACTACCGCACCAAGAAGACCCAGAAAGAGCTCATCGCGAGCGTCATCGACGGCTCGGCAGCCGCCTCCGGCAACGGCGCGGCGGCAACGGGTTCATCCAACGGCGCCTCCGCCCACGGGCGCAACGGCGCCAACGGGACGGCGGGCAAGCACGACGCCAAGGGTGCGAATACCGGTTCACCTTCCTCGAAATCTCCACCGCCGCCCCCCGCCCCCAAGTCCGGCAAGCGGTAAGCTGACGTCCTTCGTCCCCCCACGGTTTCTCTCGCAGGCGACTGTTTCCGAGGCCCCCGATCCATGGCAAGCAACATCGTCATTCCTTCGATGGGCGAATCGGTCCCGACGGGCGTCGTCGCCCGCTGGCTCAAGAACGACGGCGAGGCCGTGACCCGTGACGAGGTCGTGCTCGAGCTCGAGACCGACAAGATCACGATGGAGATCGTGGCCCCGGCCGCCGGGCGCCTCGTGCAGGGCGCGAAGATCGGTGACACGGTCGCCGTGGGCGCCACCGTCGGTCGCGTTGAGGAAGGCGCGGGCGCCGCCGCCTCGAGCGCCAA
>CAZMCC010000026.1:0-39671 GCA_964564695.1 uncultured Phycisphaeraceae bacterium | reverse complement strand
AGAGCGCGACCGGCGTGCCCTGATCCTGCAAGATGCGCGACAGTCGGAAACCGAAAACGCCCGCGCCTCCGCCCGACGCCTCGAAGTCGCTGTGGGAATCCCCGATGAACGTTACGCGCGACGACCACGCGGCCCCGTCGCCGGGCGCCCCGGCCTCGCTGGCAGGTACGCCGAGATGAAGGGCCGACACGACACCCGACACCCCGGCGTGTATGGCGCCCGGAAAAGCCCCACCAGCCTCCCCCCCCCCAGCGCCCACCGTCCCCCCCCCCGCACGCGACCCCTTCCTCCCCTCCCGCCACGGCTTCCACTTCACCAACTCCTTCCGCGGCTCTCCCCTGCCCAAGGACCTCGGCGCCCTGGGCGCCACGCTCTCCACGTCGCTTAAGCTCCCTTCCCATTTCGGCCTCTGCGGCGGGATGTGCTTCGCCGCCCATGACAACTACCTGGCCGACAGGGTCCCGCCGCCGGAGACCACGCCGCCGGAGTCCGGCACGCCGCTCTACGAGCGCATTTACGCCCGCCAGGCCGACTCCATCGGCCCGGGCATCACCCAGGCCACCCGCTTCGCCGAGTGGATGGGCCTCGAGGACGACGGACGCGACGGCACCCGGACCCGCACGCTCCGTGAGCTCCCCGCCATTCTCGACCGCCTCTCCCGCGGCGAACTCGTCCACATCGGTCTCGTCCACGTGAGCTTCCGCGAGACCCGCGAGATCTGGCACAACCACCAGGTGCTCGCATACGCCGTGGCTCAGCCCGACCCCCACGACCCCCACAACCCCCCGACCCCGGGTGTCGTTGACCTTCGCATCTACGACCCCAACCACCCCGGTCGCGACGACATCGCCATCCGGCTTCGCCTCGTGCGCGTCGAACCGCCCAGCGTGCTGCGGATCGGCCTCGCGTTCCATGCCCCACCCGCGCTGGGCCTCGAAGGCTCGCTGATCGCTACAGACGGCACGGTCCTCAAGAACGTGCGGGGCCTCTTCGCGATGCCGTACGACCCCCAGCAGCCCCGCCGGTAACACGCCGCAAGCGGATGCGGGATCAGACCATCCCGCACAGCCCCTATCCCCGAGCCCCGGTTCTCACTCGCTTCGCTTGACGCAGACAAGCGCGGCGATTGCGCCGCCGATAGTCAGTCGCGGACCCTGCCAGCCGTTGGCGGTCGAGTCCCCGTGAGGCAATGGAAGTGCCCCACGGCCAACGCGGGCCTCACCCGCGTTGGACCCACGGAGTAGGGAGATCCGTTCATGGCGACCAGCAAGCACGCATTCGACCAGGTCAAGAACATCCTCGCGAAGCTCGACCGGTCCATCGACGACGTGCGGGCACGTCGTCTTGGCGCCCCGGTCCCCGGACGCGCGGCGGTCCCGGCGCAGGCGGTCCCCCGCATTAGCCCGGCCGACAACGGCATCGGGCGCGCGACGCCCGGCCAGTCCGTGCCCTGACCGGCACGGGCCAAAGGGCCCCGTGCTCGTACAAACGCTTGAAAATCAGCGGAAATTGGGGATCTAGGATTCGAACCTAGACTAAGTGAGTCAGAGTCACTCGTGCTACCGTTACACCAATCCCCAGGCGATTGGAAGCGGGGCGGGTCTGTGCCCATCGCTCGTGGGACAATGCTAGCCGAGGCACGCCGAGGGGCAAGAGTCGGCCCAAAACAGGCGGTGTCGGGTCCCGTTCCTGAGGGCGTGTAGCCTACGGGCATGGTGAATTCCCGCGTTTTTGGGGCGCTGCTCGGCTCCTGTCTTGTTCTCAGCGCCCGCGGCCAGGCCACCCCCCCGGCTTCGCCGCCGCCCGCCACCACTCCCGCCGTCATCTCGACCGCCCCGCAGCGCTCCCCCGCCCTGCGGGCCATTCTCGATGAGCACTACGCCTGGCTCCTCGCACAGGACCCCTTGGGCGCCAGCCGCCTGGGAGACCGGCGTTACAACCGGCTGCTCCGCGATGAGAGCCCCGCGGCGTACGCCCGGCGTCGGGCCGAGATGGCCGACCGCCTCGCCCGCCTGGCCCCGTTCGACGCCGACCGCATCAGCAACATGGCCGAGGCCGACCGGCTCGACGCCGACCTGCTCCGCTACGAGCTTGAGCTCGGCCTGGAGGAGGGCAAGTACTTCCCCGAGCAGACGCCCCTGGACGCCCGCAGCGGCCCGCAGATCTGGCTCCCCCAGATGGGCACCCGCGTGCCGCTCTCGACCGGCACCGACTACGACGACTACGCGGCCCGCCTCGAGGCCATCCCCACGCAGATCGACCAGCAGATCGCGCAGATGCGGGCCGGCCTGGCCGCGGGGCGCGTGCCCCCCAAGGTGGTTCTCAACGGCGTCGTCGAGCAGACCCGGGCGCTGGCGACCCCGAACTCCGTCACGAGCCCGACCACGAGCCCGTTCTACCAGCCCTTCCGCGATGCGCCGACACAGGGGCCGAGCGCCCCCGCACCGGCCGCGGGCCTGCGAGCCGCGGACGCCATCGCCAAGGGCATCACCCCCGCCTTCGCCCGCCTCGCCGACTTCCTCGAGCGCGAGTACGTCCCCGCGGCCCGTGAATCGCTCGGCGCCAGCGAAGGCGTCGACGGGCGCCCGTACTACGACCTGCAGCTCTACCACCACACCACCCTCCGCCTGAACTCGCAGGAGATCCACGAAACCGGCCTCAAGGAGGTCGCCCGCATCAAGGCCGAGATGATGCGCGTCATCGCCACGACCGACTTCCCCCAGAAGGACTCGCTCAGCGGCGACGAGCTGTTCAAGTCCTTCCTCAACTACCTCCGCACCGACCCGCGCTTCTACTTCACCGACAGCGAAGACCTCCTCCGCGGCTACCGCGACATCGCCAAGCGCATCGACGCCGAGCTGCCGCATCTCTTCGGGCGCCTGCCCCGCACGCCCTACGGCGTGCGCGAGATGACCCCCGCCGCCGCGAAGGTCAGCCCCACCGCGTACTACTACCAGGGGTCGCTCAAGGGCGGCCTCTCGGGCACGTTCATGGCGAACACGTACCGCCTCGACCAGCGCCCGCGCTACGAGATGACGGCCCTGACGCTGCACGAGGCCGTGCCGGGGCACCATCTGCAGATCATGCTCGCCGAAGAGCTGAGCGCCGACGACCCCACGCTGCACCCGTTTCGCACGATGCTGGGGTACACGGCGTTCGTCGAGGGCTGGGCCCTCTACTCCGAGCGCCTCGGCATGGAGGTCGGCGGCCCCGCTCCGCTCCCCGACGACGCGCAGACCGGGCGCGGCTCGGGGATGTACGCCGACCCGTACGACAACTTCGGGCGACTGACGTACGAGATGTGGCGGGCCACACGCCTTGTCGTCGACACCGGCGTGCACGCTCGTGGCTGGTCGCGCCAGCAGTCCATCGACTTCATGCTCGCGAACACCGCCCTCTCGACCCTCAACATCGAGCGCGAGGTCGACCGCTACATCGCCTGGCCCGGCCAGGCCACGGCGTACAAGCTCGGCGAACTCGCGATCCGGCGCATGCGCACCGACGCCGAGGCGACGCTGGGGGCGAAGTTCGACCTGCGTGCCTTCCACGACGAGCTGCTGGGCGCTGGGGCGCTGCCGATCCCGGTGCTCGAGGCGCGGATGAAGCGATGGGTGGACTCGAAGAAATGAACGCGGAGGACGCGGAGAGCGCAGAGGAACGCGGAGAGGAGCGGGAGAAAAACAAGAATTGGATTTGAGACAGGACGCATTCGCCCGGCCTCAAATCCAATTCCTGATCCGTCTTTGGACTTTCTCCGCGTTCCTCCGCGCTCTCCGCGTCCTCCGCGTTCCTCCTCTTATCGCGGCTGACCACCCGCTGGCGCGGGCGTCGTCGGCGCGGGGGCCGGGGCCGTCGGGGCCGGCCTGGGCGCCTCAGGCGTCGGCTGGGTCGGCACCACGACCGACCCGCCCGTGGTCACCGTGAGCGCGTCGATCCGTTCGGGCTTGATGATGTTGAGCCGCAGCGCCTCGTCGAAGCGGGCCTCGCCGACGATCCCGACGACCAGCCCGAGGCGGCTCTCCACCTCGAAGTCCGCGGTCGGGGCCACGTAGCCGATGGAGCGCCCGAACCCGTCGAGCGACACCACGCGGTACATCTTCGGCAGGGCCACGCCGTCGTAGACCGTGCTCGCGATCAGGCGACCCACGGCCGCGTAGCGCCGCTGCGCCTGGATCGTGCCGATCTCGGCGATGAGCCTCTTCTCGCCCTCGGTGAACTGCGCGTTGCGGGTCTTGGCGTCGCGGAGCGACTTCTGCAGTTCCTCGCGCATCTGCAGGATCGACAGGCGCTGCTGGAGGAACTCACGGATCCGTGCCTGCTCGGGCGACGCATCGAGCTCGCCCATCACCTTCTGGAACTGCGCCACCGCCGGCCCGAACTCCGCATCGGCGATCGGCTGCGCCTGCACGCGGTCGAACACCGCCCGCAGCGCGTCGGCCTCGGCCCAGCGCCTTTCGAGTGGCGTCTGCTCGCGCGGCTTCGCGGGCTCGACCGGCGCCGGCGGCGGATCGGTCGGGGCCGCGCCCTGCTCGGGCGCCGACGGCGTCGTCGCGTTCGCCGGCGGGGTGGTCCCCGGGGCCGGAGGAGTCGTGGTCGGGGTCGTGGGGGGGGTCGTTGTCTTGGGCTTGTCGACGGGCGTGATCGGCGGGGCCGTCCCGCCCAGCGACTTCACGTGCGCGTCGATCTCCGCCTGCGTGGCCTTGCGCACCTGCTCGGAGCGCAGGAAGCCGCGGGCCTGGGCCGGCGCGGTCACGAGATAGCCGTACACCTTGCCGTCCGGCGTCTTGAGCGCCTGGCTCACTTCAAACTTCGTCCCGGCCGGCACCTCGGTGTCGAGCAGCTGCCACCAGTTACCGCGCTCGCCGCCGCTCACGTTCGCGGCCATCAGACGCGACGCCGTGTTCAGCGACACTTGCTTGGCGTCCGGCGTCGCGACGCCCTCCTCGGCCTTCACGAACGCCTTGGTCCCGCGCGGGTACTCGCACCGCACCCACCACGAGCTCGCGCCGTCGACCCGCACCACCGCGCCGGTGTTCAGCATCGCTACCGCGTAGTAGGGCGAGCCGTCGCGGCACTTCAGCGGCGAGTTGTCCGCCGTCACCACCGCCCAGTACGGCTCCACCGGCTGGATCTGCTGCTGGGCCAGCGCGGCGCCGGCGCTCGTCCCCAGTGCACCCGCGACCACCAAGGTGCGGCACAGCCGGGCCGGCGATCCGAACATCCGCGAAATCCCCACGTCGAGCGAGCTGAGCATCTGCGTCTCCCGGGGCGTCCGCCCCGCGTTGTTTCACCTGTGCGAAGCCAATGTTATCGCCCGCTTACGCCCTGGGTAGTTACCTTTCGGGCGGAGCTGGCGGTCGTTGCTTGGGGGGCCACTCCGACAACAGTCTGTCAACTGCTTCAGCGAGTTGCTCCAGGGTGACCATGGGAAGGCGCCCTGCTCGCTCGTCCTCGACTAGGCGTCTGCGCTCGACCATCACCGTCCACCTGGGCAGTGCACAGCACCGTTTAGGAAGGCCAGTACAAGCTGATGGCTCTTCCTCTTGGCTCAGAACGTCGACACGGTCTGGATCGGATCGGTCGGTCGTCACGACAACGACCATCACCGGGTCAGTGTCGTCCATGTCGATGACGATTACGGGGTGTCGACCCTTCACTGAGCCATCGAGCGGCGGAAGATCATCCACCCAAAAGATGTCACCGATTTTGATGGGTGCGCCGGCCACTGGCCGCCAGACTAGCGGTCATTCTTCGGTTGACAAGTCGGGCCACGTATGATAAACTGTTAGGGCAAGGTCAGGGGTGAGCCATGGAAACAACCACCAGCGCGAAGGAAACGGCTGAGTACCTCGTGTGGCTGGCAGCCCACGAGTGCGAAGACGATCCCGACTACTTGACGCCGCTAAAGCTTCAAAAGCTGCTCTATTACGTTCAAGGCTGGACCATTGCGGAATGGGGACGGCCGTTCTTTCACGAACAGATTCAGGCTTGGGAAAAAGGCCCTGTCGTTCCTGAGGTGTACGCGGTGTACAAGAACCGCGAAACGCTCCCGATACAAACAGATTTGGCTATAGCTCCACCCGCCGCGCTGACCGCTGACGAGCGCGCCATGGTTCGAAGCGTGTGGAATGCGTATAAGCAGTACTCCGGCTGGACCCTGAGAGACATGACGCACAAGGAACCGGCATACGTCGAGTCGTATACCCCCGGCGATTCGCAGGGTCGATGCCGGAATGTCATTCGCCGCGATCGGATAAAGCGCGACTTCACGGGTCCCGAGAGATCTGCAGTCGCACGCCTCGCGATGAAGCGCGAGAAGTTGCGGGCCTTTGCCACGGCCAACACCCGAGCGTTCACGGGCCGAGACAAGATTTAGGACGTCGGTCCCGGCGACGTCGTGCCGCTGCCCGCGCACTGTCCTTTCGCGCGGCGCCGCCGCATCTACTAGCATTGATGTTGCCGTGATCAGGCCCTTGGGAGCACCCCGATGCGCACCCGTCAGAGCGTCCTCATTCTTCTGTTCGTCTTCCTGCTCGGCGTGTTCGCCGCCCGCCTGCCGGCGAACGTCACCGCGATCGCGGCCGCCGTGGCCAGCGCGGGCAACGCCCCGCCGGTCGTCAACGAGTACAACTTCTTCGACCCGCTCGTCGAGATCCGCTCCATCCTCAAGCGCGAGTACGTCGAGGCCCCCGACGCCGCCAAGATGCAGCAGGGCGCCATCGACGGCATGCTCGAGGTCTTCAACGACCCGTACACGCAGTACATCCCCGCCGCCGAGAGCAAGTCGTTCAACAAGGACCTCACCGGGCAGTTCGTGGGCATCGGCGCCGAGGTCAACCTCGAGGGCGGCTACCTCAAGATCATCTCCCCGCTCGAGGACTCCCCCGCCTACGCCGCCGGCGTCCAGGCCGGCGACCGCGTCGTCGAGGTCGACGGCCAGTCCACGCTCAACAAGACCGTCGACGAGTGCATCGACATGCTCATGGGCGAACCCAAGACGCCCGTGAAGCTCACCATCGAGCGCACCCTCGACGGCCAGAAAGAACCCCAGCGCCTCGACCTCACCGTCATCCGCGACCACATTGTCGTCAAGGCCGTCCGCGGCGTGCACCGCGTCGAGGGCGGCGACTGGCAGTACCTGCTCGATCCCAACGCCGAGGCCGGCAAGCGCGTCGCGTATCTCCGCCTCAGCCAGTTCACGCCCACCGCGGCCGACGAGTTCGCCGACACGCTCGCGGGCCTGGGCGCCGCCAAGGGCGATCTCGGCGGGCTCATCATCGACCTCCGCGGCGATCCGGGCGGCCTCCTCGAAGCCGCCCTCGAGATCGCCGACCTGTTCATTGCCGACGGCAAGATCGTCTCGGTGCGCGGTCGCGAGGGCGACGAGGTCGTGCACGCCGCCAAGGCCGCCGGCACGCTCCCGGACTTCCCAGTGCTCGTGCTCGTGAACGGCGCGAGCGCCTCGGCCAGCGAGATCCTCGCAGGGTCGCTCGCCGACCACAAGCGTGCCGTCGTCGTCGGCTCGCGCAGCTTCGGCAAGGGGCTCGTGCAGTCGGTGCAGCCGCTGCGCCAGACCCCGGGCGCGGCCCTCAAATTCACAAGCGCCCGCTATTACCTGCCGTCGGGCCGCCTTATCCAGCGGACCGACGATTCCGCGGAGTGGGGCGTCGATCCCACCGACGGCTTCTACGTCCCCATGAGCACCCGCGAAGAGATCGACCGCCTGCTCGCGCGGCGCGACCACGACATCCTGCGCAAGGGCACGGCCGACCCGGCGATCGACCACTGGGCCGACCCCACGTGGGTCGAAACGCAGGCCAAGGACAAGCAGCTCGCCGCGGCGGTGAAGTCGATGACCACGAAGGTCGCCGCGGGACCGCAGAGCGAATGGGCAGCGCCCAACCCCGGCGTGAAGCAGGAGTTCGAGATCGCCAAGATCGAGCTCACGCAGCTCGAGCGTCTCCGCGACCGCATCGAGCGCGAGCTCACCCGCGTCGACCGCAAGATCGACGCCATCACCGCCGGCCAGCCCGAGGCCACCGGCGACCGGCGCGACCTCTGGCCCGATGAATCCAAGATCGAGGACGGGCATCTCGACGTCTTCGACGCCGACGGCAAGCTCGTCGCCCGCCTCAAGATCACCGGCCCGGACCTCGAACGCTGGCTCGTGGACGCGGACGTCGAGGTCGAGCTCAAGGACGCGCCCAAGACCGACGCGCCGACGCCGCCCACGACCGAGCCCCAGGCCAAGCCCAAGTCGGACAAGCCGTGAGCCCCCCCACTGCGCCTCCCCCGCCGGCCGGGCACGCCCGCCGGCTCATCCTGGGCATCGAGACCAGCTGCGACGAGACCGCCGCGGCGGTAGTCGCCGACGGGCGCGACGTTCTGAGCAACGTCGTGGCGTCGCAGCACGAGCTGCACGCGGAGTACCGCGGCGTGGGGCCGGAGATCGCGAGCCGGGCGCATGTCGAGCGGATCGCGCCGGTGCTCGACGAGGCGCTCGCACAGGCGGGGGTGACGCTCGCGGACCTGCACGCGGTGGCCGTGGGGAACCGGCCCGGGCTGATCGGGGCGCTGCTGGTGGGCGTGGCGGCGGCCAAGGCGCTGGCGTGGTCGCTGGGCGTGCCGCTGGTGGGTGTCGATCACGTCCACGCGCACCTGTACGCCGGGTGCCTCGTCCCCCCACATCGCGCCCTGCCCGCCTTCCCCGCCCTGGGCCTGGTCGTCAGCGGCGGGCACACGGCGATCTTCCTGTGCGAATCCCCGACGGCGATCCGTCGCCTCGGCGGCACGATCGACGACGCCGCGGGCGAGGCGTTCGACAAGGCCGCGGCCATTCTCGGCCTGCCGCATCCGGGCGGGCCGAACGTGGACGCGCAGGCCCGCACGGGAAACACCAGGGCCCTTGAACTCCCCATGAGCCGCCTGGCCCCCGACTCGCTCGACTTCTCCTTCAGCGGCCTGAAGACGGCCCTGCTCTACGCCGTGAAGGGCGTGCCGTCGCATCGGGGACGTCCGGGGACGCCGCCGACGGGGGTCTCGGTCCCCGACGCATGCGCGTCGTTCCAGCGGGCGGTGGTGGAGGCGATCGTGTTCAAGCTCAACCGAGCCCTGGAGCGCCATCCCGAATGCCGCACGCTGCTGGTCGGGGGCGGCGTGATCGCGAACTCCGCGCTGCGGGCAGCCCTCGAGCGGCTGGCGGGCGAGCGCACGCTCGACCTGCGCCTGCCGCCGATGCCCCTGTGCGTCGACAACGCCGCGATGATCGCGGGGCTGGGGCACCAGTTGCTCGACGCCCGCGCATGGGCGAGTGACCCCCTGAGCATGTCGGCCACGCCGACGGTGTCGGTGTGAGCGCCGTTCCACACGACATGTTCGGGTCGACGATCGGTGATTGGCCGCACCCCGCGTGCGTGCCGGACGAGACGCTCCTCGCCCAGTGTGATCTGACCCCCGGTCGCACCGGCGGCCCGGGCGGCCAGCACCGCAACAAGGTCTCCTCGGCCGTCTTCCTCACGCACAAGCCCACGGGCCTCAAGTCGCACGCCGACGAGCGGCGCAGCGCCGTCGAGAACAAGCGGGTCGCGCTGCGCCGGATGCGCCTCGTGCTCGCGATCACCATCCGCGTGAATGTCCCCTCCGGCCCGGTTGGTTCGGCGCTGTGGCGATCGCGCTGCCCACCCTCGGGCGGCGGCCACATCTTTATGAGCCCCGACCACCACGACTACCCGGCCATCCTCGCCGAGGCGATGGACGTGCTGGCCGCCGCCGCGTGGGACCCGGCGAAGGCGGCCGTGCGCCTGGGCAGTACCACGACCCAGTTCGTCAAGCTGTTGTCGCACCATCGGCCGGCGCTGGAGGCGGTGAACCAGCACAGGGCCGAGTTCGGGATGCGCAAGCTGATTGCGCGATAAGAACTGGCGCGTCTTGGGACGCCGGACCTGAGGCTTGGCGAAGGTCCGGGTGAGTCCTGGACGAGCTCGCAACAGAGTATCGATGACAAACCCGGACCTTCGCAGACTCAGGTCCGGCGTCCGGGATTACTGCGGCTGATCGCCCGTCGGCTCCGCCGCTGGCGGCGCCGCGGGAGCCGGTTCCACCGGCGCCGGCTCCCCCGCCACCGCCGGATCGGGTTCGCCCGGCTGCGGCTTGGTCATCTCGCCCTTGGTGAGCGTCCACGGGTACACCGGGTAGAACGCCGCGGTCGGGTCGGTCTGGGCCACGTCCGGAACGATGAAGTTGATCCGGTTGCGCTTGAGCGTCGTGCCCGTCGCGGCGCTCACGCGGCTCAGGGCGTTGTTGTAGTCGACCAGGGCCTGGATCTCGTCCTGCTCGGCCTGCGCGAGCTGCTCCTGGCGCTGGAACTTCAGGTTCAGGAACTCGACCGTCAGCGCCTGCAGCAGCTGCTCCTCGACCTCGAGCGACCGCAGGTTCTCCGCCGCGGCGATGCGGCCCTGGTGCGTCTGGCCGATGAGGGCGTAGTTCGTCAGCACGTCGCGCATCGAGTCGACGACCTCCGCGATCACGCCCTGGGCCGTGTTGCGGTACGCCGTGACCGCCTGGGCCCGCTCGATGCGTCGCCCGCGGAACGCGGCCTCGGCGCCTCGGTTGCCGATGGGCTGCTCGAAGTCGAACCCGAGCAGG
This sequence comes from uncultured Phycisphaeraceae bacterium, assembly GCA_964564695.1. Classification (GTDB taxonomy): domain Bacteria; phylum Planctomycetota; class Phycisphaerae; order Phycisphaerales; family UBA1924; genus CAZMCC01. Next base: position 29,027 of record CAZMCC010000026.1, on the reverse strand, counting down.
AAGTTCACGAAGTTCCCGTCGGTCAATTCGTCGTAGCTCGAGTCCGTGTCGTCGCCCAAGCCGCTGAAGCGGGTCTGGGCCCGGAAGTTCAGCTGCGGCAGGCGGGCGTTATCGGCGACCTCCTGGCGGATCGACGTGTCGTCGATGCTCAGGATCGCCCGCGCGACCTCGGGCCGGTTCGCCAGGGCCGTCGTCCCCGCATCGGCGAGGCTCATGCTGAAGGCATCGCGCACCGGCGCGTCGGCCGGCAACAGCAGCGCCTGGCCGCCGACCACGAGCTCGGGGTCGTTCATGAGCCGCTTGAGCTGGTCGGAGGCCTGCTGAAGCCCGCGCTGGGCCCGGAGCACGTTCGCGCGCCGCTGCTCGACGCGGGCCTCGGCGTCGGCGATCTGGGCCTGCTTCACGAACGGCCCGCGGTTGCGCAGCACGTCGCGAACCTGGATCCCTCGATCGAGCAGACGCTGCACGATGAGCAGGTCCGCGTACGCCCGGACCAGGTTCCAGTACGCCTGCTCGGCGTCGCGGAGCTGGCCGATGAGCTCGCCCCGCAGCCGCTCGACCTCGTCACGTTCGGCGTTGCGCTCCAGGCGCACCTGCGACAGCGCCACCGCCGAGCCGAAGCCCCGCAGCAGCGGCTGATCGAGCTGAAGAACAATGTTGGGCTCGTACGACGGTTGGGGAAAGGTCGTGAGCCCCTCGGTGTTGACGTCGGTGTAGGTGAACCCCGATTGGACGGTAAAGCGACCGCCCGTCGTGAGCTGGCGCCGCACGCCCGCCGTGAGGTCCACGGCCTGACGCTGGTTCGACGTCGGTCCCGTGGCCGTCCCGAAGAAGCCGCTCTGGACCTGCGGCTGGTCCTGGCGGTTCCAGTTGGCGCTCGAGAAGAACACCCAGTCGAAGGCCGCCTCGGCCGCCACAACCCGGGCCTCCGCGATCGCGGGCGTCAGCCGGGCGAACTCGACCGTGAGGTTGTTGGCCGCGGTCGACTGGATCACGCGCTCGAGCGTGATCGCCTTGCCGTGGGACTCCACATCAATCAGCGACGCCCCCAGCGGCGGGTCGATGCCGCGGTACGACGCGGGCCCGCTGATGCCCTCGAGTTCGGTGAGGATCGTGTCCTTGAGGCCCAGCGTCTTGGGGTCCGGCGCCGAGGGCACCGCCACGGGGCGCCGGTTCTTGTCGGCCTCTTCCAGCTCGCGCCGGGCGGACTCCATCACGGCCTTGCGCAGGTCGTTGTCGTCCTCACGGTACAACGGTGATGCGCAGCCGCCGACGCCCAGCAGGAGCGTCAGGCCGAGCCCGATCGCCAGCCCGGCCCGCGCCGTCAACCGTGCTGCCCGCAATGACCCCCCGCAATCGCTCACCTGTCTTGCGCTCATCGTCGATGGCTCGCAGCACCCGCCCCCGTGCCCCACCGATCCCCACCCGCCCCGGGCATACCCCGCCCCGCCGCGAAGTCCGCGAGTGTAGCGGCCCGCCACATGCGGCCGCGCGACGCATAGAGTCGCCCCATGCTCGCTGAGCTGCTGGGCACACTGGGCGTCGCCAACGACCCGCGCATCGCGGTGCTGGGGCCAAGGGCCGCCGACACCGCGCCCGAGGGCACGGCCGTCGTCCGCAACCCGACCACCAACGAGCCGCTCGCGGCCGTCCGCCTCGACGGCGCCGACGCCACGCGCCGGACCATCGCCGAGTCCTGCGATACGTTCCTCACATGGCGATCTGTTCCCGCGCCGGTCCGAGGTCAGCTCGTCCGGGCCATCGGCGAGGAGATGCGACGCCTCCGCGAACCCCTCGGCCGCCTCATCGCGCTCGAGATGGGCAAGATCGCCCCCGAGGGCGTCGGCGAGGTCCAGGAATCCGTCGATATCGCCGAGTTCGCCGTCGGCCTCAGCCGCCAGTGCTACGGCCTGACCATGCCCAGCGAGCGCCCCAACCACGCCATGCGCGAGCAGTGGCTCCCGCTCGGGCCCGTCGGGGTGATTACCGCGTTCAACTTCCCCAACGCCGTGTGGGCCTGGAACGCCATGCTCGCCGCGGTGTGCGGCGACGTGGTCATCTGGAAGCCCAGCCTCTTCACGCCGCTGATCTCGATTGCGACACACGCGATCGCCGACCGGGTGTCGACGGCGATGGGTCACCCCGGCGTGTTCCGCCTGATCATGGGGCTAGACGAGGCGGTGGGCGAGACGCTGATCGCCGACCGGCGCGTCCCGCTCATCAGCGCGACCGGCTCGTGCCGCATGGGCCGGCGCGTGGCCGAGGTGGTGGGGAAGAGACTCGGTCGCACGCTCCTCGAACTGGGGGGAAACAACGCGATCATCGTCGACAAGGACGCGGACCTGGAGCTCGCGCTGCGGGCCGTGGTGTTCGGCTCGGTCGGCACGGCCGGCCAGCGGTGCACAACGACGCGCCGGCTGATCATCCACGAGTCGATCGCGGACAAGTTCGTCGACCGGCTGGTGGCGGCGTACAAGCAGGTGCGGATCGGCGACCCGCTGGCTGAAGGAACGCTCATGGGGCCGCTGATCTCGGCGCGGGCCGTTGAGATGTACGAGAGCGCCGTGGCCGCCGCCACGCGCCAAGGCGGCAAGGTGCTCGTGGGCGGGAAGCGCTACACGGGTCCCTTGCACGGCCGGACCCCCACGAGCGGTTCCAGCGGTAATTCAGGCAATTTCGTCGAGCCCACCGTCGTCCGCGCCCCGGCCGATAACCGCCTCGCGATCGCGCAAGAAGAGACCTTCGCGCCGATTCTGTACGTCTTCACATGCGGATCATTCGAACAAGCCCTCTCCATGCAGAACGGCGTCGACCAGGGCCTCAGTTCCGCGATCTTCACCGAGAGCGCCCGCACGGCCGAGCGTTTCCTCAATCCGGACGGCTCCGGTTCGGACTGCGGCCTGGCCTACATAAATCTGGGAACTTCCGGCGCCGAGATTGGCGGGGCCTTCGGAGGTGAGAAAGATACAGGGGGCGGGCGGGAGTCCGGCAGCGACGCCTGGAAGGCGTACATGCGCCGTCAGACGTGTACCGTTAACTTCGGAGGTCGGTTTGATCTGGCACAGGGGATTCGCTTTGAGTGAACCACGCACCACCGCCGACGCCCTCGCCGAGGCCGCTGTCGCGACGATTACTTCCGGCATGATCGTCGGGCTGGGCTCCGGGCGCACCGCGTCCCGCGGCGTCATCGCCCTCGCCGAACGCGTCCGCGAAGAAGGCCTCGACATCCGCTGCGTTCCGACGAGCCACGTCGTGGAGACGCTCGCGCGCTCGCAGGGGCTCAACGTCGTCGATTTCACCACCACGCCCATCGAGCACATCGACTTCCTCTTCGACGGCGCCGACGTCGTCGACGGGCAGCTCCGGATGATCAAGGGCGGCGGCGGGGCCCTCGTGCGCGAGCGCATCGTCGCCCACGCCGCGGACCGTCGCGTCTACATGATCTCCGAGAACAAGCTCTCCGAGCGCCTCACCAACGGCACGACCCTGCCGGTCGCCGTGCAGGCCTTCGGGCTTGCGGCGTCGCGCGAGCACCTGCGCTGCATGGGGCTCAACGGCGTCGTCCGTCGCACACTCGACGGGCAGCTCTTCCTCACCGACAACGCCAACCTCGTCATCGACGTCACCCTCGAGGGCCAATCCCCCGAAGAACTCGACGCGGTGCTCGACTCCATCCCCGGCGTCGTCGACCACGGCTTCTTCCTCACCGAGTGCGACGAGCTGCTCATCGAGGGCCGCACGGGCGTGAAGCGCGTCGAGCGCACCCAGCCCGAGGGCGGCGGCTGCGGGTCGGGGTGTGGGTGTCATCACTGAGGCGCTGGACGGCCGGTGAGATGATCTGAATTCCCGAGTGATTTCGCCCCGGAGGGGCGCAGGTGTGTAGCCACGGGTGGAGCGACGCGGCTTTGAGCGTCGCGGAACCCGTGGTGGGGTGCCCCCTTCCCTTTCCCTTTCATTCTGCAGAGCCCCGGAGGGGCGAAGGATGCCGCATGCCCGGCACCTACTCCCAACTGCTGTATCACGTCGTGTTCTCCACAAGGGAGCGCACCCCGTGGATTGTCGCTGACATGCGCGATCGTCTCTGCGCCTATATCGGCGGGATAATCCGCGCCGAGCGCGGCACGCTCTACGACATCGGCGGAGTCGAGGACCACGTCCACTTGTACCTTCGCTGGCGCCCAGACGAGTCGCTGTCCAACCTGATGCGGACAGTGAAGTCGAGTTCGTCAAAGTGGGTGCACGACGAGTTTCCGGCCTCGCGAGCCTTCGCGTGGCAGGAGGGATATGGCGCGTTCACCGTGAGCAAGTCGAACGAACGAGCCGTGAAGGACTACATCGCCCGACAGGTCGAACACCACAAGAAGGTAGACTTCAAGAGCGAACTGCGAAGGATCTTGATCGCCCACGGCGTCGAATTCGACGAGCGGTACGCATTTGAATGAGCAAGAGAAATACGCTCCTCTGCCCCTCCGGGGCAGGAACCCGAAGAAGACAGTAATTGAACACGCTCGTTTCCACGGGTTACGCGACGCTCAGAGCCGCGTCGCTCCACCCGTGGCTACACACCTGCGCCCCTCCGGGGCGAAATGCACCTTCGCACTTCGGACGAATTGCCCTTCAGGGCGAACACTGAATCGGCCTATCCCCGCCCGCACCCACCGTGCGGCTTCCCGCAGCCGCATCCGCCCCCTCCACCCCCACCGCCTCCGCTCGCGCCGATCGACACCGTCGTGCCGCTCGAGGCGAACGTCGACTGCTTGCGCCTGAAGGTGCGGCCCTTCTTGTCGGGGTCGTCGACGGGCGCGTCGGCCTGCGACATGGGGCGCAGGAGTTCGATCACGGTGCCGTCCTGTTCACAGATGTACTCGTACAGCGGCATGAGTCTTATCCCTCGCGGGCCGCGCCGGGTGATGCGGCGGGCCCGAGCATCTTGTCGACCTTGCGGTTGAGGTACCAGGCGTGGTGCTCAAGGTGGCGCACGTCGTATTCGAGGACGGTGCGGAGGGTCTGCTGGCCGCGCTGCGGGTGCATCGCCGTGCGCTTCCAGCAGTCCTCGCGGAGCGAGCCGAGCCACTCGCCGGTCCAGCGACGCAGCGTGTGCACGGCCGCAATGAACGCCCCGACGGGCTGCGGACGCGTGACGACCGCGGCGGCCGTCCCATCCCCACGGTCGCTTCCCGCGTACATGCCACGGTCGACGTAGGCGTTCTCGTCCCAGACCTCGAAGAGCGGTCCGTCCTCGCCGACAACGCGGCGCATGCGCCCGACGAAGACCACCTCGGCATCGGCGAGGTGGCCCAGGAGCACGCGCACGGGCCACTTGCCCACGCCGGCGGATTCGAGGAACGCCGTGTCGACCTGGACCTCGGTGAGGCGGGCGACGCGGGGATCAAAGTTCTCGACGCCGATGTTGAAACGCCGGACGAGGTCCGGGATCGACAGGGCGGCCATGTCCTCGAGGGTCGGCGGGCGCTCGGTCATGCGGGAGCGTATGAGCGAGGTCCGGCCACGGCCTGGCCCAAAGCGGCCAGACCGTGGCACCCATCGGAAGCCCGGCGGACAAAGCTCCGCTGGGGCACCCGATTTGTCCTTGTTTACCAGCGCTTCCCCGGCTTCGCCGACTTGCGCGGGCCGAAGACGCGGACCTGGGGCTTGCCGGCGTTGGGATGCCCCCCGCCTCCCCCAGCGCCGCCACCGGAATGGCCGCCGCCGTGGGAACGGGGCGTGGACGAGCCTTCGCCGCCACCACCCCCACCAGCACCGTGACCGCCGCTGCCGGCCCGTTCGACCTGCCCGCGACGCGGACCGCTGGAACGGCCATCGGCGGGATGACCCCCGCGACGCCCGCGCTGCGGGCCAGCACCGGAGCGGGCTTCGCCGCGTGCGCCCGGGCGGCCGCCGCCCTGGCGTCCGTGGGAGCCGGCGTGAGCGGCGGAGTGACCGCCGCCCGCACCACCCGCGTGGGCGGTGTGGGTGTGCTCAACGAGAGGCAGGTCATCGGGGAGGGGAACGACGGGGATGGGGCCGCCCAGAAGCTTCTGGATGTACCGGAGCAGCTCGCGCTCGGAGCCGTCGCAGAAGGAGATCGCGATGCCCGAAGCACCGGCCCGCCCGGTGCGTCCGATGCGGTGCACGTAGGCCTCAGGCTCCATGGGGAGGTCGTAGTTGAAGACGTGGGTGATGTTGTCGACGTCGAGGCCGCGGGCGGCGACGTCGGTAGCGACGAGGACCTTGATCTTGCCGGTGCGGAAGGCGTCCAGGGCGCGGGTGCGGTAGTTCTGGGCCTTATTGCCGTGGATGGCGACCGACGGCATGCCGTCGTGGTTGAGTCGCTTGCAGACTCGATCGGCCCCGTGCTTGGTCTTGGTGAAGACCAGGGCCCGCGTGACATCGGTCCCCTTGAGGAGCCGCTCGAGGAGCGCGGGCTTCTGACGCGAGTGGGTCATGTACAGGCGCTGCTCGATCTTGGGGGCCGCCGACGCGACGGCGTGCACCGCGACCTTGACCGGATCGCTGAGCAGCGAGTCGGCCAGGTGCTGGATCTCACGCGGCATCGTCGCCGAGAACAGAAGCGTCTGGCGCCCCTTGGGGATGGCGCCGGCGATGCGCCGGATGGGCTGAATAAAGCCCATGTCGAGCATGCGGTCGGCCTCGTCGAGGACGAAGATGGAGATCTTCGAAAGGTCGACGATGCCCTGCTCCATGAGGTCCATCAGGCGCCCGGGGGTGGCGACGACGACATCGACGCCGCGGGCGAGGGCACGCTCCTGGTGCACCTGGCTGACGCCGCCGTAGATCACCGCGCCGCGGAGGCCGGCGTGGCGTCCGTACGCGGCGAACGACTCGCCGATCTGTGCGGCGAGCTCGCGCGTGGGCGAAAGGATGAGGGCGCGGGGCGACTTGCCCGCACGAGGCGCGACCGCGGGGTGCGCCGCATCGTGCGGGGCGCTATCGCTGAGGCGATGGATGATCGGAAGGGCGAACGCGGCGGTCTTGCCCGTGCCGGTCTGGGCGCAGCCCAGAAGGTCCTTGCCTTCGAGGATCGGGGGAATGGCCTTCGCCTGGATGGCGGTCGGGGTCTCGTACCCCTCGTCCTTGAGGGCCTTCAGAATGGACTCGTTCAACTTCAGTTTCGCAAAGGGCATCGTGCTCCACAATCTCCGTCGCCGGAGCGTCGGCGACGCACAGTGTGCGCGCACGCTCGGGCGATCATTTCGTTCAGGCTCTTCCTGAACCGATCACTTGTCCTCAACGGGACGGTCCAATTTGGACTGATCGGTGCTCGGGCGGCCGAACTGGGTCGGGCAAATCCGTCGACGACAGTCGTTCACGGCGTGAACGCTCGCGACGGCGCCAGCAGATTCCCAGATCTCCCGCCGTGTTATGCGCACCGTGCGCGGGCGAAAGCTTGAGGCCACCGGCAAATCGTGCGGAATCCTATGCACGCCGCGTCACAAAGACGAACGTGCGGCATCTACCATCGAACCCTTCATGTCGACCCAGCCCCAGCCCACTTCCGCGATGGCGCCGCCCCTCTCGCAGACGGCCGGCGTTGTCACCGTGCTGTGCACGCTCCTGGGCTGGTCGAGCGTGCCCCTGTTCATCAAGCACTTCTCCCACGACATCGACCACTGGACCAGCAACGGGTGGCGCTACGGCTTCAGCGCGCTGGTGTGGCTGCCCGTGGTGCTCGTGGCGTGGCATCGCGGCAAGCTGCCGAAGGGGCTGTGGAAGGCGGCGCTCGTCCCGGCACTGTTCAACACGTTGGGCCAGGTCGCCTTCGCGCTGACCTTCTACAAGATCAACCCCGGTCTCGCCACGTTCGGGCTGCGAACGCAGATCGCGTTCGTCGCGCTCGGGGCGTTCATCCTGTTTCCCGGCGAGCGCGCGGTGATCCGGTCCAAGTGGTACATCGCGGGCCTCGTGATGGTCGCGTTCGGGGCGGCGGGGACGATTCTGCTCGGCAAGCCGATCGAGGGGGCGACCACCGTCGGGGTAACGCTTGCGATCGGGTCGGGACTCCTGTTCGCCAGCTACGCGCTCAGTGTGCGCAGGTTCATGACGGGGATGCACCCGGTGCTGGCGTTCGCGGCCATCAGTCAGTACACCGCCGCGATCATCGTCACGCTCATGCTCGTGCTTGGCAAGCGGCACGGAGCGGCGGCGCTGGACCTCCCTCTCGAGCAGTTCGGGCTGCTGCTGCTCTCGAGCGTGATCGGGATCGCGCTGGGGCACGTGTTCTACTACATCTCGATCGCGCGCCTGGGCGTCGCGGTGTCGTCGGGCGTGATGCAGCTGCAGCCGTTCATCGTGGCGGTGGCGAGCTACTTCCTGTTCGGCGAGGTGCTCAAGGCCGGCCAGTGGGCCAGCGGCTGCGTGGCGGTGCTGGGCGCCGTGATGATGCTCGCGGTGCAGCAGCGGATGGCACGCCGGGCGCTGCGGAAATAGGAAGAAGACTCACCGCAGAGGCGCAGAGGACGCAGAGGAAGGCGAAGAAGAAGATTCACCACGGAGGACACGGAGAACACGGAGACAGACCCTGAGATTTGGATTCAAGTCCAATCTCCTCTTCTCTCCGTGATCTCCGTGTCCTCCGTGGTGAATGTCTTCCTCCGCGTCCTCTGCGCCTCTGCGGTGAGTCCTCTTCTTAGCGAGGCACCACCACCGCAAACGCCGACCCCGTCCCCGGCTCGCTGTGAAGCTCGACGCGCCCGCCGTGCTCCTCGGCGATGCGGCGTGTCGTCGGCAGGCCCAGGCCCGAGCCGCCGGACTTGGTCGTGAAATAGGGCGTGAAAATGCGTTCTTTGAGATCATCGGGCACGCCCGGTCCGGTGTCGATGACCTCGATGCGGGCGACTTCCCCTCCCCCACGCCCCCCACGCCCCCCACGCCCCCCACCCCCACCGCCACCGCCACCGTCACCGTCACCGTCCGGCTCGCGGGCCGACGACGTGCGGAGGATGAGTTCGCTGGCCCGCCCGTTTTCCGCACCGGCCGCGTGCGCGTCCATCGCCTGCGTGGCGTTGAGCATCAGGTTGAGCAGGGCCTGCTTGATGAGCTTGGGGTCGACGGTGGCGGTCAGGACCCCGCCCTCGCCGGGCGTGAGTTCGGCCCGGAGGCGGACGTTGTGGCGTTGGGCCTCGGGGGTGAAGAAGTCGACGAGCTCGGTGACGAGGGCGTTGAGGTCGGTCGGGCGCTTGTCGAGGCGCATCTGGCCGGCGAACTCGAGGAAGTCGGCGAGGATCTCTCGCAGCCGTTCGGCTTCGCGCCGCAGAGCCCCGACGCGGTTGAGCATGCGGGACCGCTGCGCGTCGTCGACCTGTGAGTCCTCGATCGCCTCCGCCAGGAGCTGGGCGTTGAGGCCGATCGTCGAGAGCGGGTTCTTGATCTCGTGCGCGAGGCCCCCGGTCATCGCCCCGATCTCGGCCATCCGCTCGGCCGAGCGGGCCCGGCGCTCCGCGGCCCGGACGCGGCGCAGCGCGCGGCGCGTCAGGCTGGCCAGGACGGCCCACGCGCCCACCACCCCGATCAGAAGGCCGATTCCGAACCACAGCACAGTGACGACGGTACGCCGACCGACGGCGCGCTCAAGCGCGGAAGAAGGAAGGAGGGGACGCGCCGACCGGCGCTACCGCCGCGGCGTTCGCAGGGCCGGTTTGGCCTTGCGGACGGTGACCTCGACGCCCTCGGGCGAGACGCCTTCGCCGACGGGCTCGTCGGGTCGCTTGACGCGCGTGGCGCGCCACCCGGTGTCGGAACGCTCGGCGTCGTAGTTGACCTGCGTGCCGTCGCGCAGGACGCGGAACCCCTCACCCTCGATCTTCGTGTAGTGCACGAAGATGTCCTGGGCATCGGGGCCGACGATAAAGCCGAACCCCTTCTTGGGGTCGAACCACTTCACAACGCCGATCTGGCTGACGATTCGATCCGTCCCGTGATCCATTGCGCGGTCATCCTGATCGTCCCGCGTTGCACGTTCCTATGGGGTCTCTCGCACCCATCGGACACAATGTGCAAACCAATGCGGGACGCGTGGGGCCAGGACGTCCTCGGTTTGGCGTCGCCTCACTCCTTGCGTCGCCAACCGCGTTACAACGTCGGGGGCCGCGGAATTGTAAATTCTGCGACACTCAACATTTCCTAACTTACCAGAATCGGTTTCCACTGTCCACGTTCGCCAAGAAAAACCGGTAGTCTCGGAAGACCACTGGTTTAGGGTGCTTGCTGTCAAGGATGTCGAGGCAGATCGCCGATCAGGCGTTGGGCTGAGCAAGCTCGGCCATCGCGGCCTTGCGGCTGAGCTTGATGCGCCCCTGCTCGTCGACGTTGATCACCTTGACCTTGATGACATCGCCGAGCTTGACGACGTCGGCGACGCTCTTGACGTAGCCGTCGGCCAACTCAGAAATGTGGCACATGCCGTCGGTTCCGGGGGCCAATTCCACAAAGGCGCCGAAGTCCTTCATGGAAACAACCTTGCCGGTGTAGATGGTGCCGACCTTGATCTCTTCGGCGAGGGCTTCGATCTCGCTCTTGGCGAGTTCGATGGCTTCGCCGTTGGGGGCGGCCACCATGACCGTGCCGTCGTCTTCGACGTCGATGGTGACGCCGTACTTGTCCTGGAGGCCGCGGATCGTCTTGCCGCCGGGGCCGATGAGCTTGCCGATCTTCTCCGGGTTGATGCGGAGGGTGATCAGGCGGGGAGCCAGGACGGAGATCTCCGCACGGGGCGCGGGGATGACCTTCTCCATGATGTCGATGATCTCGAGCCGGCCGGTCTTGGCCTGCTGGAAGATCCGCTCGATCTGGGCGATGGTGAGGCCGCGGGCCTTGAGGTCGAGCTGGATGCCGGTGATGCCCTCGCGGGTGCCGGAGACCTTGAAGTCCATGTCGCCGAAGAAGTCCTCCTCACCGATGATGTCGGTGACGAAGACCTCGTTCTGGTCGTTGTCGTCGCTGAAGCGGCCGACGCTGATACCCGCGACGGTGTTCTTGATAGGGACGCCGGCATCCATCAGCGCGAGGCAGCCGCCGCAGACGGAGGCCATGCTCGACGAGCCGTTGCTCTCGGTGATGTCGCTGACGATGCGGATGGTGTAGGGGAATTCCTCGGGGCTGGGCAGGACGCCCAGGAGGCTGCGCTCGGCGAGGGCGCCGTGCCCGATCTCGCGCCGACCCGGGGCGGCGATGCGCTTGGCCTCGCCGGTGGAGAAGGGCGGGAAGTTGTAGTGCAGCATGAACTTCTTGCTGTACTCGGGGAGCAGGCCGTCGACGATCTGCTCGTCCTTGCCGGTGCCCAGGGTGCACGAAACCAGGCTCTGCGTCTCGCCGCGCTGGAAGAAGGCCGAGCCGTGCGTGCGGGCGAAGATCCCGACCTCGCCGATGATCTGGCGGAGCTGGGTGGCCTTGCGCCCGTCGGCGCGGTGGCCGCTCTCGACGATGAGGCGCCGGGTGATCTTCTCTTCCAGCTTGCGGAAGGCGATCTTGGCGTTGACGCGCCGCTTGGCGGACTCGGCCCACTGGCCGTAGGTGCCATCGGACTTCACGACGAAGTGGGTGTCCAGCATCGTCTTGAGCAGGGCGTCGACGGCGTCGTTGCGGGCCTTCTTGCCGTTGATGCGCCGGGCCTCGGTGAGGGTCTTCTCGGTGAGCTTGGCGACATGCTCGATGACCTCGGCCGGGGGCAGGGCGAGCTCGCCCATCTTCTTCTCGACGCCGGCCTTCGAGCGAAGCTCGTCGATGAGGGCCAGGATTTCCTTGATGCCGTTGTAGCCGAACTCGATCGCGCCGAGCACGCCGGCCTCGTCGACCTCAGCGGCCCCGACCTCGATCATGTTGATGCCGTCCTTGTGCCCGCACAGCACCAGGTCCAGATCGGAGTACTCCATCTGGGTGACGGTGGGGTTAAGGACGAACTGGGGGCCGGCGTCGGTGTGGACGCGCCCGACGCGGACAGTGGCCGTGGGGCCCTCGAAGGGCGCATCGCTGAGGGCGAGGGCCGCGGACGCGGCCGTGCCCGCGAGCACGTCGGTGTCGTTCTCACCGTCGTGGCTCATGACGAAGCACTGGATCTGCACTTCGTCGATGAAGCCTTCGGGGAAGAGCGGGCGGATCGGGCGGTCGATCATCCGCATGGTGAGGATTTCTTTTTCGCTCGGGGGGCCTTCGCGCTTGCGGAAGCCGCCGGGGAACTTGCCGCCGGCCGACGTCTTCTCGCGGTAGTCGACCGTGAGCGGGAAGAAGTCCAGGCCCTCGCGCGGGGCCGCGCGGACGACGGTCGCGAGGAGCGCCGACTGGCCGTAATGGGCCATGACGGCCGCCGAGCACAGCTTCGCGACTTTCCCTGTTTCCAGGGTCAGCGTGCGTCCACCGATGACGCGTTCAACCTTGATGTGAGTCATTGCCTTCTTACCGGGCGAGAGTGGTTCGCCCTTATGGCCCGCCGCTGCGCTCCGGCCTGGGTGTGTGGCCTGAAGAGCACGATGGCGACGCCGGGTTGCCTTGAGGCCACCGGTCAATCGCAGAGGCAGTAGGCAGAGGGCAGCCGGTCGCGGAGTAGGAACACAGGCGGGACGCCTGTGCCACTGAACTTCCTACGGGCTGCCGCCTGCCCGCTGCCACCCAGACGGACCGACGACCAACCATTCAAACAATCGGACCCGCGTGTTTCACCACGCGGGTCCGTGAAGTGGCTTACTTGCGGAGGCCGAGCTTGGCGATGAGGTCGGTGTAGCGACCGGGTTCGCTCTTGGAGAGATACTTGAGCAGCCGGTTGCGCTGCCCGACCATCAGGATCAGCCCGCGGCGGCTGTGGTTGTCCTTCTTGTGGTCCTCGAGGTGGCCGTTGAGCTCCAGGATCTTGCGCGTGAGCATCGCGACCTGGACCTCGGGCGAACCCGAGTCCTTGTCGTGGCGGCGGTGGTCGGTGACGATCTGCTTGCGGCGTTCGGCGGAGAGCATCCGGTCTTCTACCTCGGTCAAGAGCGTGTGGAAAGGGCGAGCCCCGTTCGGGACCCGTTCAAACCCAACCTGACGTGAACAGTAGGGACGGGGGGAAGGGGGATCAACCGGGGCGGAACCGGCCCGGTTACCATTCGGGCATGGAACTCCTGAAGCCCGGCGATCCATGGTACGAGGTGGTTTGGGTTGACCCCGAACGCCTCGGCGGCGCGCCCGCGTTTCGGAACACGCGGGTGCACGTCAAGACCCTCTTTGACTATCTCAAGGACGGCGAAAGCCTCGAGACGTTCCTGAATGACTTTGAGGGGGTCACTCGCGAGCAGGCCCTGCGGGTAATCGAGTTGGCCGGCGAGGCAGCCCTTCATGATCTCCGGGCCGCATGAGGGTTCTCCTCGACCATTGCGTGCCCCGCTCCTTCGGACCGGCGGTCGCGGGCCATCACGTCGGCACCGCGCGCGAGGAGGGATGGGACGGGCTGGCCAACGGCGCACTGCTGCGTGCGGCCGCCGGGAAGAACTACGACGTGATGATCACAGTTGACCGCAACATGCAGCACCAGCAGTCGAAGTCGGAGCTCGCCATCCCCGTGGTGCTTCTGCAGGCCCGGAACAACAACATCAAGTCTTTGCGGCCGCTGGCGCCCCAGGTGCTGCAACTGCTTGGCCAGCGGCTTGAGCGTCGGGTGTACACCGTCGTGCCGATCACACCGGGGTAAAGGCGGACCGCGGGGCCCCCGTCCGGCGCATCACCCGCGCCCAAATCCGGCTGATATGCTCCCGCCTATGCACCTCTCCCGCCGCGTGAGTCTGCTCAAACCCTCCGCCACCGTCTCGGTCAACACGAAGGCCAAGCAGATGGCCGCGCAGGGGATCGAGGTGCTCACGTTCGCTATCGGCGAGCCCGACTTTGACACGCCGCAGATCATCAAGCAGGCCGCCATCGACGCGCTGAACGCGGGCATGACCAAGTACGCCCCCGCCGGCGGCGACATGCCGACCCGCAAGACGATCGCCGAGAAGCTCAAGCGCGAGAACCACCTCCCGCTGGTGACGCCCGAGCACGTCGTCGTCTGCTGCGGCGCCAAGCACGGCATCTACCTCGTCATGCAGGCGCTCATCGACGAGCCCAAGGCGGGCGAGGCCCCGGCCGAGGTGCTGCTGCCGGTGCCGGCGTGGCTGAGCTTCGACCCCATCGCGCAGCTCGCCGGAGCGAAGATTGTGGAGATGGACACGGGCCCAGAGACCGAGTTCAAGATCTCGCCCGAGCAGCTCCGTAAGGCGATCACGCCGCGGTCGCGGGTGCTGGTCATCAACTCGCCGAGCAACCCCTGCGGCACCACGTACACGCCCGACGAACTCAAGGCGCTGGGCCGGGTGATCGCCGAGCAGACCAAGACGGTCGCGCCCGAGCTGGTCGTCATCTCCGACGAGATGTACGAGAAGATCATCTTCGGCGGCATCGAGCACTTCTCGATCGGCTCGATGCCCGAGATCGCCGAGCGGGTGGTCACGATCAGCGCCCTGAGCAAGTCCTACGCGATGACGGGGTGGCGCGCCGGCTACATCGCCGGCCAGGGCGACTTCGGCCTCCAGCTCGCCAAGGCGTGCGAAAAGCTCATCAGCCAGATGACGACGAACGTGACCAGCTTCACGCTCCCCGCGATCAAGCTCGCGTTCGAGAAGTGCGACGCCGAGATCGCGAAGATGCGCGACGCGTTCGGTCGGCGTGCCGAGCTGATCTACGGGCTCGCCCAGAAGATCCCCGGCTTCACCTGCCCGCGCCCCACCGGCGCGTACTACCTCTTCCCCGACGTCTCGAGCCACTTCGGCAAGACCAGCAAGGGCGGCAAGAAGATCACCTCCGCGGTCACCATGGCCGAGGCCCTGCTCGAGGAGGCCCGCGTCGCCCTCGTCCCCGGCGACGACTTCGGCGGCCGCGGCAACCGGCACCTGCGAATCAGCTTCGCGTGCGGCGATGAGCAGATCCGGGAGGGGATGCGCCGGATCGCGGAGTTTGTGGCAGGGTTGAAGTAATGAGCCAACCGCGAGCCGTCAACTCGCTCGCAGAGGCCATCAAGCTTGCTCGTTGTGGACCGGACACCCAGTACCTTCGCAGGGGCCTGATCGCGATTCCCTTCCTGCTTGCCATTGGCGTGGGCTGCCTTGGTATCGTCGTATGGCAAGTAGCCTCGGGCCTGTCGATCACTCCCACTTGGATCTTTATCGCGGCCCTGTTCGGCTGGATGGCGTTCATGGCCCGCAAGGCCGTCCTCGTGGAAGCAAACAGAATCGTCAAGGATGAGCGGATCTGTGCCCGATGCGGCTATCCGATCGCCGCGAAAGCCTCGAAGTGCCCGGAATGCGGACACGCATATCCCTCGAGCGTCGAGACGCCGTGAGTCGACGGTGGAGGTGACGAAGCCGATGAACTCGCTGCTCGACGTCATTCGGCTCGTTCGTGCCGGTCACGGCACGCGCACGCTTCACGGGCTGCTCCGCGAGTTCGCGGCCTTCGCGGTAGCCAGTATCGTCATCGTCGCCTTCTCCGCGCGAGTTGCGCATTTCATCAAGAGCCGGTCGGGGATGGCGTGGGCGAGCAATGAGATGCTCATGCTCACCATGTTTACCTGCATGCTGCTGTTCATGTCCTGGAACATCGCTCGGGTGCGCCGGCTCGCCATGGCGGAAGGACTCCGGATCACGCGGGCCAAGGGCCTGTGCCGCGGGTGCCTGTATCCGCTGATGGCGGATTCTCAAAGATGTTCTGAGTGCGGGTTGGAGCCATGGGGCCCGGCGCCGCCTCCGCCTCCGCCGTGAATCAATAGGCCCCGCGTTCGCGTATCTTCCTCTACGCATGCCTGACGCGCCCACACCCGCGACCTCTCCTCCGGCCCCGCCCCGCCGCTTCCAACTCGCCTCCCGCTGGGCCCTCAAGCGCCTCGCCATCCTCTTCCTTCTCATCGCGACGCTCGACTACGACCGGATGGCGAGGGTGATCGAAGGGGTGGAGAAGGTGGTGGTGGATCTGGCGGAGAACGGGCCTTGAGATCCCCAAAAACGACCGCCGCCGGGTAATCCCGGCGGCGGTGAGAGTTCTATCTCTCTGGATCAATCAGTCAGAATCGACGGATGTCGACTTCGACGAGACCCTTAGACAAGACCCTTGAGGCTCTTGAGCGGGCGGACCTTGATGACGTTCCGCGCGGGCTTGGCCTTGATCGTGATCTTCTCCTTCGTGAAGGGGTTGATGCCTTCACGCTCCTTGGTGGCCGGCTTGCGCACGACGGTGACCTTCATCAGGCCGCCGACGTTGACCACACCCGGACCGCTCTTGCCCAGATCGGCCGCGATCAGCTGGGACATGCTCTCGAACACGCCCGCAACCTGCTTGCGGGTGAGCATGTTCTGCTCAGCGAGCGTGCTGAAGAACTCGCCCTTCGTGCGGACCTTGCCAGCGGCGCCAAGCTTCTTGGGCTTGCTGCTCGCGGCCGCCTTGCCATTGGACTTCGCCATCGTCTTCTTCGCCATGTGGTTCTCCATGAGGCCCCGGGCACACCGCGCCCGAAATGGGTTTCGCGGCTTTGTAACCGCTCCTCGGACGACATTCAAGCCCGCGCGGGACGATTTGGCAAGGTTTTTCGCGGGAAAACCGGACGACGGATGAAAAAACTCCGAGATTTCGTGCTTGCCCCCGACCCCCGCACCGGCGCGCCCCGCCACGAAGCGGCGCAACCGACAGCACTTACGCCATCCGGCGCACGATCACCGCGGTCTGGTCGTCGTCCGCGGGGCACCCCTGCGCCCACGCGGCGGCGCCCTCGGTCAGGCTCCGCAGGATCGCCTCGGCCCCGTCGACGCTCGGGTCGCGGGCCGTTTCCAGCCCACGCCGAATCGCGCCGTTCACGCCCGCCATCCCCCACAGGGCCCGCGCGGGGTTCCGAAGCTCGTAGAAACCGTCGCTCAGCAGCACGAACGCGTCGCCGGGGCGGAGGCTCAGCTCCTGCACGGCGTCCGGATCCAAGTTCAGGTCGACCGCCAGGGGCGGGGCGCTCGCGTCGCGCTCCTCGACCGTGCCGTCGGCCCGGTAGACCAGGACCGGGGCCTGGCCGGCCGCGACATACCGCATCGTCCCCGCGCCGGTGTCCAAAAGGCCGACAAACGCCGTCACAAACAGGCCCGGGGGCAGGCTGGCGGCGAGCTGGGCGTTGATGTTCGAGACGATGTCTTCGAGAGGCGCCCCCAGCCGCATCCCCATGCGGAGCATGGAGTGGACCTGGGTCACAGACAGGGCGGGCCCGATGCCGTGGCCCGTGGCGTCGGCCATGACGACCAGCAACTGGGCCGGGGTGCCCGGGCGGTCGATGGCCATGACGTCGTAGGTGTCGCCGCCGGTCTCATCGGCCTGCTGGTTCATCCCGGCGATGTGGTAGCCGGACACCTTCGGCAGCTCGGGGGGCAGGGTCGACTGCTGGACCGCCCGGGCGACCCGCAGGTCCTGCTGCATCTTGTTCTTGAGCCGCTCGGCCTCGAGAAGCCGGGCGCGGCGAATAGCCACGGCCGCCTGCGAGGCGATGCCCCGGGCGATGGCCTCGTCGGTGGCGTCGAAGGCGGGGTGGGGCTGGCCGTCCGGGCCCAGGGGCTCGCGTCCGCCTTTGTTAAGAACCTGGGCGACGCCCTCGAGATCGCCGTCGAAGCTGATGAGGGGGATCGAGAGCATGCAGCGGGTGCGGTAGCCGGTACGACGGTCGATCTCCCGGTTGAAGCGGGCGTCGGCGTAGCAATCGGGGACCAGCACGATCCGCTGAGACCGCACGGCCTCGCCCGCGAGCCCGGCGTCGGCGCTGAAGCGGAGGGAGTTGTCGACGCCGTGGGCCTTTTCGGCAAAGAGCTCATGCCGGGCCTTGTCGTACTGGAAGACGCTGGCACGGTCGGCGTTAAGGCAGTCGCGGAGGGAGTCGATGATGACGCCGAGCACCTCGCCCAGGTCGCTCGAGGCGGCCATGCGCTCCATGACCATGAGCATCTGGCGCCAGACGGGGCCGGGGAGGCTGACTTCGCCCAGCCCGGGGGCGGGATTGGTGGGCGCATCGTCGCGGGCTGTCGGGATGGCCTCGCTCATTGGTCGAGTGACAATAGCGGGAATTCCACGGGAGTTCCCGGGGGGATCTTCATGGCGCCGGTGCGCGAAGGCCGGATGAAGGCCGGTCAGTCCGCGGTGAACATCGCCTCGACGAACCGTTCCGGGTCAAACGGCTCAAGATCCTCGGGCCGTTCGCCCACCCCCACGAACTTGACCGGGACGTTGCTCTCGGCCTTGACGGCGACCACGATCCCGCCCTTGGCCGTGCCGTCGAGTTTGCTGAGGATGATGCCCGAGAGCTCGGTGGCCTTGGTGAATTCCTCGACCTGGCGGAGGGCGTTCTGGCCGGCGGTGGCGTCGAGGACCAGGAGCGTCTCGTGCGGGGCCCCGGGGATCTGGCGGGCGACCACCGACTTGATCTTGGCGAGCTGGCGCATGAGCGGGTCCTGCGTGTGCAGGCGACCAGCCGTATCGATGATCAGCACGTCCACGTTCCGGGCGGAGGCGGCCTTGCAGGCATCGAAGGCGACGGCCGCGGGGTCACCCCCCTGCTGCCCCTTCACGACCTCGATGCCCAGACGCTCACCCCAGATCTCGAGCTGGCGGACGGCCCCGGCGCGGAAGGTGTCGCACGCGGCGAGAAGGACCTTCTTGCCGTCCTCCTTCATGCTGGCGCTCAGCTTGGCGATGCTGGTGGTCTTGCCGGCGCCGTTGACGCCGGTGATGAGGATGACCGTGGGCCCGCTGGCGGCGAACCGCAGGCCGCGTTCCTCGGCCGGCCACATCTGGCGGAGTTGGGCCTTGAGATAGGGCACGACCTCGTCGCCCTTGAGGATCTTCTTGGCCTTGTAATCGGCCCGGAGGGACTCGACGAGCTTCGTGGTGGCCTTGACGCCCAGGTCGGCCTTGAGCAGCCGGACTTCGAGTTCGTCGATCAGGGCATCGTCGAGCTGGCGACCGGCGAAGAGGTCGCGAACGTCCATGAGCAGGACTTCGCGCGTCTTGCCCAGGCCCTGCTTGAGCTTGGATACGACCGCCTTGAACAGCCCCATCAGCCGGCGCCCTCCGGTGCGGGGGCGGCGGCACTCGCGGGGGGGGCCGTGGGGGTCGTGGGGGTCGCGGCCGCGAGGCGCTTGAGCACCTTGTCGAGCAGCGCGTTCACGAACGCGGGGGACTTCTCGGTGCTGAATTCCTTGGCGAGCTCGACCGCCTCGTTCACCACCACCTTGGCCTCGGTGCGGGCGCTGGTCATTTCGAAATGGGCCAGTCGCAGGATCGCCCGATCAACCGCGGCCTGCCGGTGGGCCGGCCACCCGGGCGCCAGCGTGAGCATCTCCCTGTCCGCGGCGGACCGTGCCTGGTACGCGCCCCACGCAAGCTCGACGGCCCGAACCTTGTGGGCCTCGGTGATCTCCTCACGGTCGACCAGCCCCGCGCGGACGGCGTCGAGGTCGGCCTCGGTCCGCGCACCCGCCGCATCGAGCTGGAACAGCAGCTGGAACGCCAAACGCCGGATTTCTCGTGCCGAAGATGCCATCAGATCCCCGCCTCCACCGCGCCGTCGTCAGCGGGCGCGGCCTGTGCATCGCCGCCCGCGAGCTTGTCGGGTGAGCTTCCGTTGAGAAGCTGGGCCCAAAGCGGGGCCCGCCCGCTCGGGTCGTTCAGTCGCTGGATTTCGGCGAGGGAGCGGAGCGTGGCCATCGTGGCGTCGTATCCCTTATTGCCGTGCGACCCGCCGGCGCGGGCCTTGGCCTGCTTGGCGGATTCAACCGTGAGCACGCCGAAGGCGACCGGCTTGCCCGAGGCGATCGCGACCTGCGTCAGCCCGTGAGCGACGGCGTCCGCAAGGTAGCGGTCGTGCCGAGTCTGCCCCTGGATCACACACCCCAGCGCGACGACCCCCGCAAAGCGGGAATTAGCGGCCGCGGCCCGCGAAAGGACCGTCAGCTCAAACGCCCCGGGCGCCTCGACGACCGTCAAGGCGTCGCGCCGTCCGCCCGCCCGCCCGTACGCCTCAATGGCCCCTTCGAGCAGCCGGTCGGTGATCGTCGCGTTGTAGCGGCTGACCACCACCGCGATCGGCGGCGGGGCCACAGCGCCGGCGTCGGCAGGGCTGGATTGGGCGGGGGTGGACATCAAAGGGATCGTATGCGCCCGAATCCGAGCCTCCCGCGCAAGCGGGAGGTGTTGGACGTTCGGACGCAAAGGACCTCCCGCTCGCGCGGGAGGCTCGGATCAGCCAGTATCATGCCGCCCGTGCGCTGGCTCTTCATCCGCCTCAGCCCCATCCTCCACCTCACCCGCGTGAGCACGGCGTTCGCCGCCGTCGCCAACGCCTGGTTCGTCATCCTCTGGACCCGACGCGCCGGCATCGACCTCGAGCCCGGCGCCGGCGCCGCGTTCTGGTCGCAGCCCACCTGGGCTCTGCTCGCCGCCGGCGCGGTGAACGCACTCGGCCTGTTCGCCTTCGCCGCGGCCCTCAACGACCTGCTCGACGTCCGGCGCGACCGCCAGCTTCACCCCGAGCGCCCGCTCGCGTCCGGTCGCCTCAGCGCCGAGGCCGCGATCTCGCTCATCACCGGCACGCTGCTGATCGCGATGCTCGGGGCGTCCGTGCTGGGCGTGCAGGCGGTGGTGCTCACGATCGTGATCGCCGCGGCCATCGTGTTCTTCAACGCGGCGGGGAAGTTCGTCCCCGGCGTCGGGCTCGTGGCGCTCGGGCTCATCTACGCCGGACAGGCCGTGATCCCGAACCTGTCGCTCCGGTTCGTGTGGCCCGTGTGGCTCGTGATGACGCACTCGCTGGGCGTCGCGGCGGCGGCCCACGTGCTCGGGCGCAAGGTGCCGCCGATCAGCCGCCGGGCCGCGGCGGCCGCGGTCGCCGGATGGCTCTTCTGGTCGGCCGTGATCTTCGCGTTCGGCATCCATCGCAACTCGGGCCACGGCGGGATCTGGCCCGAGTTTGTCCAGCCGTTCGCCGGGGCCGTGGCCCTCGTGCTCGTCGCCCTCTACATCCTCACGGCGTACCGCAAGGTGAGCCTGCTCGGCCCCGGCCCACGTGCGGCCGAGAAAGTCGCCCGCTACGGCTCCCTGTGGATCGCGCTCTACGCGACGGGCTGGATGCTGGGGCAGTGGTACACCACCGAGGCCATCATCCTCGGCCTGCTCGCCCTCGGCGGGTTCCTGGGGATGACCGTCCTCCGCGAGGTATACGCGTTTGTGGAGCATCCGCTTGGGTACAAGCGATAAACGTGCCACGGATTGACGGCTCGGCGTCAATCCGTGCCTTCGTCATCACTCTCATACCGCGCCTTCCACGCCGCTTCGAGAAAGCCGCCCCAGTACGGCAACGTCGTGGCCGACTCGTTCATCTCGCGCGCCGGTCTCGGCTGGTTGAACTCGTGACATACGTAGTCCAGCAGGTCCTCGCCATAGACAACGATGTCCGTCTGATGGATCGAGAGCACAAGGTTGCCCGCAACACTGGGCTCACTCGGGATATAACGGTGCGAGAACAACGGGATGAGCCTGGGCGCCGATCTCATCGACCGTTCCGCGATCACGAACGCTTCGGGCAGTGAAGCGGGCTTGGGACCCCACTTCTCCCACCAGAACGCGTTGTGTTCAATGTCGAACAGCGTGCCGCGGATCGGCCAGTCGAGACCCCACTCGATCGGCTTCACCTCGCCGTTCCCAAGGACCTCGACGCGCCGCCGCCAATCAGCCCACCCCTCGGGGAGCGCGGCCGCGAGCAGCGCTCGCAGATCGGGCGGAAAGCGAAAGCCGAACGTGCGCTCGGTGTCCGAGAGCTCCGCCTCGCTCAATCCGGCTTCCAATTCCAACCCCGCGGTCCGAAGAACCTCGAGAATCTTGGCCGTCGTGTCGTCCACGCCTCACTCCAACGGATTCACAAACAACCCCGTCGCCAGCTTCGGATAAAAGAACGTGCTCTTCTGCGGCATCAGCTCGCCCGCACGGCTCACCTCGCGCACCGCCTCCAGCGGCGTCGGACGCACGATCACCGCGAGCTGCGGGATGAAGCTCTTGCCGCCGCCCGAGCCGCGTTCGTGGCCGGCGCCGATGTCCTCGACCTCCTGGATCGAGTGCGGGAAGGCCCACTTCACCGGCTGGCCGCCGTTGAGCGAGGGCTGGCAGATCTTCTCCACAATGAGATACTGGCACAGCGCGACGTCGAGCGTCCGCCACGCGCGGGTCTGCTTGGGGAACTGGGGCGCGAGCGGGTCGGGGGTCGTCGGCGTCGCGATGAACCCCTTCTTGCCCGCGAAGTCCCACAGGCCGAGGCGTCCCTCGCCGGGCTTGGCGATCAGGGCCGCGTGCAGCTCGCGCACACCACCGCTGACGGGCTCCATCTTGAGGTGCTCGCCCGCGACGTTCGCGAACTTGTCCCACGAATACCCGCCCATCCCGCCCAGCACTCGGTGCGTCGGCCCGATCACCATTCCGGGATCGGACATCCCGATGAGCACGAACATGCAGCGCCGCGCCGGGTGATCCGCCGCCAGCTTCCCGCCCGGCGCGCTCGCCTCGAGCGCCTTCACGTAGTTCATCTGCGTCGTGTACCGGTGGTGCCCGTCGGCGATGAACACATCCTCGCCCGCGAGCGCGTCGGCGTACGCCTTCTGCGTCGGCTGGTCAGCGATGATCCAGATCTCGTGCAGCAGGTCGCCGCCGAAGCCGGGATTGGTCTTCGCGATCGCGTCGGGCTTGCGGCTCGACATGATCTTCCCGAGCAGCGCCGTCGCCCGCCCGTGCTCATCCTGGTGCAGGCCGAAGATCGGCGACATCTGGGCCTTCGTCGCCTTCATCAGCGCCATCCGGTCTTCCTTGGGCCCGCTGAACGTCTCCTCATGCGGCAGGATCCCGCCGCCCGCGTGCGGACCGAAGGGTTTGACCTCGACTGTGGCGGCCATGCCCGTCCGCTGGTGCTCCTTGCCCTGGAACGTGAACGTCTCGCGGTAGACGAACATGAGCGGCTGGTCCGCCCGCTTGAGCGTGCCGTCGGCGAGCCACGCCTTGAGCGCCGCCGCGGCCCCTGCGTACGCCGACGGCGGTCCCAGCTCCTTCGCCGGAATGTGCGGCAGGTCGATCGAAACAATGTTCTTCGCGCTCCGCGCCAGCTGCGCCTTCTTCCCGTCGGCGTCGAGCACGTCGTACGGCGGAGCGACGACGTCGGAGACATCGCCGGGACCGGCGGCGGTGGGGGCGAGCTTGGTGTAGTGGACGGCGCGGAACGGGTACACGGTTGGCATGGACCGACTTTAGCTGGCAGGGGTCCCGTCCGTAAAGGGCTTCGGGGGGTGCGAGGGGGGGTGCGGGGGACCGGATCCGCACGAATTCGCCACGTTCAGGCCCGCCAAGTATTCTGGACGCATGCCCACGCCGCCCCGCCCATCGCCCGGCCAACGCCCAATCTCGTTCGCCCACGCCACGCCCCCGGCGCCTGGCTCGGGCTTCGGCATCTCGCCGACGACGGTGGTCATCCTCCTGGTCTTCGTCGCGGTGGCGGTCGCCCAGGTCATCCTGAACCTCGGGCGGTTCCGCTTCTCGACACCCAGGATGATCGGCATCCTGGTCGTCTTCCCGATCTTCGTCGCCGGGGTGCTCGGGCTCGTGGCGTGGTTCGTGAGCGGACGGCGTGACCGCTTCTTCAACGCGACCGTCGGTGCCGTGCTCCTGTTCATCACCGCGACGCGTCTGCTGATCATGTCGGGCCTTGTCACGTGGGGCACGCAGGCTCCCGCACCGTGGCCCACCGCCGCGTCGTCGGGCCCGACCGGCTCGACCTCGCCCGCGCCGGGCTCATCGGCGGGTCGCGCACCGACCGCCCCCCCCACCCCGCCGACCGGCGGCCCCGCGCCGAGCACCGCCGTGCCGTCGACGCGCGTGCCGGCGGCCGCGGCATCCCCCCCTCCGCCCGCGCCCAAGCCAACCGTCGACACGGCCCCGCTCCTCAACCCGTTCTTCGCCGAGCTCGACACCGAGTCCAAGGCCCTCGCCACCGACGCGCAGGCCGCGTACACCGCGGCGACCAAGCCCGGACGTACGCCCGTCGAACTCGACGCGCAGATCACGTCGTTCAAAGCCCTCGAAGCCCGCTCCGACGCGCTCGCCAAGCGGCTCCAGCGGATCGTGACCGACGGCATCGAGGCGCTCAAGCCGCTCGACATGTTGGGCACGGACGCTCACCGGGCCGTGCAGGCGCGCGACGACACCTTCGGGTCGTTCGATCGCATCACCGCGTGCCAGGCCATCATGATGTTCGCCAGGTCCGCGGCCGATCTGTTCACCGACATCAAGCCCGTCCGGGCCAAGGTGCACGTCAACAAGGACGGCTCGATCACGAGCACCGACCCTAAGCTCGACCTCAAGCTCTTCCCAAACCGTTCCAACGCCGACACGTGGCGCGAGCGCGGGCCCGAGGCGCTCAAGGCGCTTCGCGGCGAGAAATAGCCCGATCAACCGCGGGCACGCATCGTCGCACACGCCGCCGGCAACTCATCAACGAGGTCGCGCGCGAGCATCCCGGAGGCCGCCCCGCGCTGGGCCCAGTTCTCGCCCGCGCGCCCGTGGATGTACGTCCCCAGGCACGCGACGTCGAAGAGGCTGATCCCCCACTTCCCGGCCGTCGACTGGGCCGCGAGCGACCCGAGCAGGCCGGCGAGCACGTCGCCCGTGCCCGCGGTCGCGAGAACGACGTGGCCGGACGGGTTGACCCATGTCCGAGCCCCGTCGCTCACCACCGAGTTCTGCCCCTTGAGGATGACGATGCACCCGAGTCGCTGGGCCAGGGCCGCCGCGGCGTCCTCGCGCGAGCGATCGAGCCCCAGGTCGCCGCCGAGCCCGAGCCCGCGGCACAGCGAACGGAACTCGCCCGGATGCGGCGTGAAGATCGCGGCCGCCCGCAAATCCCGCGTGATCTGCGGCGTCTGGGCGATGGCGTTCAGCGCATCGGCGTCGACCACGATCGACGCGTCCTCCGACTGCACCGTGCGGAGCACCAGCGCCCGCGTCCCCTCGCTGGGCGGGCCCAGGCCGGGACCCACGACGATCGCCCCGCACTCGCCCGAGAGCCGGTCGACGACCGCGGCCGCCTCGTGCGCGACGATCGCGCCGCTCTCGTCGACAGGGATCGCGACCCCGGTGCACTCGAACGCCGCCGCGAGCGCCGCGTCCACGATCGGCGACGGCACGCCGACCTTGACCTTGCCGCAGCCGGCCCGCAGGGCGCTAAGGCCCGCGAGCACGGGCGCCCCGAGCATGTGGGTTTCACCGGCCGCGCACCCGCCGAGCACACCGACGGTGCCGAAGGTGCCCTTGTGCCCCTCGGGCGGGCGCGCGGGGAGGCGGGGAAGGTCGGCCGGATCGCCGGGAACGCCGCTCACTTCTTCGGCTCCTCCACCGCGATCTTCAGGCGCCCGAGCATGCCCGCGAGCGAGACCATCGAGTTCATGGCCCCGTCGTCGTCGAGAAAGCTGTGAACCAGCGCGATGTGCGTGGCGTCGAACACGCCCAGCGAGCCGAGCGTCGGGTCCAGGTCCACCCAGCGGGTCTGGCCCTTGTCCTCGAGCAGCGCCTGCGTCCACATGTGGTAGCCGAAGACGCCCGAGGAGCCCAGGAACTCGTCCACGTACACCAGCCCGCTCACCACGCGCGAAGGAATCCCGTCCGCCCGCAGCATCGCCGCGAGCAGCACGGCGTGCTCCGAGCAGTCCCCCTCCTTCGTCCGCGCGACGTCGGCGGCCGAGGCGAAGCCCACGCCCAGGTTCTTCTTGCGGATGTGCGCGAACACGAGGTTGCGCATCGCCTCGGCCCGCGCCGCGGGCGTGGCGTTCGCCGCCCGGTCAATCTTCGCGGCCAGCGCCTTCACCTGCTCGTCGCTCGACGTGATGAGCGTCGAGCTGACCAGCGCCAGCTCGCGGTCCTTCGCACTCACATCCGCGGGCTCGACGCCATCAAGATCCACCGTCACACGGACCTCGCGCGGCGAAACGGTGACCGCCTTCTGCGGGCCGGCGCTGGGGATCGTCGTCAGGTCGCCCGCGTCGACCGAGAGCATGTACACCGCCCGCCGCAGCGTGCGCGGCTCGTGGATCACGCGGTCGGGCTTCACGAGCGTGCTCTTCATCAGCTCGGGCGCGTCGACCTTCGAGAGCGCCAGGGCCTTGTCCGCCGCGATCATCGTCATCGGCAGGCCGCCCATGTTCATCGTGACGCGGATGGCATTGCCCGACAGGTCCATAGAGCTCTCGCTCGTGATGCCCGGCATGCGGTCGACGACGCTGGAGACCTTGAAGGCGGGAACGGTCCGCCCCAGCGCCTCGGCCGTGGTCTTCTCGAGGACCCTGTGCGTCGTGACGATCGGCGTCATGCCCATCGAGGGCTCGAGCGTGCGGACGACGATCTCCTTCGCGTCGGCCTCGAGGCGCTTGCGCATGAACTCACCGGCCGCCGCCGGGGTGAGCCACACACCCTCGGGGAGCGGTAGCGTGGTGTCCGTCGCGCGCCCGTCGGCGGCCGTGACGGTCTGCTCGACCTTGTCGGGCAGGAAACGGATGGTGGTGGTGATCGGGGCCGCGCCCAGCGACTGGGTGGTGACGCACTTCACGGGCTTGCCGTCAGGGGTCTCCGAAAACTCGGAGGTGTAGACGATCGTCAGCTCGTCGCCCGCGCCGCGCTTGATGGCGAGGGTGGTCTCGGTGCGGGTGACCACGAGACCGTCGCGCACCGACTCGTTCATGTGCATGTGCCCGGCCCGCTGGCCGGCGAGCTCGACGACGTACCAGAGGTCGTGCGGCCCGCCCGAGGCGCGGGCCGAGGCGCACAGGACGCTCGCCGCGGCGGCGATGGCGAGGACGCAGCGGATGACGACGCGGATATTCATGAATGCTCCCGAAATTGGGGCGCCGCGCCGTTCGCGGGGGCCGGGGGGCCGGGTGTGTTCGCCGACCTCTTCAGACAACAGAATCATCGACGCCCGCGTCGATCTCGGCGGCGTTCCGCTTCACCATGCCGAACCACGCCAGGCAGAACAACGGCCAGCCGAACGACAGCAGCACGCTCACGATCATGATCGTGCCCTGGATGGCCTTCATCGCCGGCTTTGCCATCATCTTGGCCATCTCATCCGTCGGGTTGGCGGCCATCCAGGCGCTGAGCGCCTGCTGCTGCTTCACGGCCGCGTACATGCCGACCGCCCCCACGATGATCGCCAGCACGCTGTAGACGATGAACACCGGGCGGGCCGCCCGCTTGCGCGAGACGAGCATGATGCCCGCGACCAGGAGCATCAGGGCGAGCACGGCCCCGATGCCCATGACGCCAAGCTGCAGCGGGCTGGGCCGGAACTCAGCCGGGAGCGGCTGGCCGTTAGGCCCCTGGGAGTTCATGAACATCCCGGCGACGCCGCAGGCCGTGCAGATGAGCCCGAGTGCGGCCCACACGATGCTGATGATGCCGACGACCTTGGGCCACCTCTTCGCCTCGTCGAACGGCGCCGGCGGCGGCTCGGTCGGTGGGGTGGAGAAGGACGGGGGAACCGACTCGCTGGTGACACGTGGGTCGTATTGGGACATGGGGGAACTGTACCGGCGAGGCGCCCGATGGTGTCAAGGTATCGAGGGGGCTGGCCCGGCTTTACAGCTGGCGCAGGAACCGCAGGTCGTTCTCGAAGAGCATGCGGATGTCCGGGATCCCGTACTTGCCCATGGCGAGGCGCTCGATGCCGAAGCCGAAGGCAAAGCCCGTCCAGGTCTCGGGGTCGACGCCGCACATTTCGAGCACGGCCGGATCGACCATGCCGCAGCCGCCCAGCTCCATCCAACGAAGCGGCGTCTCGGGCCGGAGGCGGACCCGCAGGTCGACCTCGGCGCTGGGCTCGGTGAACGGGAAGTAGCTGGGACGCAGGCGCACCTGGGCCTCGGGCCCGAAGTACGCCTTGGCGAACTGGAAGAGGCACGTCTTGAGATCGGCCATGCTCACGTTCCGATCGAGGTAGAGCCCTTCGATCTGGTGGAACATGAAGCTGTGCGTGGCGTCGACGGTGTCGGGGCGATAGACGCGCCCGGGGGAGATGATCTTGATCGGGTCGGTGAGCCCGCCGGGCGCCGCCTCGGGATCGGCCGCGGCGGCCGCCTTCGCCGCAGCGACCGCGGCCTCGATCACGCGGATCTGCACCGTGCTCGTCTGGCTCCGGATCATCCGCGGCCGCTCGGTGCGGGCCGGGTCGTCGACGTAGTAGTTGTCCATCGGGTCGCGGGCCGGGTGGGCCGCGGGGATGTTGAGCTTGACGAAGTTGTGCTCGTCGTCCTCAAGCTCCGGCCCGCGGGCGACCTCGAAGCCCATGCGGGCGAAGACCTCGACAAGCTCCTCGCGAACGCGACTGAGAATGTGCCGCCGCCCCAGCCCCGTTGACCCGAGCACGCCCGGCTCCGAGAGGTCGATCATCGGGCCGGCCGCCTTGGGCGCCGCGCCGGCGCCCAGCGACTCCGCCCGCTCCTTGAACGCGGCCTCAAGAGCCGCCTTGAGCTGGTTCACCTTCGCCCCGAACGCCGGCTTCTGGTCCTTGGGAACGTTCTTGAGCTCACCGAGCGCGGCGGTCGCCTTGCCGGACTTGCCGAGGTAGGCGGTGCGCCAGGCTTCGAGGGCCGGGGCGTCGGCGGCGGCGGAGAGTGCCGCGGCGGCTTCGGACTGGATGGCGTCGAGCGTGCTGAGGTCCATCGGGGTGGGAGGGTACGCCCAGAAAAACGTGGAGAACACGTAGCGGCGGCTCGGCGCCTACTCGACCTTGGGGATTACCCCATAGGTGTTCATTGCCCTTACCAAGGCGATAAACGTGTTCATATTCATGAGAGGGTTGCGCACGTAGTCAGGAAAGGTGAGCACGTGCTGGGATGCTGGCACCAACTCCTCAGCGGAATACTGAGCGCTGCGTAAGTCCGTGACTCACATCGTGACTCCGGGGATCGCGA
>CAZMCC010000025.1:0-40876 GCA_964564695.1 uncultured Phycisphaeraceae bacterium | reverse complement strand
CTTCCCACTCACACATCACAGATCGCCACCGCCTCCGCCAGACTCGTCATCGGATCACGGCTCGGGATGAACTCCTGCCCCAGGAACCCCGTGTACCCCGTCCCCACGATCGCACGGCAGATCGCGCCGTAATTCAACTCCTGCGACGAGTCGATCTCGCGCCGCCCGGGCACGCCGCCGGTGTGATAGTGCGCGATCGCCGCGGCGTTGTCCGTGATCGTCCGAATCACGTCCCCCTCCATGATCTGCATGTGGTAGATGTCGTAGAGGAGCTTGAACCGGGCCGACGCCACCTCGCTTACGAGGGCGACTCCCCACGGCGTCTTGTCGCACATGTAGTCCTTGTGGTCGACCTTGGAGTTGAGCAACTCCATGATGACCGTGACGCCGGCCTTCTCGGCCGCGGGCGTGATGCGCTTCAGGGCGGCCGCGCAGTTCTTCAGGCCGGTGACGTCATCCATCCCACCCCGGTTACCGCTGAACACGATCATGTTCGGGATCCCGGCCGCGGCCACCAGCGGCAGCAGCCGCTCGCTCTCGGCCACGAACGCGTCGTGCGACTCGATGCGGTTGATCCCCTCGCCGATCTTCGTCGGCCCGTTCGCGACCGCGCACGTCAGCCCGAACTTCGCCGGGATCGACCACTCGTTCTCGTTCAGCAGCTCGACCGACAGAATCCCCATCGCGGCCGCGCTCTTGCACAGCTCCTCGAGGGCGATGTTCCCGTAGCACCACCGGCACACCGACTGCTTCAGCCGCCCCTTGAGCGGACTCGCCGGCGCCTTCACCGCGGGCGCGGGAGCCGGAACGGGTGCGGGGGTTGGTGTCGGGGCGGGCGCCGGGGCCGGGTTCGCCGGCTGGGCTTCCTGTCCCCTTCGTCCCGCCGCGAGCGCGGCCGCCGCCCCTGCCCCCACCACGCCCCCTACGAACGCCCGCCGACTCGTTGCCGATTCACCGTTCCCGCTCATGCCCGGATGCTACAACACCCCGAGCACCGGATGCCACTGCCGCCCGTCGCATCGGGTGCCGCTTCGGGTGCCACTGCCGGCGGCCGCCGCCGGTAGTGTTCCGGTCCCGATCCCCGGTCCCTGGCCCCCGCCCTCTGGACCCCTTCCCATGCCCGACATCCGCCCCATCTACACCCCTTCAGCCCCTCGTGGCGGCCATTACTCGCAGGCCATCGTCCACGACGGCCTGGTCTGGCTTTCGGGCCAGATTCCCATCGATCCGGCCCTGGGCCCGCCGCCGCCCGCGGGCAACGGCCCGCCGCCGGGGGACGTCGCCGACCAGACCCGCCGGGTGCTGAGCAACATCGAGGCCGTGCTGCGGGCGGCGGGGTCGTCCCCGGCCCACATCCTGCGGT
Source organism: uncultured Phycisphaeraceae bacterium (assembly GCA_964564695.1). GTDB lineage: Bacteria > Planctomycetota > Phycisphaerae > Phycisphaerales > UBA1924 > CAZMCC01. Next base: position 39,513 of record CAZMCC010000025.1, on the reverse strand, counting down.
GCAACGTCTACGTGGCCGACATCGGGCTCTGGCCGGTCGTGAACGCGACGTACGCGGAGTTCTTCGCGGCCCACACGCAGACGCCGCCGGCCCGGACGATCGTGCCGACGGGGCTGCTGCACTACGGGTACGCGGTAGAGATCGACGCGGTGGCGGCGCTGCCGGATCTTCCGCACCACCACGGGCTTGGGCGGGCGGGTGAAGGGGCGCTGGTGTGTCGGACGACGGGGCGGCGGTTTGCGGTTGATACGCCCGTGTGGCGGAGCCCGGCGGACAAAGCTCCGCCGGGGCACCCGGGCGGTGGGGGGGAGGCACTTCTCGACCTCGAATTCGAAGCACGGTTCCCGATCGACGCCATCCGCCGCCGCCCCATGACGATGTGGCGGTACCGCGAGGCGATCCCGATCGAGCGGGACGAGCACATCGTGTCGCTGGGCGAGCCGGTGACGCCGCTGGTCGAGTTTGAGGCAGGGACGGGCACCGGCGCGCGCCGCGTAAAGCTCAAGATGGACTCGCTGTTCGCCTCCGGCTCCTACAAGGACCGCGGCAACGCCGTGCTGGTGTCGCATGCCAGACGCCTCGGCCTCACGCGGGTGATGAACGACTCGTCGGGAAACGCAGGCTCGTCGCTGGCGATGTACTGCGCCCGGGCGGGGATCGCGTGCCGCATCTACTGCCCGCAGTCGACCTCGCCGGGAAAGCTCACGCAGATCCGCGCGAGCGGGGCCGAGTTGGTGACGGTGCCCGGCACGCGCCAGGACACCGCCGACGCGGCGTGGAAGGCCGCGACCGATCCGAAGGACCCGGTGTACTACGCGAGCCATTGCCGCAACCCGTTCTTCCACCATGGGACCAAGACGTTCGCCTACGAGCTCGTCGAGCAGCTCGGCTGGCGGGCGCCCGACGCGGTGGTGATCCCGACCGGACACGGGACGCTCTTGCTCGGCTGCGCGATCGGGTTCGAGGACCTGCGTCGGGCGGGCGTGATCGATCGCGTGCCGAAGCTGATCGCCGTGCAGGCCGAATCGTGTGCGCCACTGGCCGCTGCCTTCGCCGGAAAGGCGCCCGGGCCGACCGGCGAAACGATCGCCGAGGGCGTCGCCATCGCCACGCCCGTTCGTGCGGACCAGTGCCTCGCGGCCGTGCGGTCAAGCGGGGGCCGCTTCGTCACGGTGTCCGACGACCGCACGAAGGCGACGCTCAAGCGAGCGATGGCTCAGGGGCTGTTCATCGAGCCGACCAGTGCGATTGCGCTCGCGGCGCTCGATGAGCTTGCGGATGTGCAGGGGGAGATCGCGGTGGCGATCACGGGGCACGGGCTTAAGGCGGTCGGCACGATCGAGAAGGTGCTGTAGCCGGATGGGCGCCACTACCGGCCGCTCCGGCCGGTAGTGCGCGGGTCCTTGGTCCGCCGCGGAGCACTACCGACGCAAAGCCGTCGGTAGTGGCATCCGGCTCTTACCAGTTCTGCCCGGTCTTGCCGGGAATCGCCACCGGCGGCGTCGGCATCGGGCCCAGCGCCAGCGTCGGGCTCGGCCTCAGGTCCAAAGGCGACTTCAGCACACGCTCCCAGACCATGTCCTTGCCCGAATACGCCGACATGCGGCCGCTCACGGCCATCATCGTCGAGTGCGCGATCCGCTCGCCCTCGTTGATGTACACGCCGCCGGAGATGCCGGTGACCAGGTCCTTGTGCTCGGCGACGTACGGGTTCTCCTGCGCGCCGTCCCAGCGCCAGGTGGTCTTGCCCTCGATCCTGGCGCGACCGCTGGAGAGGATCGCCCGCCCCTCGGTGCCGTTGATCACTTCCTCCACGCGCCCGTCGGCGCCGTCGACCTGACGGCAGGAGGAGTTCACCACCCGCCCGTCGGCGTACTCAAACTGCACGCTGAAGTGATCGAAGACGTGCCCGTAGTCGGGGCTGGTGCGCGACTGTCGTCCGCCCATGCCGCTCACCTTGACGGGCCACACGCTGTTCGGTTCACTTGCACCCAAGCTCATCGCCCAGGCCGCGACGTCGAGGTTGTGGACGTGCTGCTCGACGATGTGGTCGCCGCTGAGCCAGTCGAAGTAGAGCCAGTTGCGGAGTTGCCACTCGACGTCGGTCCACTCGGGCCGGCGCTTGTGCATCCACAGCCCGCCCTGGTTCCAGTAGACGCTCGCTCCCGTGACGCGCCCGATCGCGCCGCCCTCGATCCGCTTCATGGCCTCGAGGTAGCACGCCTCGTGGCGGCGCTGCGTGCCGCACACCACGTTCAGCTTCTTTTCCTTGGCCTTGCGGGCCGCGTCGATCACCATCCGCACGCCCGCGGGGCACACCGCGACCGGCTTCTCCATGAACACGTGCTTGCCCGCCTCGACCGCGGCAGCGAAGTGGATCGGCCGGAACCCTGGCGGCGTCGCCAGGATCACCAGATCGACGTCCGTCGCCAGCAGCTTCTTGTACGCGTCGAACCCGACGAACACGTTCTCCGGGTCGACCGGGCACCGCGCCACCATCTCCGGCGGCAGCTGCTCGATCTCCTCGCGGCATGTCAGAATCCTGTCCATGAAGCCGTCGGCGATCGCGTGCAGGCGCGTGTCCGGCGAGGCTTCCAGCGCGTTGACGACCGCGCCGGTGCCGCGTCCGCCGCAGCCGATGACGCCGACCTTGATCGAGCTGTTCCCCGCGCCGGCGCGCCGGAGCATCGACGCCCGCGCGGTGGGGGTGGGCAGGCCGAAGCCGCCGGCCGCCGCGGCCCCGCCGGCAAGGGCGGCCGCCTTGACAAATCCGCGCCGCGAGACGCCGGCGATTCCGTTGGAGTTCGTGTGGTTGCTCATCGTCGTCACCTTTACTTCACCGGCGTGAGCCGGACTTCCTGCAGGTTCATCAGCGCGTGCTTCAGCGGCTTGCCCGGCGCCGGGCGCACCATCACGCTCGTCTTTCCACCCTTGACCTTGACCCGGCCCACCGCCACCCGCTTGAACTCTTCCCACGAGCCGGTCGACGGCACCGTCCCGCCGACGACGGACTTGCCGATCACTACCTCGAACGCATCCCCCGCCGAGCCCGGCTGGCACGCCAGCACGAGCGAGACGTCGTACTCGGTGTCGGCGGCAAGGTCGACCGACCATGTGGCGCTCGCCTTGGGGTCGAGCCAGTATCCGATGTTGTCGTGCTCGGAGTCCTTGCGCTCGAGGCCGATCTGCTCGCCTTCGAGTGCGGCCTCCTCGGCGACGAGAACGATGGAGCCGTCGGCGGGTTTCTCCTTGGGAGGCTCGACCACGACGGGCGCGCCCTTGATGCTCACGGCGATGACGGTGTCGTCCGCGTCAGGTGCGGCCGAGGGCAGCTCGATCCACACCCCGTCTTCCATTGTGGACCACTTGAGCTTCGCGTCGGGCGACCCGACGATCCGCGCGCCGGTCACTTCGTTCCGCAGCCCCGGCACCGGCAGCTTGCCATCCGACGGCCAGTCGAAGATGTGCACGTACACCACGCCGTCGCGCTGCGTCGTGCGGCCGTAGGGGAGCCGCGAGATTGGCCCGGCCCGCGTGCCGTAGATGGACTCGCCGTTGACCGCGAGCCACTCGCCCATGTTGAGCAGGCGCTTGACGCTGGTCTCGGGGATCCGGCCCTCGCCGTCGGGGCCGACGTTGAGGAGCAGATTCCCGCCCTTGCTTGCGACGTCGACGAGCGTGCGGATCAGCTCGCGCGACGACTTGAAGTTCTTGTCATTGGCCTTGTACCCCCACGTGTCGTTCATCGTGAGGCAGGTCTCCCAGTCGACGCCGGGCATGGGACGCTTGGGGATCTCCTGCTCGGGCGTGCCGAAGTCCCCCTCGTCGACGTCGGAAGGAGCGTGGATGCCCGACATGCCGCGCCGCCCCTTGGCGAAGCGGTTGTTCACGATCGCGCGCGGGGCGTTGTTCCGAACCACCTGCCCGATCCGCAGGCCGCGTTCGCGGTCCCACGCGTCCTCCCACTCCCCGTCAAACCACACCACGGCCGGGTCATACCCGCGGATGATCTCGAGCAGTTGGGCCGTGACGTAGAGCTCGAACCTGTCCGGGTCGGGCTTGTACGCGTTGTGGAGGTCGTTCCAGGCACGCCGGCCGGTGTAGTCGTGGTGCGTCCAGTCGAGGATGGAGTAGTAGAGGCCGAACTTGAGCCCCGCGCCCTCGACGGCCTGCTTGAGCGGCATGAGCAGGTCGCGCTTCGCCGCCACGCTCATCACGTCGCGGTCGCTCACCTTCGAGTCCCAGAGGCAGAACCCGTCGTGGTGGCGGCTGGTGATGACGACGTATTTCGCCCCGGCCTTGGCGAAGAGGTCGGCCCACTCCTGCGGGTTGTACGCGCCCGGGTTGAACGCCTCGGCCTCGCGCCAGTAGGACGAGACGGGGATCTTCCCCGTTTCCATGATCCACTCGCCGACGCTGGGGATCTCCTTGCCTTCCCACTTGCCCTCGAGGCGCGAGTACACGCCCCAGTGGATAAAGATCCCGAACCGGGCCGCCCGCCACCACGCCATCCGGGCGTCCTTCTCCGCGGCGGTCTCGGTCCACGGCGGGGCGCCCTTGGCGAGCGGAACGGCGTCGACCGGTGGTTCCGGCGCCCGCAGGGCTCCGTGCGACGACGTCGCCATCAAGCCGACGAGCCCCGCCGCCGCCCATCCCGCACACGCCCGAATCGATGGCCTCATACCCCCACGATACCGCGCCGCACCCACCCTCGCTCGCCCCCGCCCGCGGCTCCGCCGGTCCGCGGTCGTCTGGGGCCGCACCCGCCACTGTCTTCGCCCCGCAGGGGCGCCCGAATGTCGCCACGGGTGGAGCGCAGGCCGCCGACAGGCGGCCGAAGCGCAACCCGTGGAAAGTCCCGCCCCTCTTCCTTCTCTGCCTTCCTCTCTCGCCCCGGCAGGGGCGAAGGAACATCCCCCCTTCGCTGACCGTTTCCGCGCGCACAAAACGTGCCAAGTGCGCATTTGCGCGCGCAAAACCGCACCTCGAAAGACACCCCCGATCGGAATTCTCAGATTTTTATCTCCCGCCCCCCCAACGACTTCCGTCTTTCACCCCCTCGGTATGTATCACTTCTGTGCGCACAAATGCGCCTTCACACCCCTCTCTATAGAGGGACCACGCATTCGTCAAAGCGTCTTGGGTCTCGACGTGCACGGGGGGTGGCCTAGTCACCCACCGGTCGGTCACACGCCGAGACCTGAAGCGCCCAGGCGAATACGAGGCCCCTCCGCGGTCGACGGCGCCTTACAACCGCCCCGGTCGCTCACGCCCGCGTTGCCCCGTCCAGACCGACCCAACGCCCCGTGAGAAGCATTTCGATAAGAGCCAGGAGCGGAAGCGACTGGCCACGCCGACGTCGCCGCGCGAAAAGATCATCGCCCGATGATCCGACGCCCCCGCGCGCACCGTTGTCGCCGTGGCCCGTCGCTGCCGCTCCGGGCTCTTGTCCCCGGTTATCCGGCCGCGCACTCCCCGCGCTCGGCCTGCGCAAGCCGCCGTTCGTGTTCTTCGCGCCGCCGCGCTCAGCCTGCTCCGTCCCGCGTCCGATGCACTTGCCCATGAGCGATACGAGCGACCAGCGGTCCGACTCCGTCCCTGTTTCCACGTCCGTCGGGCCGTGGAGCGCCTATTGCCTGTCCTCCTGCGCCTTCGCGGTCACGGCCTATTCGCTGGGGGCCGCGTGGGTCGCCACGCCCTGGCTCGGCCTGCCTGTGGGCGTCTGGGGCATCATGGCCGGCTTCGGCGTGCTGGGCCTCACGCGGGCGCGGCGGTTCTCCGCGCCGACCTTCGCGCTGCCGAACTTCGCGGGCTCCGCCTCCTCGGCAAGCTCGCTCCTCAACCGCTTCCGGCGTGGGGGAGCCGGCGGTGCTGACCGCCCGAACACCTCGCGCGACATCGGAGCCGCCGCCCCGGCATCGCGGGCCGAGCGCCGTTCGGGCGCCACCATCATCCGCATCGGCCTCGACCTGCCCGCCGACGAACGCGAGCTGATCCTTGACGCCGCGGCCCGGTTCACGCCCCTCGACGGCGTCCGCTTCGAGTGGGTCACCCTGAACGACAACGCCCTCGAGCCCGGTCCCGAGCCGCGCAAGCGCCGCTGGAGCGATCGCCTTCGTCCCTGCGACGCCACGCTGCGCCGCGCCACCGGCCCCGGCGCTCGCGCGAAGCCTTCGCTCGAGGTCATCACGCCGCACCACGGCTCGGGCGCGGGGTGGATCGACTGGGGGCGTCCCGACGAGTTCAACTACGCCGGCGTCTTCCCGGCTCGCCTTGATCCCGCGGGCGTCTCCATGGGCAACACCCGCGTGGACAACGAGTCCGCTCCCGCGATCGCTGGGCTCGCCGCGGCGGCCGCGGCGCTGCGCCGGACGGCCATCTTCGGCACCGGCGCGGGCATGGGCCTGAACGCCTCACCCGCCGAGCGGGCCGCGGACGAGATGATTCTTGAAGCGTTTCGCTGGGCCGCGTCGAGCGATGGGCAGAGCCCGGCGCGCCGCGTGGCCGCCCGCGTGGGCTCGGCGTGGATCGTCGGGCGCGGCATGGGCGTTGCGCCCGGCGAGCGCGTGCGGCTCGTCGAGGCCGCCGTGAACATTCTGCCGCGCGAGCCGCAGCTGGTGCTCCAGTCGCTGGCGAGCGTGGTCGCTGCCGCCGGCTCGGGGTCGGGCGATTCGCATGTTGTGGATGACGCGATGGTGCGGGCCGTGAACCGGCTGATCGAGCTTGACGAGCGGGCCACGGTCGACCCGTTCCCGTTCGTCATGAGCGAGCTCGAGCTGGGCTCGGGCGACGCGCTGGCGCTGGGGCGTATCGCGGCGGGGGCCGCCATGCTCTGGTCCGGCGTTCGGGGCAGCTCGATGAAGTTCCTGCGTGAAGACCTGCTCGCCGACATCGAGCACACCGGCTGGCTCCGCCAGCGCCCGCAGATGAAGGCGCTGCTCGCACGCCTCGTGCGCGGCGCCGATCGGGCACGGAACGAGTACGACCGGGAGCACCGCAGCGCGGCGTGAGAACGCCTGCGAGCTGGGTGGCATGCTCAAGCCGCGTTGGGCTTGAGCATGTGCTTCTGCTCGGCGCCGGAACATGCTCAAGGCAAAGCCCTTGAGCATGCCACCCAATCAGGCCTGAAGGTCAATATGCGCCGGCGGCGACTCATCGCCCGGCTTCGCGTCGGGCTGCTGGTGCTGCTGCTGCTGCTGACGCGGCTGCTCGTCCGTCGCGTTCGAGGGATCGTGCACGGCGTCGATGAGTTCGGTGGTGAGCTCGACCTGGTCACCCGTGCGGATGACGCGCCGCTCGCGGGCCGCGTCGGCCTTCGCCGGGCGCGCGGTCGCCGCCTGCTGGGCCTGCTGGCTTCCGGCAACCGACTGGGCGACGCTGGTGCCCATCGTGGACATACCTGTCTCTTCGGCTGATGAACGACCGGGGCTCTACGCATCGGGTCCGGAAACCCCGGAAATCACAGCGTGTACGGGTCCGTGGGCGGCAGAGTTTGCGCGGTTTGATGAGAGCCGGAAGCGGCAGCGCCCGGCCACGGGGACGTGGGTTTCGAGGTGGAGATTGCCGTGGCCCGTCGCTGCCGCTCTGGGCTCTTACAGCCCCACGGTGTTCACGCCGCAATCCACGTACAGCGTCTCGCCCGTCACGCCGCTGGAGAGGTCGCTGGCGAGGTACACCGCCGTCTTGCCGACCTCTTCACCCTCGACGCCGCGGCGGAGCGGGGCGCGGGTGGCCGAGTGCTCGCCCATCGTGTCGGTGCCGCCGACGGCGGACGACGCGAGCGTGCGGAGATAGCCGCCGGAGATGACGTTCACGCGGATCTTCGCGGGGCCGAGGTCCCACGCGAGGTAGCGGGCCGAGGTCTCGAGGGCCGACTTGGCGACGCCCATGACGTTGTAGCCGGGGACGACCTTTTCGCCGCCGTAGTAGGACATGGCCATGACGGAGGCGCCGCCGCCGGCCTTGGCGCCGCGTTCGAGGAGCGAACGGCAGCGGCGCGTGATGCCGACGAGCGTGTAGGCGGAGATGTCGATCGCCTGGAGGTACGCCGCCCGGGGCGTGTCGACGAACTTGCCGGGCTGGAGCCAGTCGCGCTCGGCGAAGGCGATCGAGTGGACCAGCACGTCGAGGCGGTCGAACGACTGCTCGAACGTGGCGATCGCCGCGTCGATGTCGAGGTCGTTGCCGGCGTCGAGGGGCGTAAGCCAGGGATCGCCCCCCCCGCTGACGCCCAGGCTCTCGACGGCACGGCGCGTGCGCCGCTCGTTCTTCTCGCCGGGGAGGTGGGTGAAGGCGCAGCGGCAGCCGTGGGCGATGAGCGACTGGGCGATGAAGTACGCGTACGAACGCTCGTTGGCGATGCCGACGATGAGGGCGACTTTGCCGTGGAGCAGGGGGGTGGGGTTGGCCATTGGGGGATTATTTGCGCTCCGGGCGGGGTTGTCGCTGGCGGGCGCCGCGAACCCGGACCTTCGAAGACTCAGGTCCGGCGTCCCGGGACTTTGCTAGCATCGCGCGATGGGTGATCTCAACGCGCTGTCGCTGGAAGGGCTCTATCGCGAGCTGTCGCGCACCGGGTTGGTGCGTCGGTTGCTGGAGGTGGCGCGGGATGAGGATCTGGGGGCGGGCGGGGATGTGACGGCGAAGGCGTGTTTCCCGCCCGGTGCGGCGGCGAAGGCGTGCCGCGCGGCCCTGGTGATGAAGTCCGACGGCGTGGTGGCTGGGCTCGCGGCGGCGGGGGAGCTGTGCGAGGTGTTCGCGCCGGCGGCGGGGGGGGCTGTGCGGGTCGATGTGCGTGTGCGCGACGGTGAGGCGGTGCGGGTGGACGCGGGCGGGCGGGTGACGATCGCAGAACTGAGCGGGGCGGTGGGGGCCGTGCTTGGTATCGAGCGGTCGTTCTTGAATCTGGTCGGGCGGCTCAGCGGTGTGGCGACGGTCACGGCGGCGTACGTGGCCGCGGCCGGATCTGGGCGGGCGAGGGTCTATGACACCCGCAAGACCACGCCGGGGCTGCGGATGCTGGAGAAATACGCGGTCCGGTGCGGCGGGGGGATGTGCCATCGCATGGGGCTCTTCGACGGGGTGCTCATCAAGGACAATCACATCGCGGGCGTCTCCGACGCCGAGCTGCCGGCGTTCGTGAAGGCGGCGGCGGAGCGGGCGCGGGCGAGCGCGGCGGCGGAGAAGCGAGCACTCGTGTTCGTCGAGCTCGAGGTCGACCGGCTCGAGCAGCTCGGGGCGGTGCTCGCTGCGGGGGGCTGTGGCGTGGGGATCGTGCTGCTGGACAACATGTCGACCGAGCAGATGCGGCGGGGCGTCGAGATGCGGGATCGGTCGGGGCTCAAGATCGAGCTCGAGGCGTCGGGGGGCGTGCGGTTGGAGACGATTCGGGCGATCGCCGCGAGCGGCGTGGACCGGATCAGCGTGGGGGCGCTCACGCACCGGGCGGTGAGCGTGGATGTGGGGTTGGATGTGGAGGAGGCAATGGGGAATGGGCAATAGGCAATGGGTGGACAGAAGCCTTCTCCCCATTGCCCATTCCCGATTGCCCATTGCCCGTCAGGAGACTGCTGTGCCGTATGTCAATGTCAGGGTGACGGCGGGCGTGACGCGCGAGCAGAAGGCGGAGATCGTGCGGGAGATCACCTCGCTGCTGCATCGCGTGCTCAGCAAGAAGCCGGAGCACACGCACATCGTGATCGACGAGGTGGAGCTCGACAACTGGGGGTTTGCGGGGGAGCTGACGTCGGAACTGAGGAAGAAGAACGAGTGAGCGGTGAGTGGTGAATGGTGAACGGTGACGAGCCCGACGCGCGAGCGAGGGTTTGCATCCCCGACTACCGTTGCCGCATGACCATCTTTGCGAAGATCATCGCCGGGGAAATCCCGTGCCACAAGGTGTACGAGGACGCCCACGTGATCGCGTTCCTGGACATCGGGCCGCTCTCGCGCGGGCACACGCTGGTGGTGCCGAAAGAGCCGGCGGTGACGCTCGACACGCTGAGCGATGACGCGGCGGCTGCGATCGGGCGGGTGCTGCCGCGGCTATGTAGGGCGGTGATGAAGGCGACGGGGGCGACGGCGTACAACGTGCTGCAGAACAACGGAGCCGAGGCGCACCAGGCGGTGATGCATGTGCACTTTCACATCATCCCGAAGTTCGGCGTGGGGGCGGAGGGCGGCGCGGGGTTGGGGATTTCCTGGCCTTCGGGGAAGCTGGACGGGGCGGCGGGGAAGGCGTTGGCGGCGTCGATCGCGGCGGCGGTGTAACCGACAGGGTGGGCGGAACCCTCGCTTGCGCGTCGGGCTCGTCCGGGCGGGCGCACTACCGTTGGGGGATGCCCGAGGTTGACGCTGTTTCCGCCCTTCCCGCGCCTGTTCGCCGCCCGATCCGTGCCCTGCCGGCGCTGCTGGTGAACCAGATCGCGGCCGGTGAAGTCGTCGAGCGCCCGGCGAGCGTGGTGAAGGAACTCGTCGACAACGCCCTCGACGCCGGGGCGACTCGGATCGTCGTCGAGCTTGAGGCCGGCGGCGTCGAGCTGGTGCGGGTGAGCGACGACGGCGCGGGGATTCCTGAGGGCGAGCTGCGGCTGGCGCTGGCGCCGCACGCGACGAGCAAGATCTCGGCGGCGGACGACCTGGACCGCATCGCGACGATGGGGTTCCGGGGCGAGGCGCTCGCGTCGATCGCGTCGGTGGCGCGGGTGACGATCCGCTCGCGGACGCGCGAGCAGGCGGGGGCCGCGGAGATCAAGGCGGAGGGGGACTCGATCAGCGACCCGGCGCCCGCGGCGGGCCCGATCGGCACATCCATCAGCGTGCGGAATCTTTTCTTCAACACGCCCGCGCGGCGAAAGTTCCTTCGCACACCGACGACCGAGCAGGGGCACAGCACGGACATCGTCGAGCAGCTTGCGCTGGCGCACCCGGCGGTGGGGTTCGAGTTGGTGATTGATGGGCGGAAGGCGCTCGAGCTGGCGGCGGGGCACGGGCCGCGGGCGCGGGCGGTCGCGATCCTGGGGCGCGAGCTCGAGGGCGAGCTGCTCGAGGTGCACGCGGACGAGTTCGACGACACGCGGGGCGTCGCGTTGTGGGGGCTTGCGGGGCGCCCCTCGATCGCGCGGGCGACGGCCAAGGCCCAGTACGTGTTCGTGAACGGGCGGCCCGTGCGTGACAGGACGATCCAGCACGCCATCAAGGAGGCGTACCGCGGTCTCATCGAGCCGGGGCGGTGGCCGACGGCGGTCGTGATGATCGAGATGGACCCGGGCGCGGTCGACGTGAACGTGCACCCGCAGAAGCAGGAAGTGCGGTTCCGCGACCAGTCGCTGGTGCACACGGTGGTGCTGCGGGCGGTGCGGGAGGCGCTCAAGCGGGCGGACCTGACGGTGGCGATTGGGGGGGGGAATGGAACGAGCCCGGGTGCGCAAGCACCGGGATGGGGGACGCTCGACGCGGGGGCGGACGGTTCCCTGTTGGGACCGGGCGCGGCGACTTCGCCGGAGAACGCAGCGGCCGCTCTCGCCGATTTCTTCCGGCGGTTTGACACGCGAGCGGCGGGGAGCGGTGCGGCGGCGCCGGTGACGTACGAGGCGTTGCGTGAGGCGGTGGGGGATGTGAAGCCGGAAACAGAGACCGTTGCGGCGGACGCTGCGGCCAGCGGCGATACGCCCGTGCCGGCGACCGCTCCCCCGGTGCTTGCGCACGCGGGCTCGTTCAACGCGCCGTTCAATGCGGGCTCGTCCAAGCCGGTGCTGCAGGTGCACAACAGCTACGTCGTCACGCAGGATGAGCAGGGGCTGGTGATCATCGATCAGCACGCGCTGCACGAGCGGGTGATGTTTGAGTATCTCGCGGGGCGGGTGATGGGGGGCGAGCTCGAGAGCCAGCGGCTGCTGACGCCGGCGGTTGTTGATGTGCCGTCGAGAGTGGTGTCGCGGCTCGATGAGCTGCGGCCGCTGCTTGCGAAGATCGGGGTGGACGCGGTGGCGCTGGGGCCGTCGAGCGTGGGGGTGCACGCGTTCCCGAGCTTCCTGTTCGACCGCGGCGTCGACCCGGTGGAGTTCACGAAGGAGCTGCTCGAGCGGGCGGACGCGGAGGGGTTTGTGCCGGGGACCGAGCAGGCGCTGCACGAGGTGCTCGACATGATGTCGTGCAAGGCCGCGGTGAAGGCGGGGGACCGGATGAGCGAGCCGGAGCTGCTGGCGCTGCTCAAGCTGCGAGAGAGCGTGGAACGGTCGAGCAACTGCCCGCACGGGCGGCCGACGAGCATCCGGATGAGCTTGCGCGAGCTGGAGCGGCGGTTCGGGCGGAGCTGACAAGGCGGGTACGCGGAGGACGCGGAGAGCGCGGAGGAACGCGGAGTCGGGGAAGAACTGGTTTGAAGCCAGTGCTTCGAGTTCCGTGCTTCAATCCAATCCTGCTCTTCCTCTCTCTGCGTTCCTCCGCGCTCTCCGCGTCCTCCGCGTTCATTCCGAGGACTTGACGCGGACCGCGGCGATCGGGGCCTTGCCGGCGTCGATCGTGAACTTCGCGGTGGTCGGGATGGATTCGACGGCGAAACCCGCGGCCCTGAGGCGTTCGATGGCGGGCTCGCGCTTCGTGGGCTCGCTGGTGCGGACGAGGAGCGTGACGGGGCCGTGGGTGCGAGTGTGGTCGCGGAGCTGGTCGAGCGACCAGGATTCGCCGCCGGCCATTCCGGGGCGCATGCCCATGTCGCCGACGGGCTGCACCCAGCGGTCGAGTTCGTAGTCGAGGGCGGGGGTGCGGAACTCGAACGTGGCGATGGAGGCGGGTGCGATGGCGAGCGGCGCGGCGAGGAGCTCGGCGATGAGAGCCCGTGGCGAGCGGTCGGCGTCGTATTGCTCGCGCCCGAAGCCGTAGTACCAGGACTGCGTGAGCGCGAGCGCGAGCACGATGATGACGAGGATGGTGCGGAGCAGTCGCGGGCGGCGTGAATCGATGAGGGCGGCGGCGAGGAACATCCCGCCGAGGATCGCGATGCCGGGCCACAGGGGCGTGAGGTAACGGCCGACGCCCTTGCCCAGCAGGCTGAACGCGGCGAGGCCCAGGCCGACCCAGGCGATCACGATGAACCAGCCGGGTCGCCCCCCCGCGAACCGCGGTCGGTCCTTGATGAGCCAGACGAGGGCGAGGATGGCGGCGATGGAGCCGAGGCCGACGCCGAACGCCGCGGCTTCGAGATTGTTGAGCGGGGCCTGCGGGACGAGCAGGCGCAGGTTGTCTTCGGCCTCTTCGGAGACGAGGCGGGCGGCGTCGGCCCCCCCCACACCGACGCGGTTGCGCACGAGGTGACCCCAGTACCACAGGGCCGCGGCACCGGCGCCGAGGACGCCGACGGGATGCGTGCGGGCGTAGGCGACGAAGAGTTCCCGCGCGGGGGGCGGGCGGAGGAGACGGGTGAGCACGAGCGTGAGGACGCCGATGGTGATCGCGATGAGGGTGGAGCCGATGAGCGTGGTGGAGAGCGACTCGCCGGGGTCGGCGTGGCGGAAGGAGATGATGAAGGCGGCGATGGTGGTGGTGGCGGAGAGGAGACGGGCGAAGAGCACTACCGGCCCAGAGCGGCCGGTAGTGGCACCCCCCCCCGCGCATGCGTGCAGCGCGATGCCGCCGTAGCCGGCCAAGCCCAGCGTGAGCAATCCTGGCGGGCCTTTGGTGAGTGCGGCGCCGACGGCGCAAACTGCGGCGAGAAGGATCGCGGGGTAGTTCGTTCGGGCGCGGGTGCGGTGGGTTCTCCATGCCGCGGCGATCGCGCCGATGCCGATGACGACGAAGGGGACGAGCAGGATGTCGAGCTCGCCGATGCGGCTGGAGCGGACGTAGAGGATGCCGGTGGCGAGGCTGAGTGCGGCCCACAGAGCGGCGAGGCGCGACCAGTCGGCGGTGGTGGCGGGGGTCTGCGTGGGGGCGGGGAGGGCGGCAGCGGGGTCATCGTCGTCGAGGAGCTGTCGCGCGACGAGGTAGGTCGCGAGCACGCCGATCAGGCCGGCGAGGGCGACGGTGAGGCGAAGGTGCAGCAGCCCGACGCGCCCCCCCACCCCGCCGGTGAGTTCGGCGAGGGTGAGCTGGCACCAGTAGATGAGCGGGGGCTTGGCGAGATAGGGGTGGTTGTTGATGGTCGGCACCAACCAATCGCCGCGGGCCTGCATTTCGCGGGCGACGACGGCGCGTTGGGCTTCTTGCCAGTTGGTGAGGCCGTGGGTGGTGAGGCCGGGGAGGTAGGTGAGGAGGCACAGGGCCGCGAGGAGGGCGAGGTCGCGGCGGGTGTGGGAGGTGGGGGGGCGGGAGGACATGGCGGGGCAGTCCGGACATGCTCAAGCCCAGAGCGGCTTGAGCATGCCACGCACCTTACGCATTGTCGAGCAGCTCGACGGTCTCGAAGGGCTTGCCGGCGAGCATTTCGAGGCTGGCGCCGCCGCCGGTGGAGACGTGGCTGAACTTGCTGGCGAGGCCGAATTCCTCGGCGGCCGCGGCCGAGTCGCCGCCGCCGACGATGGTGGTCGCGCCCTTGGCGGTGGCGTCGACGATGGCCTTGGCGACGTTGAGCGTGCCGGCGCGGAACGCGGCAAACTCGAACACGCCCATCGGGCCGTTCCAGACGATGGTCTTGGCGCGGGTGATGACGCCGGCGTAGCGCGACTGGGTTGCGGGGCCGATATCGAGGCCCATGTAGCCGCCCTCGATGTTGTCGGTGAAGGTCTTGACGTCGGCGGCGTTCTCCTCGAACTTGGTGGCGCAGACGTGGTCGGTGGGGAGGTGGATCTCGCACTTGAGGCCGGCGGCCTTGTCGAGGATTGACTTCGCCTCGCCGAGCATCTCGGTCTCGACCCGGCTGGTCCCGACCCTCAGGCCCTTGGCGGCGAGGAACGTGTACGCCATCGCGCCGCCGATGATGATCGCGTCGGTCCTGGGGAGCAGGTTCTCGATGACCGGGAGCTTGTCGGAGACCTACGCGCCGCCGAGCACGACGACGAAGGGCTTGGCGGGGTGCGCGAGCGCATCGCCGAGGAACTTGAGCTCCTTCTGGAGCAGCAGGCCCGCGACGCGCGGCTTGCCGGTCATGGCCTTGGGGACGGCGTACATCGAGCCGTCCTTGCGGTGGGCCGTGCCGAAGGCGTCGTTGACGTAGATGTCCCCGTACGAGGCGAGCCTGGCGGCGTACTCGGGCTCGCCCTTCTTCTCGCCATGAGCGAAGCGGACGTTTTCGAGGAGGACGACGGCGCCGGGCCTGGCGGATTTCGCGGCGGACTCGGCCGCGGCGTCGGTGCAGTCGCTCGAGGGGAACTCAACGGGCTTGCCGAGCAGTTCGCCCAGGCGAGCGGCGACGGGCTTGAGCGTGAACTCGGCCTCGAAGCCCTTGCCCTCGGGACGCCCGAGGTGGCTCATCAAGATGCAGGCGCCGCCGCGGCCGAGGACGGACTTGATGGTGGGCACGGCCTCGCGGATGCGCCGGTCGTCGGTGATCTTCCCCCCCCCGCGGTCTTCAAGGGGGACGTTGAAGTCGACCCGCATGAGGACGCGATTGCCGGAGACGGGGATGCGGTCGATGGTTTGCTTGGGCATGGGACTCTCTCGAGAAAGAAGAACGCGGAGGACGCGGAGAGCGCGGAGGGACGCGGAGAAGTCAGAAGCAGTTTAGATTGCAGAAACGCGAGCTTCTGATCCAAACCGCTTCTGTCTGTCTCCGCGTTTCTCCGCGACCTCTGCGTCCTCCGCGTTCGATTTCTGCTGGAATCAGTTGTTCGACGGGTCGCCGAGGATCTTGTCGGCCTTGGCGCGGAGGGCCGCGAGGCCGCCGACGGCGAGCTTGTCGCGCAGGCGGCGCAGGCGGGTCGAGAGCGAGGCGTCGATGAGCTGGTCGCCGATCTGGAGCTTGAGCCCGCCGAGCATGCTCTTGTCGGTGTAGGGGTGGATGACCGGTTCCTTGTTGAGGACCGAGCGGAGGCGCTGCTTGATGAGGTCGATTTCGCCGGGGGTCGCGGGGGCGGCGGTGTAGACGTCGACCTCGACGCGCCCGAAGGCGTGCTGGACGAGCTCGTCGAACGCCGCGGCGATGGGGGGCAGGTGGCCCAGACGGCCCTTCTCGTTGAGGACGAGGAGGAAGTGGAGGATGGTGGGGGTGGCGGAGGGGCCGAAGATCGCGCGGAGCGACTTGTCGCGGTTCTTGGTGGACAGGATCTGCGAGGAGAGGAACTCGTCGAACGTGGGCTGGGAGCGCGCGAGTTCGAGGACGGTCTCGAGTTCGCCCAGCGCGGCCTCGACGGCGGTCTGGCCGCCCTGGCTCTGCACCAGGTCGAACAGCGCCTTGGCGTAGACACGGGCGAGTGCGTCGGGAGCGGCGTGGGTGAGGGGCATGGGGGGGACCAGGGGCCAGGGGCCGGGGACCAGGGATCGGGAAAGGCAGAAGGTGGAGGCGAAAGTCAGGAAATCAGTTGCGGACGGTGGCGAGCTCGCGGAGGGATTCCTCGACGAGGCGGGCCTGGTCGCCGGGGGTGACCTCTCGCTGCAGGATCTTGCTCGCGATGCTGGTGGCGATCTTGGCGGACTCCTCGTAGATCTCGTTGAGGGCGGCCCGCTTGGCGGAGTCGATGTCCTTGCGGGCACGGTCGCGCATCGCGTTGAGCTCGGTGTCGGCCTTGGCCTTGAGGTCGGCGGAGATGGCGAGCTGCTGGGCCCGGGCGCTGTCGAGCATCTTCTGGGCTTCGGCGCGGGCCTCGGCGAGGTTCTTCTCGTACTGCTCGAGGGCGGCCTTGGCCTGCTTCTGGGCCTTCTCGGCGGCTTCGATCTCGCTGCGGATCTTGCCGGCGCGCTCGTCGAGGGCCTTGCTGATCACGGGCCACACCTTGAGGGCGAGCACCGCGAACACGATCGCGAAGACGACCAGGGCGGTGATACCGGTGATCAGGCCCTCGTCCACGCTGGGCATGGGCTTGAGGGCCGCGTGGTCGTCGGCCGCCCAGGCGAGGCTGGGCAGCACGGTTAAGGCGGCGAAGAGGGGGATGGGGGAAAGCAAGCGGCTGCGGCGGGTCATGGCTGGATCTCCGGCGTTGAGGAAGCCCGCCCCGCGCCTTCCGGCGCGGGACGGTGTGATCTGGTAACTCAGGCGGCGATCATGCCGACGACGACCGCGAACAGGGTCGCACCCTCGATGAGGGCGGCGGCGAGGATCATGTTGATCTGGATCTTGCCGGCAGCCTCGGGCTGACGGGCGATCGACTCAACGGCGCCCTTGCCGACGAGGCCGATGCCGATGCCGCCGCCGATGACCGCCAGACCCGCGCCGATGGCGGCGAGACCCTTGACGACGTTCGGGAGGGCGGCGGCGGCGCCCGCGGGGGCGGCCGGGTGGGCGGCGAGGGCCGCGGCCGGGATCAGGGCGAGGGCGGCAGCGCCGACGAGGCAGGACTTCAACAGCTTCTTGGTGGTCATTTCTGCGATTCCTTTGTCTGAACTTGCACGAGTGCCGGCACGCACGGCGGGGGGTGTGAGACGTGGGCGTGCGAATGGCCCGTTATTCACGCATGCTGTGCAGTGGCGTGCTCGTGGCCGTGGGCATGGTCGTGCTCGTGCTCGTGACCATGCTCGTCGTGGTGATCCATGAGGGAGATGAACAGGGTGGTGAGGAACATGAAGATGAACGCCTGGAGGAACGAGACGAAGAGCTCCAGGAAGTTGATCATGACGGCCCCGAGGCCCGAGAGCAGGGTGATGGGGGCCTGGAGGTAGAGGGCCTTGCCCCAGACCTGGGCGACGAAGAGGAAGAGGGCCGCGAGAAGGACGTGGCCGCCGGTCATGTTCGCGAACAAACGGATCATGAGCGCGCCCGGCTTGATGAGGAGCTGGCCGGCGAGCTCGATGGGGAAGATCACGGGCCAGACGTACCAGGGCGAGTCGGCGGTGAGGTGCTTGAGGAAGCCGCCGGGGCCGAGGCGCTTGAGGGCCGCGACGTTGAACAGGACGCCGGCGATGAGGGCGAGGGCGCCGGTCACCCAGATGTTCTGCGTGGCGGTGCCGCCGACGGGGGTGATGTGGGCCTCGCGCCATGGCTTGTAGATGACGTGGAGCAGGTCCATGATCGGGATCAGGCCCAGCAGGTTGTTGACGAGGACGAAGAAGAAGATCGTCCACAGGACGGGCATCAGCTTGTCGGTGCGGTCCTTGAGCAGCGGGCGGGCGATTTCCTCGCGGAGATAGACGCAGATGACCTCGATCATGTGCGCGAACCGGTTGTTGGTGGTGAACCGCGACGTGCCCTCAGAGGCGGGGCCGGTCCGCACCTTCGAGGCGAACCACAGCCCGCCGAGGCACAGGATCAGGCCGCTGAGCACGAGGTTGCCCATGTTTCCCGACCACAGCCACAGCCCGTTCTCGTTCTTGATGAACGGATGGTTGAAAACGTGCTGGCTCGGGTCGGAGGCGGCGAGCGTAGTGATGAACTGACTGAGCATGCTCTGGCGTGCTCCGTTTCCTTAAGAGCGGGCCACGGGGTCCGCGGTTCGTTGTCTTTCCAGGCGGGCCAGGAACATCACGGCCAGCGACGACTCGACGATCAACACCAACCCACCGCCCGCCAGGATGCCGATCCAGAACGGGCGACTTGCCAGCTCGCGGGTCTCGCTCATGACCAGGGCGAGCACCAGCAGCATGAGCGTGCGCGACATCGACGCCGCGAGCACGAGGACCCCGAAGTTCGTTCCGCCGCCCCTGGTGTTGCCCGCGAGCAGCGCGGGCAGGAAGGTCACGACAGACGCGGCAGCCACGCACGCGGCCGCGAGCGTCTGGGTCGAGGTGTCGCCGCCCATCATCCGTGCGACCAGCCATGCTCCGACCGCCGCGGCCGCGCAGGCCGGCGCCATGAGCGCGGCGTACCGCCCCTTGGGGAAGTGCGGCGTCGAGGAGGTGGGAGAATCGTTCACTTCCGCTCCGGCGGGGGGGTCAAAATCGAGCAGTCTTCCCGGGTTCAGGGCCCTGCGACGGCACACCTGCCGGATTACGACCGCTGAAGGGGCCGAAGGATATCCCATAGGCCGGCCAGAGTCTCCGCCATCGGCCGTCACGGGGCGGTTTACTGGATTTGGAAGGGCTCTAGCGCTTCGGGGTCCGGCGTTCGCGCTCGAGGCGTTCCTGACGCTCCTGGCGCTGCGTCGCACGGATGATGCGGATGAACCCGGAGATAAACCCGAAGACAAGCCCGACCAGGGTGCCAATGGGCAGCCACCCCTGCCAGCGATCGATCAGGTAGCCGATCAGGGCTCCGGCGAGCACCGAAAAGACGAAGTCGAGCGCGATCGCCCAGGCCCGGCCCATGCCCGCGGCGTCGATGGTGGACTCGGTGCCGTGAGCGGCGGCCGGGTCGCCGGTGACCGGGTCCATGTTCGACTGGCGCACGGGCGTGCGGAGGACCTCGGGGATGTCGAGGCGGGGGTCGGAGTGTGGAGAGGGATCGGGGTTGGGAGAGATGGGGGTCATTGGGATCGCCGTCGGGAGCAGAAGACGTCTGGGGAACACTACCGGCTCAAAGCCGCCGGTAGTGGCACCCGCACCCCACTCAAAGAACCTTCTTGTTGGCCCACAGGCGGGCCGCGGCGATGGCTTCCTTGAGCTTGGTGAGGTCGGAGCCGCCGCCGCTGGCGCTGTCGGGCTTGCCGCCGCCCTTGCCGCCGAGGACGGCGGACGCCTCGCGGATCCAGTCGCCGGCCTTGAGGCCCTTGGCGACGAGCTCGGCGGGGACGGCCGCGAACAGCGACGCCTTGTTGTCGTCGTGGTCGGGCGCGATGAGCATGACTGCGGCCTTCGGGCAGAGCTGCGCGAGGGTGGCGACGGCGGCCTGGAGCGCGGCCTTGTCCGAACCGGTCTCCACGGTCGTGACGATGACCCGCTCGTTCGACGCGATCGCCGACTGGGCGATGTCGCGCGCGAACGACGCGGCCTGGGCGGCCTTCTGGGCCGCGACCTTCTTCTGGGCCGCCTTCACGCGGTCCTGGAGCCCGGCGAGCATCGTGCGGATCTGGTGCTTGCGGGCCGAGGGGATCGTGAGCTGCTCGAGCTCCTTGACGATCTCGCCCGATTCGTTCGCGAGCGCCTCGTCGGCGAGGTGCTCGGCCTGGCGCACGCGCGTGGCGAGGTTGTCGGCCGCGGCGTCGGCGGCCTTGGCGGCGACGCCGGTGACGGCGCTGATGCGGCGCACGCCCTTGGCGATGCCCTCTTCGCTGATGATCGCGAAGCCGCCGATTTCCTTGGTGGAGCCGACGTGCGTGCCGCCGCAGAACTCGACGGAGAAGTCGTGCCAGAGCTGGGCCGCGCCGTCGCCGAGCAGGTCGGCGACGGGGTTGCCGATGGAGACGACGCGGACGGGGTCGGGGTACGTCTCGCCGAAGACGGCGCGGACGCCGTTGATCTGCTTGGCGACGTAGAGGGGCGCGGTTTCGGCGTACACGGGGAGGTCGGCGAGGAGGTGCTTGCGCACGTCGTGCTCGATCTTGGCGAGCTCTTCGGGGGTGACGGGGCGGTTGAAGGTGAAGTCGAAGCGGAAGCGGTCGGGGGCGACGAGCGAGCCCTTCTGGTCGACGGCGTCGCCCAGGTGCTGGCGGAGCGCGAGGTTGAGCAGGTGCGTGGCGGTGTGGTTGCCGGCGACGCTGGTGCGCCGGTGCTTGTCGACGGCGAGCTGGACGTCGTCGTTGACGCGGAGCTCGCCGCGGATGACGACGCCGACGTGGAGCACGTAGCCGGCGCAGACGCGGGTGTCTTCGATGCGGAACTCGCCGCCGCCGCGGGTGTCGTCGTCGGGGCCGGCCTCGCGCATGACGAGGATCCGCCCGTGGTCGCCGACCTGGCCGCCCATCTCGGCGTAGTGGTTGGACTTGTCGAGGATGACGGCGACGGGGACGGGCTTGCCGCTGGCCTTGGCGAGCTCGTCAAAGTTCTCGCCGTTCCAGATGGCGCGGACGCGGGCGCGGATGTCGCGCCCGTGGAACTTGTCGATGTCGTCGGTGGGCTGGACGCCCAATCGCATGAGGCGGGCGGTCTCTTCACCCTTGAGCTCGAGCTCGGCGCCGGCGACGGCGAACTTGCTCGCGGAGCGGGCCTTGTCCTTGGCCTGCTCCATGAGGCGGTCGTAGCCCTCGACGTCGACGCTGATGCCGCGTTCCTCGGCCATGAGGCGGGTGAGGTCGGAGGGGAAGCCGTAGGTGTCGTAGAGCTTGAACGTGTCGTCGGCGGAGATGGCGGCCTTGGTCTTCTCGACGGTGGCGCGGGCGACGGCGGTGGCGGCGGCCTCGTCGAAGAGCTTGACGCCGCGGTCCCAGGTGCGGCCGAAGCTGTCTTCCTCTTCCTTGATGATGTCGATGACGCGCTGCGGGTTCCTCTCGAGCTCGGGGAAGGCGTGGCCCATCTTCTCGACGACGACGGGGACGAGCTCGCGGAAGAAGCCGGGCTTGGCTTCGAGAACCTGGCGCCCATAGCGGACCGCGCGGCGGAGGATGCGGCGCAGCACGTAGCCGCGGCCTTCGTTGCTGGGGACGCCGCCGTCGGTGATCGCGAAGGTGAGGGTGCGGATGTGGTCGGCGATGACGCGGAAGGCGGTGTCGGTGTTGTGCTTGTCGGCGGCGCCGAGGCGCCCGTGGTACTGGTGGCGGCCCTGCACGAGCAGCTCGATCTTGCCGAAGATCGGCATGAAGAGGTCGGTGTCGTAGTTGCTCGTCTTGTTCTGGAGCACGCTGAGCAGGCGCTCGAAGCCCATGCCGGTGTCGACGTGCTTGGCGGGGAGCAGCTTGAGCGACTTGTCGTCCTCGCGGTTAAACTGGATGAAAACGTGGTTCCAGATCTCGAGAACGTTGGGGTCGCCGGTGTTGACGAGCGACGCCGCGTTCCGCCCACCCCCACCACCGATGCGGTCGAAGTGGATCTCGGAGCACGGCCCGCAGGGGCCGGTCTCGCCCATCTCCCAGAAGTTGTCCTTCATGTTTCCCGGCAGGACGTGGTCCTTGGGGAGGAAGTTGAGCCAGAGGTCGCGGGCTTCGAGGTCGGGCTCGAGGCCCTGGGCGGGCTCGCCGCGGAAGTAGGTTGCGTAGAGGCGGTCGGGGGAGATGCCGAAGGCCTTGGTGAGCAGCTCGACGCCCCAGGCGATGGACTCGGCCTTGAAGTAGTCGCCGAAGGACCAGTTGCCGAGCATCTCGAAGAAGGTGTGGTGATAGGTGTCCTTGCCGACGTCCTCGAGGTCGTTGTGCTTGCCGCCGGCGCGGATGCACTTCTGGCTGTTGACGGCCCGCTTGAGGGTGGCGAGGGGGCTTCCCGGGGCGACGGTCCCGAGGAAGATGGGCTTGAACTGGTTCATGCCCGCGTTGGTGAAGAGCAGCGTCGGGTCGTCGTGGGGGACGACGGGGGAGCTGGGGACGAAGGTGTGGCCCCCCACGCCCCCGGCGCCGCCCGCGGGGGGGGCGGGCTTGCGCTTGAAGAACTCGATGAACGCTCGGCGGACTTGGTCGCTGGTGAGGGTCATGAAGGTGCTGTTCCGAGGGAGAGGTGCGGGATTCGGGCGGTAGTATAAGGAGGGGGGGCACGCCGGCGAACGCGAGGTGCCACTACCGGCCGCTTCGGCCGGTAGTGCCAAACGGGCGAGAAGCACTACCGGCCCAGAGCGGCCGGTAGTGGCACCCGGCGCGGCCACTGAACTCCCGGCCCAATTTGCCCGATAACCTCACCGGCCGGTTTAACCTCCGGTTCGGAGCTGCCCCCATGCGCGAAGTCGACCTCTGCGTGATCGGATCGGGACCGGGCGGGCAGAAGGCCGCCATCCAGGCCGCCAAGCTCGGCAAGAGCGTCTGCGTCATCGAGAAGATGGACGTCGTCGGCGGCGTGGCGATCAACACGGGCACGATCCCGAGCAAGGCGCTGCGCGAGGCGGTGCTGGCGCTGCTGGCGGCGACGCAGCACATTCCGGAGGCGGCGGCGGCGTTGACGAGCCGTGCCGGGCAGCTCAACCAGCTCGTGGAGTACTGCAACCGCGTGATCAAGGCGGAGGTGGACCTGGTGCGCGGGCACTTCCGGTCCAACCGCGTCGACATCCTGCGCGGGACGGGATCGTTCGTTGACGCGAACACCGTGGTGGTGCGCGGGGCGAACGGCGACGAGCAGATCCGGGCCAAGTACATTCTCATCGGGGTCGGCACGACGCCGACGAAGCCCGAGGGCATCCCCTTCGACGGCGAGACGATCGTCACGAGCGACGAGGTGCTGCGGCTGCAGTACCTGCCGCGGAGCATGATCGTGGTCGGGGGCGGGGTGATCGGCACCGAGTACGCGTCGATGCTCGCGGCGATGGGTGTGCGGGTGACGCTCATCGAGGGGCGGCCGCGCCTGCTCGACTTCATCGACGGCGAGATCGGCGAGGCGCTGCAGTATCACCTGCGGCGCATGGAAGTGACGCTGCGCACCGGCGAGAAGGTCGTCAAGGTCGACAAGGTCCAGAGCGAGCGGAGCGAGTCGGGCGCGGTGGTCGAGGCCACGCTCGAGAGCGGCAAGTCGATCCGCGGCGACTGCCTGCTGTACTGCGTCGGACGCCAGGGCGCGACCGACGCGCTGAATCTCCCCGCGGCCGGCCTCAGCGCCGACGACCGCGGGCGCATCAAGGTCGACGAGCACTTCCGCACCGAGGTCCCCAGCGTCTTCGCGTGCGGCGACGTGATCGGGTTCCCGGCCCTCGCGAGCACCTCCATGGAGCAGGGGCGGGCCGCGGCGTGCCACATGTTCGGGGAGAAGGTCGGGGACGTGAGCCGGCTGCTGCCGTACGGGATCTACTCCATCCCGGAGATCTCGATGATCGGGTGGACGGAGGAGAAGCTGACGAAGGAGAACATCCCGTACGAGGCGGGGATCGCCCAGTACAAGGAGATCGCCCGCGGGCAGCTCTTGGGGGACGACATCGGGATGCTCAAGCTGCTGATCCACCAGGAGTCGCGGGCGCTGATGGGGGTGCACGCGATCGGGACCGGGGCGACGGAGCTGATCCATATTGGACAGGCCGTGATGGCGTACAACGGGACGGCGGATTACTTCGTGGACGCGGTGTTCAACTACCCGACGCTGGCGGAGTGCTACAAGGTGGCGGCGTTGAACGGGCTGAACAAGCTGAAGAATGTGTGATCCGAGCCTCCCGCGCAAGCGGGAGGTGTTGGTCGTCGGTTGTCCGGAACCTCCCGCTCGCGCGGGAGGCTCGGTTCAGGCGTACGCTCGGATCGTGGCGGCCAAACGCGCAACACCATCGAAGAAGTCCAAGGCGGCGGCCGACGACGGCCCGGGTCTTGTCGAGGCCGCGGCGGCGGCGGCGCCCAAGGCCCCGATCGCTCTGGGCTTCGACCAGGTCTTCGGGCAGCGCCGGGCGAAGGAAATCCTGACGAGCGCCATGGCGAACGGACGGGTGCACCACGCGTGGGTGTTCCACGGGCCCGCGGGGGTCGGGAAGTTCACCACGGCCCGTGCGTTCGCCGCCCAGGTGCTGGACCCGACGCTGCACATCGAGAAGGGCAAGTCAGGGGTTTCGCTGACGACCGACCCGGGCAGCCCGACACGCGACCTCGTGCTCGCGGGGTCGCACCCGGACCTGGGCGTGATCACCAAGGAGCTTGCGGCGGTGAGCCGTGAGGACTCGGTGCGCCGGAGCAAGCAGCGGACGATCCCGGTCGAGGTGGTGCGTGAGTTCCTGACGGAGCCGGCGTCGCGGTCGCGGGCGGCGATGGTCGCGGCGAGCGACGGGAAGAAGTCGCTCGCGTCGCGGGTGTTCATCGTCGACGAGGCCGAGCTGCTCAACGACGCGGGGCAGAACACGCTGCTGAAGACGCTCGAGGAACCGCCGCCGGGCGTGGTGATCGTCCTCGTGACGTCGAGCCCGGACCGGCTGCTCGCGACGATCCGCAGCCGCAGCCAGCAGGTGGGGTTCGGGCCGTTGGCGCCCGCGGAGCTCGATGCCTGGTACGTGCGTGCGGGGATGCCGAGCGAACGAGCCCAGCGCGACTGGCTGGTGCGCATGAGCGGCGGGAGCCCGGGGTGGATTGCGGAGGCCGTGACGCACGGCGTGTACGCGATGGAATCGGAGCTGTCACCCGCGCTGGGCGAACTGTCGAAGGGCAAGTTCCCGCGCGCCCTGGGGACGACGCTCGCGAAGATCGTCGAGGAGCGTTCGCAGGCGCACGTGAAGGCGAACCCCGAGGCGAGCAAGGAAGCCGCGAACGTGATGTGGGCGCGGGCGGTCCTGGCGATCCTCGCCGAAGACCAGCGCGGGCGGCTGCGTGACGCGGCCGACGAGCGCGTGCGCGATGTGACGCTGCGAAGGCTGGATGCGATTCAGAGCGCGGAGTCGCAGGTGCGGGCGAATGTGCAGGTGGGGTTTGCGTTGGAGAATCTGGTGGTGCAGATGGCGGGGTGAGGTCTGGTCCGAGCCTCCCGCGCAAGCGGGAGGTGTTGGACGTCCGAACATCGAAGACCTCCCGCTTGCGCGGGAGGCTCGGTTCAGGCGTGCTTCGGCGCCCCGCCGGTCAGCACGATCACGCCGCAGAGGATGAGGGCCACTCCGAGGCCCTTGCGGACGTCCATCGCCTCACCGAGGACCACGCTGCCGAGCACGACCGCCGTTGCGGGCGCCACGGCGAACGCCACCGGCTTGATGCGGCTGATCTCGCCGATCGACAGGGCCCAGTAGAAGAAGACCATCGCCAGCGCGCCGGCCACGAGCCCCGAGCCGCAGATGAGCTTCAGGACCACCGCCCGATCGGCGTCGAGCAGGCTGGGCTGCTCTTTCGGGGCGCCGAGCCAGTAGCGGGCCGCGGTCCACGCGAGGATCAGGACGGGCAGCGCCACGGCCGTGCGGACCATGATGGCCGTCATGGGACCGACCTGCTTGGTGTGCAGGACGCTCTTGGTGAAGAGTTCGCCGATGCCCCAGCAGAGGCCGGCGAGGACGGCGAGGAGGATGGGGTGCATGGGCCGAGGGTAGCTGAAGACCCGGCGGGCAGAGCTCCGCCGGGGCACCCGCGCGGGGGGAGATCTTCACGCCGGCGTCGTCGCCTTGCTCGGGCTCGTGCCCTGGTGGCGTTCCCCTGCATCCGCCGGGAGCACTTCCATTTCCACATGGAAGTGGAACGGCTCGGCGAAGTCGCCGGGGCTCGTGCGGAGCCACGGGTCGTCGGGGTGCTTGAGGCCGGCGTAGGGGAGCGTGGCGGTCATGGTGACGGTGCCGTCGGCCTCGACCTTGGCGGTGACCTTTCCGGCGAGGCTGCCGAGGCGCCCGTTCTTGACGGTGATCTTGCCGGCGAGGTTGTCGGCGGGGTCGACGGTGTTGTAGAAATCGAGGCCGCCCATGGCGGTGGAGACGACCTGCGAGGCGGTGCAGCCCAGGACGCTGTTGGGGTCCTCGTACTTGCCGTGCTGGAGGGCGGTCTGGGGCTCGGGACGCGGTGTGCGGGTGAACTTCACGTTGCGGAGCTCGACGGTGATCGCGGCGCCGTCGGCGATGTCGGCGAAGAAGGGGGTGTTGGCGTTGACCTTGTAGAAGCCGACTTTGACGATGGCCGCGCGGGGGTCGGCGGCCCCGGCTTCGCCGCGGGTGCCGCCCAGGGCGATGTACGTTGTCACATTGGGGGCGAGGGCCGCGCGCTGCTCGGGGGCGCTGTACTCGCGCTGGGCGTGGAATTTCGCGGTGGTGCCGTCGCGGCGGGGCCAGGTGACGGTGACATTGGGGGTAACCCCCGGATCGGCCTGAAAAACGGACCCTGACGCGGCCGGCGCCGGGGGCGCACCACCGGGCTCGGGGGTCAATTGGGCCGGGGTGGCCGGGGTGGCCGGGGTGGTGTGGGTGGTGGGGGCCGGGGGCGCTGTGCGCGGAGAGGGCGGCTGCGGCTGCGAGATCGCTCCCGAGCTACTGAACATGCCCGCGCCCGCAACCGCGGCCGCTATGACCAACGAACAGGTGATCATCGTTTTCCTAACTTGCCGGGTTGCCGGCGCCAACTCTACCGCTTCGATTCGCAACGCCCAGCATCTTTGATCCCCGAGTGACCGTTCACGCGGGAAAGCACCCACACCCAGCACCCCCACCCCTTGGGACGTCGATTTCGGACGCCCCGCTCGGGGAGGTTGGGCAAGTTCCGTCGCCGCTGTACACTGCTAGAGGCTGTTTGCGACATTTGAGACGGGGCCGGGGTGGCCGTTCGACGCCGCGTTTGACAGCGGCGGTCAGGAGCTCGTTTCCATGCCGACCGGATCTTCCCGCACTACGACACTTATGGCCGGAGTTCTCGCTGCCGGCATCGGCCTGGGGCTGTGCGTCCCGATGGCCGGGGCCCACGACGAGGACTGGCGCAAGCTTGCCGACCGCAAGCCGGCGTACAAAGGCCCGGGGTATGTCGGCGGCAAGCCGCTGCGTCCGGTGCCGGTGGCGGTTGAGAACGGCAAGGGCGGCGCCCCGCGGAACGCCGGCGGCGGGAAGATCAACGGCGAGTACGACGCGCTCAACATCGAGATGCACGGGCATCTGACGCTGGCGCAGCTCAACGGCGGCAGCAACGCGGCCGACCTGTGGGGCTACGTGTCGCCGTCGGGTCGCGAGTACGCCATCATCGGCAATCAGAACGGCTGCACGTTCGTCGAGGTCACGAACCCGTCGAACCCCGTGGTGGTGGGCTTCGTGGACGGGCCCGACAGCCTGTGGCGCGACGTGGCGGTGCGCGGGCAGTATGCGTACATCGTCTCGGAGGCCGGCTCGGGCATCCAGATCGCCAACATGGCGAACATCGACAACGGGCAGGTGCAGCACGTCGGCAATTTCATGATCGGCGGGCACACCCGCAGCCACACGATTGTGAACGACCCGTTCGATCCCGCCTCGCCCTACCTGTACATCTGCGGCTCGCAGGATTACGCAAGCGGCAACGGCGCGATCTTCGCGGTCGACGTGACGAACCCGATCTCGCCCGTGATCGCCGGTCGCTGGACCGAGCCCTCGGCCCGGTACGCCCACGAGGCGATGGTCACCAAGTACACCTCCGGCCCGCTGGCGGGCAAGGAGATCGTGTACAGCTACTACATCTACGGCAACGGCGGGGTGGACATCCTCGACGTCACGAACAAGGCGAACATCACGAAGATCGCCGGCGGTTCGTACCCGCTGATGAAGGGGACGCACCAGGGCTGGCTGTCCCCCGACAAGCAGTACATGTACATCGACGACGAGCTGGACGAGAGCCAGATCGGCGCGCCGCCGTCGCTGACGCGCATCCTGGACGTGTCGGACCCGTTCAACCCGACGTTTGTCGGCACGTTCTCGAGCGGGCGCCCGTCGATCGACCACAACCTGTACACCAAGGGCGACCTGATCTTCGAGAGCAATTACCGCTCCGGCCTGCGGATCTTCGACGCGAGCAACCCCGTCGCGCCGTTCGAGATCGCGTTCTTTGACAGCTACCCGGCCGACGACAACGCGAACTACAACGGCAACTGGGGCAACTACCCCTACCTGCCGTCGGGCACGATCCTCATCAGCGACATGGAGCGCGGGCTCTTTGCGCTGCGGCTGAGCCAGTTCCTGTCGATCCGGTTCCCCGACGGCACGCCGTCGCAGATCCTGCCCGGACGCCTCACGACGATCTTCACGACCATCGGCGCGTACAGCACCGAGGTCGCGCCCGGCAGCGTCGAGCTGCGGTTCCGCGTCAACGGCGGTGAGTGGCAGTCGACCCCGATGAACGAGTCGGGCGGCGGCGAGTACCAGGGCACGCTGCCGGCGCTCGACTGCGGGGACATCCTCGAGTACTACGTCCACGCGGCCGACACCGGCGGCAGCGACTTCTTCGGCCCGCCCGCGGGCGAGGGCGGCCCGCTGGTCGCGTCGGTGTACACCGGGTTCAGCACGTCGTGGACCGACACCTTCGAGGTCGCCTCGGGATGGACCGTCGGCGACACGCAGGTCCCCGACACCGCGACGTCGGGCATCTGGGGGCGCATGGACCCCGAGGCGACGCCGGCGCAGCCCGAGAACGACGTGACCCCCGGCGGGTCGCAGTGCTTCGTGACCGACGGGCGCGCCGGATCGGGCGTGGGCTCGTTCGACGTCGACGGCGGCAAGACGACGCTCAACTCGCCCGTGATCAACGCCTCGAATCCGCAGGCGCGGATCGGGTACTGGCGCTGGTTCAGCAACAACCAGGGCGCGGCCCCGCTCTCGGACGTCTTCCGCGTCGAGATCCGGTCCGAGCCCTCGGGCACGTGGATTCCGGTCGAGACGGTCGGCCCCGGCGGCGGCGAGGTCATCGGCGGGTGGTTCTACCACGAGTTCCGCGTGACCGACTTTGTCGCGGCGGGGAACGTGCGGATGCGGTTCATCGCGCAGGACCTGGGCGACGGCTCGATCGTGGAGGCCGCGATCGACGACGTGATCGTTCGGGCCGTCGAGTGCACGCCCTTCTGTGCCGCGGACTGGAACGGGGTCAACGGCGTGAACTCCACGGACGTGTCGGACTTCATCAACGACTGGTTCCTGGACAACGTGATGGGGACGCTCGTGACGGACTTCGACCACAACAACGTGGTGAACTCGACGGACGTGTCGAGCTTCATCAACATGTGGTTCGAGGGGTGCGACTGATCAGGATTGATGGGAGCCCCGAGCGCGAGCGACGGGCCACGGTGACTTCGAGAATTCAGGACGCCCCGGCGGAGGAGGTTCCGCCGGGGCGTCTTTCTTTTTGGATGTGAGGGAACGTCGTTCGGAGGGGGACGATCCGTCGCTCGCTTGCGCTCGCGGCTCTTATGGGATCTTGCGCCCGTGCGGGTCGGTCGCGCCGCCGGTGACCTCGCGTCGAATCTCCTCCTGCATCTGCGGCGTGAGGAAGTGCTCGGCCTTGTGGCTCGGCTCGTGCAGGTGGTCCGGGGGCAGGCCCATGCGCTGGGCGAGGTAGGTCTCCCACAGCCGGTGGCTGCGGATGAGCTCGCGGGCCTTGTCGGCGCCGACGGCGGTGAGTGTGCACGCGCCGGTGAGCGGATCGCGCCGCATCAGCCCCTGGCGGCACAGCGACGCGATCGCGAAGCGGCGCAGCAGGTGAGCGGCCCGTCCGCCGGTGCGGGCGGCAACAAGGGCCGTGGCGGGCGTGGGGCGCCCGAATTCCTTGTCGCGGAAGAGCTGGCCCAGGACGTCTTCGCGCTCGATGCGCAGGGCGAGCGGGACGCGCCGTGCGGCCCGGGCGATCAGGCCGTGGCGTGGGGCGAAGACCAGGGCGAGGGTGAAGAGCCCGCCGGCGACGACGCTCATCATGCCGGCGGTGGAGGTGTTGAGGGTGAGGCTGAGCCAGTAGCCGATGACGGCGCTGAGCACGCCGGTGACGCCCGCGATCCAGAGCATTCGGCTGAGCTTGTCGGTGAGGAGCTGGGCCGTGGCCCCGGGGGCGATGAGCATGGTGATGACGAGGATGGAGCCGACGGCCTCGAACGAGGCGACAACGGTGCCCGCGACCGCCGTGATCAGGGCGTAGTGGATGAGCCCGGCGCTGAACCCCATCGCGGTGGCGAGTCCGGGGTCGAATGCGGCGAGCTTGAGTTCCTTGTAGAACACGAGCACGAGCACGAGGTCGACGGCCCCGATGGCGGCGAGGGTGGCGAAGGCGCGCGGCATCTCGAGGCCGGCAATGGTGACGGTGTCGAAGGGCGTGAACTCGATGAGGCCGTAGAGCACGCACCCCGGGTCGAGGTCGACGTTGCGGGCCGCGTATTCGATGAGGATGACGCCCAGGGCGAAGAAGGCGGAGAAGACGATGCCCATGGCGGCGTCGGGGGTGACGCGTGCGACGCGCGGGAGCGACTCGGAGAGGGCCGCGGTTGCGAGTGCCGCTACGAGTGCGCCGGCCAGCATCGGCAGCGCGTCGCGCGTGCCCGTGAGCATGAACGCGAGCGCAAGGCCCGGCAGCACGGCGTGCGAGATCGCGTCGCCGAGCAGCGCGAGCCGGCGCAGAAGCAGGAAGCACCCCAGCACGCCGCAGGACGCAGCGGCGATGGCGCCGGTGGCCATGACCCAGAGGTCGTCGGGCCGGAGCCAGGGCTCGATGGCTGGCGGGAGGCCGGTCATGCGACGCCTCCGGGCGTGGCGGGGGCCGGGGCGGTGAGTTCGCGCCGCGTGCGGGCCCGCCGGATGGCGCCGGCAAGCATGCCGCGGGTGGGCGCGAAGAGCGCGGAGAGGATGAAGACCCCGGAAGCGGCGAGGATGATGAGCGGGCCGGTGGGCAGGCCGCGGGATTGGCCGCCCCCGTCGGTGCCGATGCCGGGCCCGGGCAGGACGGCCGAGAGGCTGGTACCAAGCATCGCGGCGGCCGCTCCGAAGATCCCGGCGAGCGCGAGCATGAGCCAGAGGCGGTCGGTCCAGAAGCGAGCCGCGGCCGGGGGGATGATGAGCATCGCCGCCGCCATCACGACCCCGACCGCCGGCAGCGCCGCGACGACGACGAGAGCGAGCAGGCCCATGAGCAGGGCATCGAGCACCCCGACCGGGCGCCCGAGCGAGCGCGTGAAGTCGCGGTCGAAGCACAGGGCGCGGAGTTCCTTGTACAGCAGCGCGACGATCAGCAGCGAGACCGCCGCGACGGCGCCGATCGCGATCACGTCGCTGTGCACCATGCTCGCGGCCTTGCCCAGGATGAAGCCGTCGAGCCCGGCCCGGTTGCCGGTGGGACGGCTCTGGATGATGCGGGAGAAGACGATCCCCAGCCCGAAGAACACCGACAGCACGAGGCCGATGGCCGCGTCGTCCTTGATGCGGGTGTACGCCCGCAGGAACGCGACGCACCCGACTCCGAGCAGGCCGAACGCGAGCGCCCCGGCGAGGAACGCGGGCGTGCTGCGGTCACCGACGATGAAGTAGGCGACGCCGATGCCCGGGAGCGAGGCGTGGGCGAGGGCGTCGCCGAGCAGGGCACGCCGGCGGAGCACGGCGAACGAGCCCACGACTCCGGCGACGAGGCCGAGCAGCATCGTGCCCAGCAGCACGGTGCGGGTGTTGGCGTCCTGGAGCGTGAGCAGGCGGAGGAGGTCTTGCACGGGGGAAGGGACTGGGGACTAGGGACTGGGGACTAGGGCAGAGCGGACACGGCCCGGCTCAGAGCCGCCAGGCCGCGGCACGTCACGGGGCTTCTGCCGCGACAACCTGCTGCGTGAGCTGGTCGAGGAGCGTGAGGCGGCCGCCGTAGGTGGCCTGGAGGTTGGCGTTGGTGAAGGTCGTCGCGACCGGGCCGGCGGCGATGAGGCGGACGTTGAGGAGCAGGACATGGTCGAAGTACGCGCCCACCGTTTGCAGGTCGTGGTGGACGGCGACCACGGTGCGACCCTGCGAGCGGAGCGACTGGAGCACGCGGAGGATCGCCTCCTCGGTCGCGGCGTCGACGCCCGCGAAGGGCTCATCCATGATGTAGAGCTTCGCGTCCTGTGCGAGGGCCCGGGCGAGGAACACGCGCTGCTGCTGGCCGCCCGAGAGCTGCGAGATCTGGCGCTTCGCGAAGTCGTGCATGCTGACGGCGTGCAGGGCGTCCATCGCGGCGGCCCGGTCGGCGGCGCCGGGGCGCCGGATCCAGCCGAGACGCCCGTAGCGGCCCATGAGCACGACGTCGAGCACGCTCACCGGGAAGTCCCAGTCGACGCTCTCTCGCTGCGGGACGTAGCCGATGAGCCGGCGAGCCTGGCGCAGCGGGCGGTCGAAGATGGTCACGCGACCGCTCACGACGGGGACGAGCCCGAGGATCGCCTTGAGCAGCGTGCTCTTGCCCGCGCCGTTGGGGCCGACGATTGCCGTGAGCCGCGACGTGGGGATCTGCGCGTCCACGTTCCACAGCACGGGCTTGCGGTGATAGGCGACGGTGACGTCGTGGACGTCGACGGCCGTGACGCCCGTCCCTCCCACCAACGGCGCCGACGCGGCGGGCTGCGCGTCGGTGCCGGCGGGCTGGGGAGCGTGGGGGTGGGGGGCGCGGGGAGGGGGCGTGCTCGCGTCGGGGGCAATCATTTCGGGTTGCTCGGGACGGGCTGCTTCTGGTGGTCGGGTGGGGCGGGAGGCGGAGTGAGCGGGACGGCCGGCAACGCGGGGCCGCGCTGCGTCGGCTCGTAGCGGTCGGAGCCCGACAGGGCGCTGCGGATGGTGCTCACGTTGTGGCGCACCATGCCCAGGTACGTGCCCTCGGGCGTGCCGGGGCTGCCCAGCGCG
The DNA here is from genome assembly GCA_964564695.1 of uncultured Phycisphaeraceae bacterium. GTDB lineage: Bacteria > Planctomycetota > Phycisphaerae > Phycisphaerales > UBA1924 > CAZMCC01. The sequence continues at coordinate 6,266 of CAZMCC010000025.1, read as the reverse complement.
TCGGAGAAGAGCTCGCCGCCGATGATGACCTTGTGGTTGCGGGCACGGCAGCCCTCGACGAGCGACTCGATCGTCTTGCGCGGGACGCTTGACTCGACGAACACGGCCTTGACCTCGCGGGCCACAATCGTGTCGACGAGGCGGTTGATCTCGCGCAGGCTCGCCTCGGACTCGGTCGAGAGGCCCTGGATGCTGAGCACGTCGATGCTGTACGCCCGGCCGAAATAGCCGAACGCATCGTGGGCCGTGACCAGCACGCGCGACTTCTGCGGGATCGAGACGATCTCGGTCTTGGTCCACTCGTGGAGCTTGCGGAGCTCGACGAGGTACGCCCCGGCGTTCTTGTCGAACGCGGCCTTGTTCGCGGGGTCGTGGCGGATGAGCATGTCGCGTGTGAACTCGACGGCCGTGATCCACAGCGTGACGTCGAACCACACGTGCGGGTCGTGCATGCCGGCGAACTCCGGGGGCTCGCGCAGGAGCTTGGGGTCGATGGTCTCGGTGACGGCGTAGACCGGGCGCTGGCGGGCCATGCGTACGAGCACGTCGGCGAGCTTGCCCTCGAGGTGCAGGCCGTTGTAGAGGATGATGTCCGCGTCCGAGAGCGTGCGGAGATCGCCGGGGGAGGCCTTGTAGAGGTGGGGGTCGACGCCGGCGCCCATGAGGGCGGTGACCTTGATCTTGTCGCCGCCGATCACGCGGGCGGCGTCGGCGATCATGCTCGTGGTCGCGACGACGTTGAGCGGTTTGGCGAGAGGCTTGGCGCCGGTGGGGGAGGTGTTGGGCTGGCCGCAGGCGGGCGCGCCCGCGGCGACGAGAACGAGCAGGAGGGCGAGAAGGCGGCTGGCGAGGGGAATCGTGGTCATCCGGTGGCTCCGCGGGCGGCGGGTTGGCGGCGGGTCTGGTTCTTATCGTTATCGACCAATGGAAGCGGGCACCGCGGTTTGTATCATCGGCTACAAAAGTAGGTGGAGGATACGCCCGGGTCAACCGATGCCCCCGACGAGGGGCGGTGGCTAGGCTTCGGGCCTATGCCCGGGAAGAAACGAGCCAGCAAGAAGGCGAGCGCGCGAGCGGGGGGAGGGGCGGGGACCGCCGCGGGCGAGAGCCGCGAGCGGGCGGCGATCCACTCGCGGACGCGGGCCGCGCGGGCCTCGGAGGTGGCGGAGGACTACGTCGAGACGATCGCCGACCTGATCGCCTGCGACCGCGAGGCTCGCGTCACGGACCTGGCACGCCAGCTCGGGGTCTCTCATGTGACGGTCGTGCGAACGGTCGAACGGCTTGCCCGCGACGGGCTGGTGGAGTCGCGCCCCTACCGGGCGATCTTCCTGACCGAACGCGGCGGGCGCCTCGCCGAGCGCGTGAAGCGGCGCCACGAGGTGGTCCTCGAGTTCCTCCGCGCCATCGGCGTGAGCGAGAAGGTCGCCCAGACCGACTCGGAGGGGATCGAGCACCACGTCAGCGAGGAGACGCTGAAGGCGTTTGAGAGGTTTGTGAAGAGGGCTGGGCGATAAGAGCCCGGAGCGGAAGCGACGGGCCACGGCGGCAACGGTTCTTCCAATGATGTTGCTGAAACGGTCGCGTGCGTGGCCGGGCGCTGCCGCTTCCGGCTCTTATCGATACGTCTTGAGCAGGTCGAGCGTCGTGACGATTCCGACGGGTTTGCGGGCCGCGTCGATGACGACGATCCGGTGCACGCGGCGCTGGACCATCGCCGCCGCGAGCGACGCGACGGAGTCGGTGGGGGACGCCGTGACGACGTTTTCGGCCATGAAGTCGCTCACGACGATGAGCGACTCGGTGCTGGGGCCGCTGGGCGACGAGCCCTCGAGCAGGTCGAAGAGGTGCTTGGCGGGCGTATCGGGCGTGCCCTCGGCGCAGCGACGGAACAGGTCGGTCTTGGAGACGACGCCCGCCAGGGAGCCGTCGGGCTTGACGACCGGGGCGCCGGAGATGCGGTGCTTGCCGAAGAGCTCGGCGAGCTGGCGGATGCTCATGCCGGGCTTGGCGCACACGGGGTTGGCGGTCATGACGTCGCGGGCGGTCAGGGGGGTGGGGGAAGGGGCAGCCATGCGCCAACGTAGGGCGCGAGAGCGGGTAAAGTCCTGTCACGGGCGGGCGTGGATGGGGAGTAAGCCATGGGCAGGATGGGCATGCGGAACCGGGCAAGTGTGTTCGTGGCCGTTGCGGCGGTTGGCGCCCTGATGGTGCTTGGGGGGTGTCCCTCGGGCGGCCAGGGGGGCGGGGGGCCGGGCGGCGCAACCGTCGCGCCGCTGACGGCGGAGCAGATCCACAGCGCCATCAAGGGCACGTGGAAGCTCCAGGCGATCGGGGGCACGCCCGTGGTGCCGGCGTCGTTCCCCACTCCCACGCTTGAGAAGCGCGAGCCGGGGCGCATCGGGGGCCAATCCTCGGTGAACCACTGGGGCGCGGCGATCGACGAGGCCGCGCTGGGCGAGGGCGACGTGCGCATGGGCGCCATCACTTCGACGCTCATGGCGGGCTCGCTCGAAGCGATGCAGGTGGAACACGTGTATCTCCAGGCGCTCGCGGCCGCCCGGAAGATCGACCTGGAGGCGCTCAAGGGCGGCACATTGCGGATCACTGACGTCGGCGGCGATGAGGTACTGCGGTTCGTTCGATAGGAGCCCGGAGCGGAAGCGACGGGCCACGCGAGCGCCAGTAGCGGCGACGTGCAGGACAGACGGTTGCCGCCGTGGCCGGGCGCTAGCGCTTCCGGCTCTTATGCCAGCGTCATCTTCGCCGGCCCCATCGGCAGCGTCCGCGCCAGGTTCAGATACCCGCGGTAGTTCTGCAGCGTCTCGTCGAGCGAGTCCCCCGCGAACTTGTCCAGGAACACCCGGGCGATCTCGAACCCGACCGTGTTCTCCAGCACCACGCTCGCCGCGGGCACGGCACAGATGTCCGACCGCTCGTACGCCGAATCCGCCGGCGCCTTCGTGTTCAGGTCCACGCTCGGCATGCCGCGGAGCAGCGTCGAGATCGGCTTCATCGCGGCCCGCACGACGATCGGGGCCCCGTTCGACATGCCGCCCTCGGTGCCGCCGGCGTTGTTGCTCGGGCGGGTGAAGCCCAGCGACGGCGTCTCGATCAGCTTCGCGTCGTACTGGATCGGGTCGTGCACCTGCGACCCCGGGCGGGCGGCGACGCCCATGCCCAGGCCGATCTCGACGCCCTTGATCGCCTGGATGCTCATCACGGCGAACGCGAGGCGTGCGTCGAGCTTGTCGCGCCAGTCCATCGTCGAGCCCAGGCCCGGGGGGACGTTGAACGCGTGGCACTCGATGAGGCCGCCGACGGTGTCCTTGTCGATCTTGGCCTGGCGGATGATGTCGTGCTGGGCCAGCGTGGCGGTGGCGTCGGGGCAATAGACGTCGCTCGCCTCGCGGGCCGCGCGGAGCGCGTCGAGGTTTCCGCGCTCGATCGTGACGCCCGTGGCCGCCGTGAGGATCGACCGCGTGAACCCGAACAGCTCGATGGCGATCTTCGGGTGATTGAGCAGGCACCGCGCCAGGGCCCCCGCGGCCACACGGGCCGCCGTCTCGCGGGCGCTCGCCCGCTCGAGCGTCTCGCGGCAGTCGGTCGTCAGGTATTTCAGGCTGCCGGCAAGGTCGGCGTGCCCCGGGCGCGGCGTGTGCACCGGCGGGGTCTTCGCCAGGTCGTCCAGCCGTGAGTCCTTGTTCGCGATGAGCAGCGTGACCGGCGAGCCGATCGTGCGACCCCGGCGCACGCCGGTGAGTACTTCGGCCGTGTCGGTCTCGATGCGCTGGCGGGCCCCGCGCCCATACCCGCCCTGGCGGCGTGCGAGCTCGGTGTTGATGAACGCGAGATCGACAGGAACGCCGGCGGGAAGGCCGGTGACGGTGGCGAGGAGCGCTGGGCCATGGGACTCGCCGGCGGTTTGGTAGGAGAGGGGCATCGGGAGAGGATAAGAGCGCAGAGCGATAGCGACGGGCCACGGCGACGTACTCGTCACGGCGATGTCTGAGGGAGTGGAGGCACGCAAAGCGGCCAAAAAGAAACACGGCTTGGCGTCGCCGCCAAGCCGTGGTACGTGTTTACTGATTTCTCTCAAGCACCCGGCGGACAGAGCTCCGCCGGGGCACCCAGCAGTCACCAGCATTTAGTGCCGGTGATTGATCCGCTTCGCCTCAAGCCGCTCGGGGGCGGGGATGCGGACGTTCCACGCGAGGCCGACGAGTTCGAGGGAGCGGATGACGAGGTAGGCCGAGTCGAACTGCCACCAGGCGAGGCCGTGGCGGGCGGAGGCGGGGAAGGCGTGGTGGTTGTTGTGCCAGCCTTCGCCGAAGGCCAGGACGCCGAAGATCGGGTTGTTGCGGGACTCGTCGTGCGAGCGGTAGGTCTGGCTGCCCCAGATGTGGCAGACCGAGTTCACGCTCCACGTGACGTGGTGCACGAGGAAGATGCGGACCAGGCCGCCCCACAGGAAGCCCAGGATCGCCGACTGCCACGCCCCGGTGATCGCGAACGCGACCGCGGCGGGAATGAGCAGCCCCAGCACGATCCAGAGCGGGAAGAGCTTGCTGATGGCGCAGATGAGCTTGTTGGAGCGCAGGTCGGGGGCGTAGCGGTCCATCCCCTCCGGGTCGGCCAGGAGCATCCAGCCGACGTGCGAGTGCCACACGCCGCGGGCCCAGTTGACCATCCGCTCGCCCACGTGGCGACCGCCGCCGAAGTTGTGGTGGGGCGAGTGCAGGTCGCCCTCGCGGTCGGAGTGCTGGTGGTGGCGCCGGTGGTTCTCGACCCACGGCACAATCGGGCCCTGCACGGCCATGGAGCCCAGGACGCCCAGCGTCGTGGTGACCACCGGGCCGCAGTCAAAGGACTTGTGGGTGAACAGGCGGTGGAAGCCGACCGTGACGCCAAAGCCCGTGAGCACATAGCCCACGAACAGGATGGCGAGCTCGGTCCAGCCCACGCCCCAGCCCCACAGCAGGATCACCGCGGCGACAAGCCCGAGCAGCGGGCCGCAGACCGCCACGATCGTCGCGATGCGACGGAGCGGCGAGCTGTATTCGAGTGGGGTCCCCACCTCGGGCGCCGAGCTGACTTCGGCTTCGTGAACAATGGCGATCGAGGGACGGGGGGGAGCTTCAGCGATGTCTGGCATTGCGAGTCCAAGGCAGGAGGCAGGTCAGGGAACGCCGAGCGACGAGGCCCGGCGCGAAGTATGGTACGTTAGGCGTGCGGCTCCGGGTCGGACTGCGGACGAGAAGGTAAAGAAAGGGCCTGCGTTCGTCAGGAACGCCGGTCCCGCTGTCAATTATTTAGGTATCGGCCAAGTCGAATTACTTGGCCCACTTCTCGACGGCCGCCTTGGCGTCCTTGTAGAGCTGCGACGCGGTGTCAGTGACCTCGGCCTGGAGCGTCTGCCACTCCTGTGCCCCGGCCTTCTTCATCTCCTCGAGCTTGGTCTTCAGGCTCGAGACGCCCGTCTCGATATCCCGGATGGTCTTGTCGAATTCGGCCTTCTGCTCGGCGGCGACTTTCGACGCGGCCGCCTTGAGCTTTGTCATCTGCTCGTTGATCTTGTCGACCTGCGTGCTCACCGAGGTCGCGATCTGGTCCTTGGCCATCTGCAGGGCGTCGCCCGTCTGCTCGACCCCCTTCTTCGCGGCGTCCGCCACGCCCGATGCGGCGTCCTTCACCCCCTGAGCGGGGGTCTTCTTCTCATCGCACCCGGTACAGGTGCACAGGGCGGCAGCGGCGAGCAGAACGGCGATGCGGGTGTTCATGGAGGAATCCTTGGAAAGGCTCGGACGCCGGCGACAGGCCGGGGCCGCGAACCGATGAGTGTCTTCCGAAATTCTTGGGGCTTTCCAGCCCCGATTCCGCCCCCGCTCTGTCCCTGGCCCCTGATCCCTGGCCCCTGATCCCTGATCCCTGGTCCCTGCCCCCTAGCTCGCCAGCCCCTCGAACACCACCCGCTGGCGCTGCCGCCGCGGGTCGGGCTCGGGGACGGCCGAGAGCAGGGCCTGGGTGTACTTGTGCTGCGGCGAGTGGATCACCTGCTCGCGTGGGCCTTCCTCGACGATCCGCCCGCGGAACATCACCGCGATCCGGTTGCACATGTGCTTGATCACGGCCATGTCGTGCGAGATGAACAGGTAGCTCAGCCCGAAGTCGCGCTGCAGGTCCTTGAGCAGGTTCAGGATCTGGGCCTGGATCGACACGTCGAGGGCGCTGGTCGGCTCGTCGCACACGATGAACTTGGGCTCGAG
>CAZMCC010000024.1:0-40884 GCA_964564695.1 uncultured Phycisphaeraceae bacterium | reverse complement strand
GCAGTACGAATCGGCTGAATATTAGTTGCGTCAATAATGCAACATTACACTAGCCGGCCCGGATTGGTGCGATCATCCGCGCCTCACGCGGCCTTGCCGGGAGCCGCGGGCTTGGTGTCCGCATCCGGTCCCACGCCCGCCGCACCGATCGCGGTGCACACGGTGCGGTTGCGCCCGCCCGTCTTGGCGGCATACAGGTTCTTGTCCGCGATCTCGAACCACTGGTTCGGCGACACCGGCGGCCCGCCCACCGCGCGGCCCGCGATGCCGACCGACACCGTCACGGTATGGTCCGGGTGGCGGGCGAAGGTCATGCCGGCGATCGACGTCCGGATGCGCTCGGCGAGCAGCTTCGCCTCGTCCGGGCCGGTGTTGCCCATGACGACGACGAATTCCTCGCCGCCCAGGCGGCACGCCACGTCGGTCTTGCGGGCTTCCTTGGCGACCAGGCGGGCGAAGGCCTGGAGCACCTCATCGCCGGCCGGGTGCCCGTAGGTGTCGTTGACCCGCTTGAAGTGGTCCAGGTCCAGCACCGCGATCGAGAGCGGCTGGGCGTAGCGGTCCGCCTCCGCGACACGCGACGGCCAGAGCTTGTTGAAGTGGGCCCGGTTCGCCAGGCCCGTGAGCCCGTCGACCTCGGCCCGCTCGGCGAGCAGCGCCAGCAGCCGGCTCAGGCGAAGCGCCGACCGCAGGCGGGCCCGCAATTCGGGCATGTCGAACGGCTTGGTGACATAGTCGATCGCGCCCAGCTCGATCGCCGCAACTTTGTCCTCGCTCCCCGCGAGCCCCGAAAGCACAACGACGGGGATGTTGCTGAGGTTGGAGTCTTCCTTGAGGCTGCGGAGCACCTCGAAGCCGTCCATCACCGGCATGTCGAGGTCGAGCAGGATCGCCCCGGGCGAAACGGTCTTGAGCATCTCGAACGCTTCGGCGCCCGACGATGCCCCGACGACCTCGACGGGTTCGTGCTTAAGACGAGCGGTCAATAGACGATGAACGTCCACCGAATCGTCGATGAGCAGGAGCTTCGGCTTGGACTCTTCGCAAGACACGTGGGTCGGCCTCTCCCGAACAACGTTGACACCGCGAGAACCGCGGTTAGACGATCACGCTGCGGCACAGATCCAGCAGCTCTCGGAGCTCACGCTGCAGGCTCGCGGTGTCCGGGGCCTGGTCCCCGCTGATGACCGAGAGCACCAGTTCTTCGACCTTTCCGGCCGACTCGCTGATGGTGGGAAACCCGTAACCGCCGCCCGAGCCCTTCAGCTGGTGCGTCAGCCGGCGCAGGGACGCCAGATCATGGCGGTCCCACGCATTCGAGAGCTGCAGCACGCGCTGCGGCATCTCCTGCACGAACATCTGAACGATTTGCCCCATATCCGGGTCGTCGGCGAACCGGCTGCGCAGGCTCGTCGTCGCGCCAATGGGATCCATAGCCGCCATGCGGGTCTCTCCTCCGGGTGCTTTCACACATCGGCGTGCGGGCGAGCTTGGTTGAACCCCGAAGTCCGGGGATCGTGTGTTCAGGTCGCTGATCACCCGCTCCGTCGGCTTCTTGGTCCGGTATCTCGCTCCCGCCACGCGTTGCGGCGGGCCCGGCGTCAGGTACACTCCACGCGGAGTTATCCGGAGGTTCTGATGCCCACGCGATTTGTGCTTGCGTCGCTCGTGTCCGCCCTGTCCGTCTTCGGTGGCGCCGGGGTCGCCATTGCAGCCCCGCCGCCGGCCAAGGGGCTGGCGTTCGCGACGGCGTCGCGGGTCGAATCCGGCCGGACCATGGTTTTCGAGCTCAGCGCCGCCGCGGAGGGCGCCCTGCGGAACACCTCCGACCCGCTGCGCCTCGAGGGCGTGCCGCTGGGTGGCGGAGGTGCGGGGGGTGGAGGGGCCGGGGCTGCCCGAAATCTGACGCTCGAGCGATTCGACGTCATCACCCCCGAGACCCAGTTCGTGGTCGCCCGCCCCGGCGGGGTGGGGGGGGTGGGGGGGTGGGAGCGGCTCGCCACCCCCCGTATCGCGTTCTGGCGCGGTCAGGTCGAGGGCGAGCCCGGTTCGTCGGTCTTCATCGCCGTGAGCGAAACCGCCACGGTCGGGTCGATCAACCTGGGCTCCGGCGCCGACCGCTTCCGAATTTCGTCGCGCCTCGACAAGGGCAACCGCCTCCCGCCCGGCCAGGTCGCGATCTTCAAGGCCGACGACGCCGTCGGCATGCCCGACGCCGGCCCGAGCTCGATCCGCCCCGGCGCCCTGTGCGGCGCCGAGTCCCCGGAGAACCCGCTCAAGGACCTGGCCCACGCCCTCGCGCACGCCGACGAGGCCGACGGCCATGACGGCCACGACGACAAGGACGGCGAAGACGGCGTCCGCGGCGGCGCCAACGTCGCCCGCCGACTCCGCGTCCAGCTCGCCGTCGACACCGACTTCGAGTTCTACAGCCTCTTCGGCGATACCGCCGCCGCCACCGAATACGTCGCGATGCTCTACGCCCAGGTCAGCGAGGTCTTCCTTCGCGAGATCAACGTCGGCATCGAGCTCAGCTTCGTCCGCATCTGGGACACCCCCACCGACCCGTGGGACGTCGACGGCAACGACCTGCTGCCGTTCTTCCGCTCCACATGGAACAACGACATGGGCGCCGTCACCCGCGACCTCGCCCAGCTCTGCTCGGGCCGGCGTGACGTCCCGTGGGGCGGCATCGCCTATCTCAACGGCGTGTGCAACAACGCGTCGTACTCGTGCGTCGGCTACATCCTGGGTTACTTTCCCGACCCCTCCGTCCCCGATGCCGAGGGCTACGACATCATGGTCACCGCCCACGAGCTCGGGCACAACTTCGGCACCGGCCACACCCACGACTACGGCATCGACAGCTGCCAGAACATCGATACCCCGGCCCGGCGCGGCAGCATCATGAGCTACTGCTCACAGACCGTGTCCGGCGGCCACGCCGTCGTCGATCTCGGCTTCGAGACCAGCATCCGCACCATCATGCGCAACTACCTGCGCAACCGCGGATGCGTCGACCGCGACTGCAACGGCAACAACGTCCCCGATTCCAACGACATCGCCGGCGGCTTCAGCCAGGACGTCAACGCCAACAGCGTCCCCGACGAATGCGAGGACTGCAACCACAACGGGCGATTCGACTCCCTCGACATCACCCTGGGCTTCTCCACCGATCTCAACGACAACGACATCCCCGACGACTGCGAGCCCGACTGCAACAACAACGCTGTCCCCGACGACCGCGACATCAGCCTCGGCACCAGCCTCGACGTCTACCGCGACGGCGTTCCCGATGAGTGCCAGGCCGACTGCGACGCCAACGGCCAGGCCGATTACAACCAGATCCAGGCCAACATGCCCCTCGACATCGACCGCAACCGCGTGCTCGACGATTGCCAGGACTGCGACGAGGACGGCGCCAACGACCTCTTCGCCCTCGACGGCTCTCGCAATCTCTGGGTTTCGTCAAGCGAGCACGACGAGGTCGTGGAGTTCTACGCGACCACCGGCGTGCGCATGCGCGACGCCACCGCCGCCGGCATGGTCGCCGGCCAGGACGTCCTCATCACCCCCGACCGGCGCGTGCTCGTCTCCTCGGGCGAGGACGACCGCATCGTCGAGTTCGACCGCACCGGCGCCTTCGTGCGCACCCTCTGCCAGGGCGGCTCCGGCGGGGGCGGCTTCGTGCCCCTCGACTTCCCCGCCGGCATGCTCCTCACGCCGTCGGGCACCCTCCTGGTCGTCAGCCGCAACAACAACCGCGTTCTCGAGTTCAACGCCTCCACCGGCGCGTTCATCCGCACCGTCGTCGCCGCCGGCATGGGCGGCCTCACCGAGCCCTTCGCCCTGCTCATCACCCCCGGCGGCATCGTCGGCGGCAACGAGCTGCTCGTCTCCGGCGATGACAACACCGTCCGCCGCTACAGCCTCACCACCGGCAACTTCCTCGGCGTGCGCATCGCCGCCGGCGCGGGCGGCCTCGACACACCCCGCGGCATGCTCATCCTCCCCAACGGCAACCTGCTCATCTCCAGCCTCATGACCAACCAGGCCCTCGAATACGTCCTGGGCACCGGCGCCTTCGTCGGCCAGTGGAACCACAACGGGACCAACAGCGTCCTGCGCCTCCTCGGCCCGTGGGACATGACCTACGGCCCCGACGGCAACATCTACATCGCCGTCAACGGCAACCAGGGCCCCACCGAGTTCGAGCCCCCGCCGTTCTTCCCCGACCCCCAGCTCCACGTCACCAACACCAAGGTTTTCCGCTTCGACCGGCGCAACGGCAACTTCCTCACCTCGTTCGTCATCGGCCAGGACACCGGCCTCGAACACCCCGCCGGCCTCGCCTTCATGCCGCTGGACTCAACCCTCGACTGCAACGCCAACCAGTTCCCCGACTCCTGCGAGATCGCGCAGGGCCTCGAGCAGGACTGCAACGCCAACGGCGTCCCCGACTCCTGCGACATCGCGAGCGGCCCCGCCACGGATTACAACCAGAACGGCGTCCCCGACGCCTGCGAGTGCCTCGCGGACTGGAACCACGACGGCATCGTCAATTCCACCGACGTCGGCGAGTTCATCAACGACTGGTTCGAGGACCAGGTCAACGGCACGCTCCAGACCGACTTCAACCACAACGGCATCTCGAACTCCACCGACGTTTCCGACTTCATTAATGCGTACTTCACCGGCGAAGGGAAGTGCTGATCCGAGCCTCCCGCGCGAGCGGGAGGTCACGCATATCCGATCGACCAACACCTCTCGCTCGCGCGAGAGGCTCGGTTCACACCACCACCATCGCATCCCCAAAGCTGAAAAACCGATACCGCCGCTCCACCGCCTGCCGGTAGTGCCGCATCAGCTCAGGCGCCCCCCCGTCGAGCAGCGACGCCACCAGCGCGAGCAGCGTCGTCCGCGGCAGATGGAAGTTCGTCATCAGCCCGTCGACATTCTGCCACCGGTGCCCCGGCGTGATCAGCATCCGCGTCCAGCGGCTCTGGTCCCGCCCCGTGTTCAATTCCTCGGGTGTGAACGACTCGAGCGTCCGCGCCGACGTCGTCCCCACCGCGATCACCCGTCCCCGCCGCGCACGGCACCGCTGGATCGCGCTGCCCGTCAGCGCCGGCACCTCGCACCACTCCGCGTGCATCGGGTGCTGCTCAACGTACTCGCACTCGACCGGCGCGAACGTCCCCAGCCCCACGTGCAGCACGACGTCGGCCCGCTCCACGCCCCGGGCCGCGAGCGCCGCCAGCAGTTCCGGCGTGAAGTGCAGCCCCGCCGTGGGCGCCGCGACCGAGCGTGACCGCCCGGCGTCGGCGTACACGGTCTGGTACGCGATGCGGTCGTCACGGTCGTGGGCAAGGCTCGCCCGCTCGTCCTCGCCGCCCCGCTTGCGCGCCTGCCGGATGTACGGCGGCAACGGCGTGAGCCCAAGCTGATGGAGGATGTCGACCGTGCCGAGTGCACGGAGCGAATTCGCAGCGCCGGCCTCCACACCTTTCTGCTCGACCGCCGCGAGCCAACCCCCGTGGTCGTGACTCAGCCCGTCCTCCGCCGCCGGGGTGGGCGTGTGGGGGGGGTGAGAGGCGTCCCCGGGCGCCGACGCGCGAGCGAGCAGGCGCAGCGAGATGTCGCTCGCGTGCCCCGCGTGGTCGGTGAGCAGGAACCGCACGCCCGGCTTCGCACGCCGTGCCTTGATGAGCACGTTCCACACCAGGCCCGCCGGCGGCGCCGGGTCGGGCGCCGCCCCGTCGGTCGGCGCGGCGCCCTCGGCCACGAACAGCCCCTCGGCGTGCCCGCCGCTGTCGGCCCGCACGCCCATGAACCGCGCCGGCAGCACCCGTGTCGTGTTCACCACGAGCAGGTCGCCGGGGCGCAGCAGCTCGACCAGGTCGCGCACGCTGCGGTGCTCCGCGTCGCGTCCGCCGGCGCGAGAGACAACCATGAGTCGCGCGGCGTCGCGGGGCGCGACCGGCGCGGTCGCCACCAGCTCGTTGGGCAGTTCGTAGTCGAGGTCGCTGGTCCGCAGCACGTGGCAGAATCTCAACGCCGGGGGAGTCGCGTGTGGATCTGACGCAACGCCCCCGGCCCGCGATCATTGCGTCCGAGAGGTCTTCGCACGCGGGAATCCCCGCGCCGCGTCGCTGGGCCGGATTTTATCGAGAACCTGCCCGTAGCGTGCGTTCGGCACGCCGTTCGACTCCATTACGGCGTGGTCGACCGCTGTCACCACATCCCGTTGCCCCTTCCGCACACCGTCCCGTGTCGAGTGCCCGCGCGCCGCATCGTGGAGGCGTGCGAGCCCCCGCCCTGCGAACCGCCCCGCCCGCCGCCGCTCGAGCCGGCCGTGACGCTGACGTACGCCCACTATCTCGAGCGCGAGAACCTCGAAGACCGCGTCGAGTTCACGCCCAGAGCGCTCGAAGCCGCGGACGCCCTTGCGTCGCGCTCATCAAAGCTCACGCCCCCCTCCTCACCAGCCGAACCCCACCCGAACCCATTTGCCCGCCTTGGGCAAGTGCTGCCTGTCGAGCACCTCCCGCGTCGCGACGCCGTCGAGACGATCTACCGCCTTCGCGTCGCCACCACCCGCTCCAGCGGCGTTCTCGACGTGATGGGGTGAGCAGCCACGGGCGCGGGGTGCCCCGGCGGAGCTCTGTCCGCCGGGCCTCCGGGTGCACAAAGCTGCATCCGGGCGCCCGATGCAATCACGTCCCTACCCTCCGCCCATGTTCCTGATGCGACGAGCGCGGATCGAAGACGTCGGCACGCTCCTGAAGCTGGCGAAGATGGTTCACTTCATCAACCTTCCCGCGGAGAAGGACATCATCTCCGACAAGGTGATGCGCTCCCGCGAGAGTTTCCTCAAGGCCGCCGAGCTCAAGCGCGATGGGGGGGCCTCCGACGGCTCCTCCCGCGCCGAGCCCGCCCTCATCGCCGCGAGCGTCGAGGCCCGCGAGGCCGCGAGCAACCCGCCCGTAAAGGGCAGCTCCTCCGCCGATTCCGCCACCGCCGCCTCCCCCGTCCAGCGCGCCGAGTCCGGCGTCGCCGCCATGACCACCCGCTCCGACCTCTTCATGTTCGTCCTCGAGGACGTCGAGTCCGGCGGCGTCCTGGGCACCAGCCAGATCATCTCGCGCATGGGCGGCCCCGGGGCCCCCAACGTCAGCCTCCAGCTCTCGTACAAGGAGTTCTTCTCCAAGAGCCTCCAGGTCGGGGCCAAGCACGCGGTCGCCAAGCTCGTGCTTGATGAGACCGGCCCCACCGAGATCGGCGGCCTGATCCTCGCCCCCAGCTACCGCGGGCACAAGCAGCGCCTCGGGCGCTTCCTCTCGCTCATCCGCTTCCACTTCATCGCCCTCAACCGCCCGCTCTTCAGCGAGCAGTGCCTCGCCGAGATGATGGCGCCGATCACCGCCGACGGCCGCAACACGCTCTGGGAATACCTGGGCCGCCGCTTCATCAACCTCACCTACACCGAGGCCGACCGCTTCTGCCAGTACTCCAAGGAGTTCATGACCTCGCTGCTCCCGCGCGAGGAGATCTACCTCACGCTCCTGCCCCCCGAGGCCCGGGCCGTCGTCGGCGAGGTCGGCCCCGAGACCGTCCCCGCGCGGCGCATGCTGGAAAAGCTCGGCTTCGCCTTCCACGACCGCATCGACCCCTTCGACGGCGGCCCCCACCTCGAAGCCCGCACCGCCGACCTCACCATCGTCCGGGCCACCAAGCGCACCGAACTCGGCGACCCTGTGAGCCTCGACCAGTGCACCAGCTGCGGCTTCATCAGCACGCTCGACGCCGACGGCGAGTTCCGCGCTCTGGAGATCCCCTGCGCCGTCGACAAGCAGGGCCGCGTCCGCGTCACGAAGACCGCCATGAAGGCCCTCGCCGCCGAGCCGGGCTCCGAAGCGGGCTTCACCTCCCTCGACCGTCCCGACAAGCCCAAGTCCGCGTCCAGCGCCAACGGCAAGAAGCCCCGCTCACGCGCGAGGTAGCCCACGAACCCGGAGCGTAAGCGACGGGCCTCCGCCCCCAACCTCCACCATGACCACCCACCACCCGTCCCTCTCGCGTGGCCCCGCCGACCTCATCGGCGGCCGATGGATCGAATTGCCCGGGTGCCCCGGCGGAGCTCTGTCCGCCGGGTCCGCGTCCGGCTCGAGCCGGGCGGACAAAGCTCCGCCCGGGCACCCGGGGATCACCTCCATCAACCCCGCCCACCCCCAGCAGCAGATCTGGTCCGCCACCCCCGTCCTCGATCACGTCAACGAGGCCGTCTCCGCCGCCCGCACCGCGCTCCCCGAGTGGATCAAGCTGGGGCGCGACCGCCGCATCGATGTCCTTCGCCGCTTTCAGCGCATCTGCAAGGACCGCCAGCAGGCGGTCGCCGAACTGATTTGCGATGAGACCGGCAAGGCCATGTGGGAGTCCAAAGCCGAGGCCGGCCTGCTCGCGAGCAAGGTCGACATCACGCTCGAATCGCCCGTGATCGACAGCAAGCCCAACCCCGCCGCCGCCCTCTCCCGCGTCACCGACTTCGACTTCAAGCTCACCGACTCGCGCTCGGCCCGCGCCTACTTCCGGCCCCACGGCGTCATGGCCGTCCTCGGCCCCTTCAACTTCCCGGCCCACCTCCCCAACGGCCACATCGTCCCAGCGCTCGCGATGGGCAACACCATCGTCTTCAAGCCCAGCGACAAGACCCCCGGCGTCGGGCAGCTCCTCGTCGAACTCTTTCAGCAGGCCCTCGAAGGCGAGGGCCTCAATGACCTCGGTGTCGTCAACCTCGTTCACGGCGGCGCTCCCGCCGCCAAGGCCCTCTCCGCCCACGACGACATCGACGGCGTCCTCTTCACCGGCTCCTGGCCGGTCGGCCGCTCGATCATGCAGGCCAACCTCGACCGCCCGGGGCGCATCCTCGCCCTGGAGATGGGCGGCAACAACGCCGCGGTCGTGATGCCCGGCGCCGACCTCCGCCAGGCCGCGATCGAGATCGTCCGCTGCGCGTTCAACACCACCGGCCAGCGCTGCACGAGCACCCGCCGTGCGATCATCCACGAGGACATCGCCGACCAGCTCATCCCCGCGATCTGCAAGGCCGCGAGCAACCTTGTGGTGGGTGATCCGCGCCAGCAGCACCCGGTGTTCATGGGCCCGATCATCCGCGAGAACGCGAGGCAAGCCTGCTTCGACTTCCAGGCCGCGCTCGCGAAGGCGGGCGGCGAAGTGCTCGTCGAGAGCACGCCGATGGATGTCGCGGGCAGTGGGGGGTTCTATGTGACCCCCAGCGTCGTCCGCGTCGAGCGTTTCACCAACACCCCCGGCCCCAGCACCCACGGCTCACCCGGCGAAGGCGTCATCCCCCAGCACCTCGCCGACCCCGGCTGCGACGAGGAGCTCTTCGGCCCCTTGCTCCGCATCAGCGTCACCGACTCGCTCGACGACGCCCTCGCCCAGGCCAACGCCACGCGCTTCGGCCTCGTGGCATCCATCTTCACGCCCGCCCCCGCCGCCGCCGACCGCTTCCTCCTCGAAGCCCGCGCCGGGTGCGTCAACGTCAACACCGGCACCGCGGGCGCCTCCAGCCGCCTCCCCTTCGGCGGCCTGGGCCACTCGGGCAACCACCGCCCCGCCGGCAGCTTCAGCCTCGACTACTGCGCCTTCCCCACGGCCGCGATGCTCGAATCCGGCGCGACCGCGACCCTTGCGGAAGGGATGCGCTTCGAGGATACTTGGCTGCGGTGAGGCTGGGATGCGACCTGATAATCGGGAGTCGTTGCTCGAAGGCCATGAAAACCGCGAATTTGCGTCGAACTTTGACATGCGCCTTGACGAATATAGCCAATATGGAATAATGCGATGTGGGACGTCGAGTACACCGACGAGTTCGGGGAGTGGTGGGAGAGCCTGCCCGAGGACGTTCAGGAATCGATCGCCCACGACGTAGGGATTCTGGAGTCCGTGGGGCCCGGGCTCGGGCGCCCACAGGTGGACACGGTCAAGGGCTCCCGATATTCCAACATGAAGGAGCTTCGCACGCAGCACGATGGGGAGCCGTACCGCACGTTCTTCGTGTTCGATCCGCGCAGGTGTGCCATCTTGCTCATCGGCGGCAACAAGGCCGGGGACAAGCGGTTCTACGAGAGGTTAATCCCCTTCGCCGACGACCCGTACGAGAAGCACTTGGCGGAGTTGAAGCGTGAAGGGTTGATTTGAACTGGGAGCGCGGCAATGGCTAGCAAGTGGAACAACCTGAAGCGGAAGATGAGCCCCGAGGCGCAGTCGCGGATTGACGCCCGCGTCAAGGCGACGCTGGCGACGATGCCTCTCGCGGAGATCCGCAAGGCGATCGGCATGACCCAAGCCGACCTCGGGGAGAAGCTGGAGGTCGCCCAAGGCAGCGTGTCCAAGATCGAGAACGCCGCCGACATGTACCTGACGACGCTGCGGAAGTACGTCGAGGCGCTCGGCGGCGAACTGCACTTGACCGCGAAGTTCGCCGATGGTCGACAGATTGAGATCGATCACCTTGCCGAAGTGATCGCTCGCTGAACGCACGTCGCTCGCGGCCCACCCTGCCACCCGCACATCTTCGCGCCCAACCGCGAGGTTTCCCCGTGCAGCAGATCCTCGAATACAGCTTCGCCCGAGTCCTCGTGCGCCTGTTCGGCGTCGTCCTCGTGATCCTGGGAGTGAGGTCGGTCATCTCGCTGCTTTCATGGGGGATCTACTACTTCACCGACGAGTCAGCCTCCGTTGGCAATTACTCGCTCGGCGCGCTCGCGCAGTCCCTGTTACCCAGCCTCCTCAACACGGCCCTCTATCTCGGCCTGGGCATCTACCTCGCCCGCGACGGCCACCTCCTCGCCCGCATCCTCATCGCCGGTATGCACGGGCGCTGCCGGCGCTGCGGCTATGACATCCGCTCGGTCACCAGCCCCACCTGCCCCGAGTGCAACGCGACGATCTCCGCCGACCGCGTGCCGCCCGCCGATCCGCCGACGCAGTAAAGGAGCGAACAGGTTGTGCAGGAGGCGCCGTCCTCTGCGCCTCGGTGGTGAGTCCCCCGTACGCTCCCGCCATGGCCAAGAAGACCCTCCTCCCTGACGCCCGCAAGTCCCCGCGCTACGCCGGCGTCTGCACCTTCAGCCGCTACCCGCTCCTCACCCACGTCGCCCCCGAAAACTCCCCGCCCGACTGGGCCATCTACGGCGTGCCCTTCGACGCCGGCGTCACCTACCGCCCCGGCGCCCGCTTCGGCCCGCGTGCCATCCGCGAGGAGTCCCAGTACGTCAAGCGATACCACGTCGAGCACGACCTCGACCTCTGCGACACGCTCAGCATCTGCGACGCCGGCGATTCCCCCACACGCCCCTTCAACTGCGAGGACAACTACAAGTCCCAGCACGAGTTCGCCATGTCGATCGGCGACCCGAAGTCCACCCGCCTCTTCGCCGTCGGCGGCGACCACTCCATCGCGCTGGCCAACATCCGCGCGACGTGGGAACGCCGCGGCAAACCCGCCGGCGGCCTCGCCTGCGTCCACTTCGACTCCCACCTCGACACCGTCGACATGACCCTGGGCGAGAAGTACTCGCACGCCTCCCCCTTCATCCGCGCCATCCAGGCCGGCTACCTCAACCCCCGCCGCATGCTCTCCATCGGCATCAAGGGCCCGCTCAACACCTCCGACGACCTCAAGTTTGCCCGAGACAACGGCGTCGAGGTCGTCACCTACGAAGACTGGTCCCAGCGCGACGGCCAGGCCCGCATCGACCAGTTCGTGCGCTCCTTGTCCGCGGACAAATCCCTCGAAACCTACCTCACCTTCGACATCGACTGCATCGACCCCGCCTTCGCCCCCGGCACCGGCACCCCGAGCATCGGCGGCTTCACCAGTTCCGAAGCCCTCGCCCTGCTGCGGGGATTGAGCCACCAGGGCGGTGGACTGAACATCGTCGGGGCGGACACGGTCGAGGTGCTCCCCGACCGCGACGTGAGCGGCATCACCGCGCTGCTCGCGGGCCACGTCATCTTCGAGATCATGTGTCTGGATGCGCTGAACCGCCGTAACGAGCCGTGAGCGCAAGCTCACGGTGAACCGTGCGAGCGTCCATGTGTATCGATGCGACCCCAGCGCATCGTCACTCGATGCTCCGGCGCACATCCGCGCATTGACGTTCACCCTGTGCTCGCGCACAGGGCTCGTTACCGCCTCAGCGCCAACATCAACTCCACATTCCCCGTCGGCTGCGTCAGCTTCTGGGCGATCTGAACCGCCGTCATCCCCGAATCCGCCATCTGATACACCTGCTCGGCGATCGGGTCATTCATCATGCGGCCCGCGCCGACGCTCTCGCGCCTTCGCCCGGTCGTCGTCACCACCGACGGCGTCTCATTCTCCCCGATCCCCTCCGTCATCTCCGACAGCGCCTTGATCCGCCGGTCCGCGTGCTTGATGAGCATCGCGAGCCGGTCGGCTTTCGCGTCAAGGTCCTCGGCCACCTGGTGGGCAATCTGGCGCAGGCTGTCGGCCGAGGCGGATGAGTCGTTCACACGGGAGTGGAGGGAGGGCTCTCTTCGCGACGACCACCATTTCCACGCCGTCGCGAGCACGATGGCGAGCCCCAGCGCGACCAGCAGCACGGGCCACAATCCAACCGCCTCATTCAACCACGAGCGGCCTTGGCTCATGATTGACCCCGCGGGGGGGAGGGTGTTGGAAATGGGTGTGGTTGTTGCAAGCGTCAGCATGGGCTCGATTGTCATCGTCAGGCCCTGCGATCGGACCGCTACGCTTGTCACCGTGAGCCGCAGGAGTGATGCGCAAATCCTGACTGGGAACGCCGGCAATCCGCGGCAGCGAGCGGGCGAAAGCGGGGGGGATCACGCCGCGAAAGTCCCTGCACCCCTGACAATTCGCCCTCCCAATCGCCGCGACAAACCCGTCGCCACCATCCTTAGAGAGTGGCGCCGCCTCACCTCGCTGCCCGGCGCCCGGCGCGCCGGCCCCGGCGCCCCGACCCTCGTCGCGTGCTCCGGCGGCGCCGACTCCGCGGCCCTCGTCCTCGCGCTCGCTGCCGCGGGAAGTGGGGCTGGCCCGATCGTCGTCGCCCACATCGTGCACGACCTGCGCGACCCCGTCCTGGCCCTCGCCGACCGCGACGCCGTTCGCGCCCTCGCCGCCGCCCTGGGCCTCAAGTTCGTCGAAGCCGCCGTCCACATCAAAGCCCTTCGTGGCAACGCCGAGGCCCTCGCCCGCCGCGAGCGATACGCCGCCCTGGCGCAGCTGGCGCGCGACTCGAGCGTCAAGTTCATCGCCACCGCCCACCACGCCGACGACCAGCTCGAGTCCATCCTCATGGCCCTCGTCCGCGGCGCCGGACCCCGCGCCCTCGCCGGCGTCGCGCCCTCCCGTCGCCTCACACGCGACACCACCATCATCCGCCCCATGCTCGGCGTCACCCGCGCCGACGCCCAGGCCATCTGCCGAGCCGCCGGTTACGAGCCCAGAATCGACCACACCAACGCCGATACCTCGCGTCTCCGCAGCGCCATCCGCACGCACGTCACCCCCGCACTCCGCGCCCTCCGCCCCGCCGCGGCCCTCAAGTCCGCCCAGGCCGCGTCGCTCCTCGCCGGCGCCGCCGGCGTCATCCGCACCAGCGCCCGCCGCACGCTCCGCGCCGCAACTCCATCCACGCCCGCAGGTATCACGCTCGAGCGCCGCGCGCTGCGCAAGCTCCCCGAGGTCGTCCTCGGCGAGACCCTGCGCCTCGCGGCCCGACAGATCGCCGTGGGGGGAGCGGGAGAGAAAGGCAGCGACAAGCGCGCCTCGCGCCCCCTCGCCGCCATCGTCCGCGCCGTTCACGACCACGACGGCTCAACCCGCCGCTTCACCGTCGGCGGCGTCCACTTCCTCCTCACCGCCGACTCGCTCACGATCTCGCCCGCCCCGCCTTCCCCCGACCAACTCCCGGAGTCCCCCCGTGCCGACCGCCCCCGCCCCCCCGACCGCCGCCCCGATCGCTCTCGCTGAATACGCCCGCCGCCGCGACCGCCTCGCCAAAGCCCTCAACGGCTCCGTCGGCCTCGTCCTCGCCGGCGACGGCTCCGCACCGCTCGTCGGAAAGTGGCGCGCCGACCGCAGCTTCGTCTACCTCACCGGCATCGCCGACGAGCCCGGCGCCGCCGTGCTCTTCGATCCCCTCAACCCCGACCCCAAGCGCCGCATCGCCCTCTTCCTCAAGCCCCTCAACCCCGAAATCGACCGCTGGGACGGCCTGCGCCCGATGGTCAGTCTCGACCTCAAACGCACCACCGGCTTCCCCTCCATCTTCCGCACCAACTACCTCTCCTCATTCCTCACCACCGCTCTGCGCCGCACCAAGAAGGCCGCCTGCCTCCACCCGCTCGCGATCTACGACGCCCCCGTCTCTCCCGACCTCTCGCTCTTCCGCAAGGTCTCCGAGCGCGTCCCCGGCGTCTCGATCCAGGACCAGTCGCAGACCCTCGGCGCGATGCGCATGGTCAAGTCCCCCGCCGAGCTCACGCTCATGCGCAAGGCCGCCGATGTCACCGCCGCCGGCTACGCCGCCGCGATGGCCGCCATCCGCCCCGGCTCCACCGAGACCGCCGTGCAGCACGCCCTCGAGCACACCTACGCCCAGCACGGCGCCGCGGGCACCGCGTACAACTCGATCGTCGGCGCCGGCATCAACTCCACCGTTCTGCACTACTCCGCCAACACCGCCCCCCTCAACTCCGGCGACCTCCTCGTCATTGACTCTGGCGCCGAATACAACGGCTACGCCTGCGACGTCACCCGCACCTATCCCGTCTCGGGCAAGTTCACCAGCGACCAGCGCGAGCTCTACGAGCTCGTCCTCGCCTCGCAGACCGCCGCCATCAAGGCCCTCCGCCCCGGCGTTCACATGGTCGACGTCGACGCCGCCGCCCGCGCCGTCATCGACAAGGCCGGCCACGCCGACGCCTTCATGCACGGCGTCGGCCACTCGCTCGGCCTTGATGTCCACGACCTCCAACCCGACGGCACCCTCCCCGAGGGTTCCGTCGTCACCATCGAGCCCGGCGTCTATTTCGCCTCAACCGCCACCGGCATCCGCATCGAGGACGACATCCTCGTGAAGCGCAGCGGCGTCGAAAACCTCACCGCGATGATCCCCAAGTCTGTACGCGATGTTGAAGCCGCCCTCGCCGCTGCACGCAGCGCACCGGGCTCTCGCCGCAAGTAATACGGAAGGCACGTACGCGGAGGACGCGGAGCAACGCGGAGGTACGCGGAGCAAAGCACAGATCAGAAGGCCGGGGATGGCAGCCATGGACAGTGGCGATCGCAGTCACCGCGCGTCTGTTCAGATCTCCATCCTCATTCTCCGCGTTCCTCCGCGCTCTCCGCGTCCTCCGCGTACTGCCTTGAGCGTTGCGTACCTGGCTCCAGCGAAATCACGCCACCCGGCACGGCCGCCGGTGCCGCACGTCCGTGTGCACACCCGCGCGCCCCGGCCCGAACAGCGCCAGTCCCGCGTCCCGTCCCGCGATCGGCCCGCTGTCACGCGACCACCGGCCGCCCCGGGCCACGCCGCATTTGCCCCGGGCGTCCGCGAGCATCCGCTCCACGGCCCGGTCCATTTCATCACGCTGACGCACAATCGGCCGCGGGCGAACGCCGGTCACCACCAGGCGCGCCGCGGGCTCATTGCCCGACCATTGCAAGTTCATTCCACCACCTTTTCAGGGCTTGCCACCAGCCCGCGTGCACCCACCACGGTGCACGCGGGACACAGGAAACAACCCCAATCCCGCTCGGATCGTTTCATGAAGCCCGCGCGTGACCCCGCAGAACCCCTCAGAACCTCGCTCCCGTGGCACAACTCGATGCGATTCCTCAACTTAGAGCGAAACGCAACATGAATCCAAGATGAACTGGAAATCAAGGGCTTTTTCGCCGCGAGTCGGAAAGTGCCCGAAACCGCGTGGTAACGTGCTGTCGGTAATTGCGGGTACGCCCCGCAAAATGGTGGGCAATGCTCAGCTCTGAGCCGCTTGCCCGGGAACATTTCGAATTAGTCCATCCCCGCAGAGCCGGTTCGACGCGGTGTCCCACCCGTTCGTTATCCGTTTCGGGATTCCGCTTCCAAGACCGAAGCGGGCGAGCGGCCGAGGGAGGACTCAGATGGTTGTTGCGACGTCTCGTTCAATTGTCGTCAGGGAATTGTTTGATCAGTACTTCGAGCGGCTCTACCGGTTCATCCGGCGGAGCACCGACGAGGCCACGGCCGATGAGGTCGTGCAGGATGTCTTCCTGAAGCTGCTTCAGCACCCGGATCTTGAAAGCAAATCGCTGTCGGTGAGTTATCTCTTTAAGATCGCGGACAATCTCCTCAAGCGCCGGTTCCAAAGGAGCCGTCGGGCGAACGAGATCCACCAAGATCTGGCGGGTTCCTCCGCCCAGTGGGCCATGACCGCCCGAGACAACTCCGACGATGCTCCAGGCATTGCTGCGGCCCTGGGGAGCCTCAAAGACGGCGAGCGCGATGCGGTGCGCATGATCGTCTGCGAAGAGCTCAGCTACGAGGCCGCCGCCCTGAGCCTGGGCGTTCGAGTCACCACCGTGAACAATTGGAAACACCGTGGACTTGAGCGACTCCGTGAACGCTCTGCGGGCCAAGCGGCCGTGCAGCACTCTGACCGACGAGGAACTCCGGGCCGCGAAGCGGCGCGCGTGGGCGGCGATCGAGGCCGCGATGCAGCCGCCTGAGCTCTCCCCGATCATCCCCGTCGTCCCCGAAATTCCCGAGCGCGAGCCCGCCGTCGCCTGATGGGCCCACACAGGCCCACGGCGCGCGCCCTGCCAGCGCCCACGCCCACGCCCACGCCCACGTCGGTGTCGGTGTCGGTGTCGCCCGCGACGCCGGACTCACATCTTCTTGAGCGCCCGACGCAGCCGATCCACGAGGGCGTCGACGCCCTCGTCCCGCGTCCCCAGATACATCCCCAGGATCTCCCCCTTCGGCCCAAGAAGCACAAAGTGTGCCGGATGGCGGATGTTGAGCATCGTTGATCCGTCGGGCAGCGTGATCGGCATCGACTCATCGTCGGTGATGGCGAACTTCAGCCCCTCACGCACGAGCTTCCACGTGGCCTCCCTCGGCCCGTGCAGCAGCCGCCACCGCGGATCGCCCCCGAAATTCGCCGCATACGCCTTCAGACGCGCGGGCGTGTCCCGCTCCGCGTCGATCGCGATGCTCACGAATTGCAGGCGCGGGTCGCTGATCCGCCCCGAGATCCCCGCGAGCTGCCCCGACAGCGTGGGGCACACCAGCGGGCAGTTCGTGAACATGAAGTCGAGCACCGTCAGCTTGCCGCTGAACACGCTGTTCGTCACCCGCTGCCCATCCTGATCCGTGAGTTCGAACGCCAGCACTGCCAGGTCCGCCAGCGCCGGATCCGGCGCCAGCGGATCGGCGCTGGCCCCCGCCTTCGCCGAGCTCGGCCCGAACGCCATGCCGCCGGAGTTGCTTTCCGGCTTCGCCCGCAGCGACGCGAACATCAGCACCGACGCCGATCCCAGGAACAGGACCATCGCCACCGCCCCGATCACAACCGCCGGCCCCTTGGGCATCGAGCATCCTTCCTGACTTGGTGGGGCAGGCGTCCCGCCTGCCTCTCTGGGCTCTTTCCTTCCAGTCTGTTAGAACACGAACCGCATCAGCAGCGCATCCGCCACCATCACCATCAGGATCAGCGGCAGGTGCATCACCGACGCGATGAACACCCGCCTCGCACTCGCCCGATCGCGCCGCGACAACAGCGGCAGCGTCAGCGCGAAATACCCCAGCCCCGACGCCACCGCGAGCGACGTGTACGCCGGGCTCAGGATCGTCGGCATCGCCAGCCCCGGCCACGCCAGCGCCGGCACCAGCAACAGCGCCGACAGCACGATCGCCCACGCCGTCAGCTTCCCGCTCGGGTCGATGATCGGCAGCATCCGATACCCGCCCTTGGCGTAGTCGTCCTTGTACATCCACGCGATCGCCCAGAAATGCGGCAGCTGCCATACCACCATCAGCACAAACAGCGACCACCCGCCCACGTCCGCCAGCGGCGCAAACAGATCCGCCGGCGCCCACGACGCTCCATTTGTCCGCAGCACCGTCGCCGCCGCCGTCCACCCGATCAACGGCGGCAGCGCCCCCGGCACCGCCCCCACAATCGTCGCCCAGATCGTCACCGGCTTCAGCGGCGTGTACACCAGCGTGTACAGCAGAATCGTCGCCAGCGACACCATCGCCGGCGCCGGACCGATCAGCGTCAGCAGCAGCGTCACCCCCGCCGCCGACAGCAGCACCCCCAGCCACAGCGACGTCGCCGGCTCGATCCGCTGGGTCGGCAACGGCCGCCCGCTCGTCCGCGGCATCAGCGCGTCGCGCCGCCGCTCCATCCACTGGTTCAGCGTGTTCGCCCCCGCCGCCGAGAGGGCCGTCCCCACCAGGCACGCGACCAGCGCGACCACCAGCCGCCCCACATCCCACGCCGCAAACCCGCACGCCGCCACCACAAACCCCACCGCCGCCGTGATCGTCACCAGCCGCGTGATCCGCGGCTTGGTCAGCTCCACGGTCGCGGCCACGAACTCCCGACGCGCCGCGTCCGCCTGCGTGTGCTCGATCTCCACACCGGTGGGGGTGGGGGTGGGGGGGGCAGGGGGGGTCGGTCCAAGCGTCGGATTCAGCGTTGTCATCGCGTGCCGACCATTGTTGCGCGCGACCCGTCCCCCGTCGATCCGCCGGTTGGGCAAGGTTCGTAGTATTTCTCGGAGAAGTCCCCGTGGCCGAATGGATCAGGCACCGACCTTCTAAGTCGGATCATGCAGGTTCGAGTCCTGCCGGGGACGTTGGTTCATGGAGAGGCCGGAGCCGAGGCTCGGTTCTGCCTCCGCACGAAGTGCGCACGACCGTTGCCGGTGGCGCAGCGAGGCTTGGCGAGCAAGCCACCGGATTGCTTCCGCCCCTTTCTTTTCTGGCCTGCGCTTTTCCGCCCGACTGAGGGCGGACGAATGCCAGGCAATCCGCGCGGCGAAGGTCCGCCCGCAGCCGGGCGGAAGAACAATCAAAGGAAAAGGTGGGAGGGCCCCTCCGGTGGCTCGCTCGCCCAAAGCGGCTCGCCGCGCCACCGGCAACAGTCGTGCGCCCTGCGGGCGAAGTGCCTGCGCCGCTGTTCGGCGAGCGGCCAGAGAGTTGCACCCTGAAGTACACTGCTCACATGGGCAGTTCATGGACACAGAACTTCTACCACGCCGTGTACGCAACGAAGCTCCGCACTCCCTGGATCGCGCCGGAAGTCGAGGAGCGGCTGCATCCCTTCCTCGGCGGCATCGCCAAGGACCTCAAATGTTCGCCGATCGCCATCAACGGCATGGCCGAGCATGTCCACGTGTTGGTCCGATTCCCGAGCGATCTGGCGGTGGCCGATCTGCTGCGGCATCTGAAGTCACGCTCGTCGAAGTGGATCCACCAGATATTCCCGGAATTGCACGATTTCGCCTGGCAGGAGGGATACGGCGGTTTCACGGTGAGCAAACCGAGCGTTGATGAAGTCGAGCAGTACATCCGCCACCAGAAGGCGCATCACGAGGGAATGCCCTTCGAGGCCGAATACCTCGCCATGCTTCGAAAGACCGGATGGGAGGGCGATCCCGAGGACGCGTTCAGGTAGGCAACGAACTCCAACTCGTGCAGCTTCAGATTATACGAGTTGGCCACGCGCCAGAGATGCTTCCGCTGTCGCTCGAAGTGCACATGACCGTTGCCCGCCTTCGCACGAAGTGCGCACGACCGTTGCCGGGGGCGCCGCGAGCCTCGGCGAGCAAGCCCCCGGAAGCCATCCCCTCTTCCTTCTCTCCCGTTCTGTCTGTCCGCCCGGCTGAGGGCGGACGAATCCCAGGCACGGCGCACGCCGAAGGTCCGCCCTCAGCCGGGCGGACAGACAATCAAGGAAATGACAGGGAGGGTCGCCCTCCGGTGGCTTGCTCGCCCAAAGCGGCTCGCCGCGCTACCGGCAACGATCGTGCGCCCTGCGGGCGAGGCGGGATCAGACGCTCGCGTCGAGCGGCCAGAAAGTTGCACCCTGAAGCACACTGCCCACACGGGCAGTTTCTGGTCCCAGAGCTTCAAACTCTGGCTTCCCTCACCTCTCCCACGCCCGCGGCAACATCCTCTTCTGCTCCTCCCCGCCATCCAGCGACAACGACGCCGCAAGCGCCGCATCCATCGCCTCATCGCTCAGCGACCCGTCAAGCTCGTTCATCCACTTCTTCGTTGTGACGATGCCTTCGCGCGGCTTGCTGGCGAGCGACTCCGCCAGAGCCCGCGCCGCCGGCTCAACCTCTTCCGGCGTCTTCACGCTCGCGTGCACCAACCCGAACCGCGCCGCCGCCCTCCCATCAATCACCGTCGGATTCAGCATCATCTCCCGCGCCCGCCCCGCTCCAACCAGAGTCACCAACCCCACCGCCGACACCGCCGGCGAGACGCCCAACCTCACCACCGGATACCCAAGCTTCGCCGCATCATTCGTCACAGAAAAATCGCACCCGCCCAGCAGCGCACACCCGCCCGCCACCGCCGCCCCGGTCGCCGCCGCCACCACCGGCTGCTCGAGCCGTCGCAGCGTCCGCACGGCCGTCGACAGCCCGCGCAGCATCCCGCTCAGCGCCGCCTCATCATCACGGCACACCGACAGGTCAAACCCCGCGCAGAACGTCTCCCCCTCCCCTCGCAGCAGCACCACCCGCGCATCCCCCGGCGTCGCGCTCACCGCGGCGATCAACTCATCGATCATCCCCACCGTCAGCGCGTTCCGCTTCTCCGCTCGCGACAGCGTGATCACCCACACCGCCCCCTCGCGCGCCGCCCGGATCACCCCTCGTCCCCAGCAGCGCCCCCGGCCCCGATCGCCGCCCGCTGCACCGCGCCCCTCGCAAAGTCCGCCGCCTCCCCGAGCCGTGCCAAATCAACCCCCGTCACATACCCCGCGGCGTGAATCGTCCGCACCAGCGTCTCGGTCGCGATATTCCCCGGCGCCCGGTTCCCCGGCGTCGACGCATACGGGCACCCGCCCAGCCCCGCCGCCGACCCATCGAACGCCCGCAGTCCCCAATCGAGTGCGGCCAGTGCACACTCGCTCGCCCGCCCAAACGTGTCGTGCAGGTGCAGCACCGTCCGCACCGGGTCCGCGAGCTGCCCCAGGTGATCCAGCAGATCCAAGGTGCTCTGTGCCGTCCCCGCCCCGATCGTGTCCCCGAGATCGACCTCATCGACCCCGATCTCCAGCAGCATCTTCGCCACCCGCGCCACCGCCGCGGGCGCGATCGGCCCCTCAAACGGGCACGCGATCACGCACGACACATACCCGCGCACGCTCAGCCCGGTCTCGTGCGACCGGGTCACCACCGGCCGGAACCGCTCGATCGTCTCCGCGATCGTCGCGTTCGTGTTCTTCCTGCTGAACGTCTCGCTCGCCGCCGTGAACACGCTCACCGTGTCGATCACCCGCCCGAACCCCGACGCCACCGAATACCGGTTCGCGTCCAGCGCCGCCTCCAGCCCCTTCTCATTCGGCACCAAGGCGCTGAACGCCACCCCCTCGGGCTTCCGCGGAGCCGCCCCGGCGCACACATCCGCCGCGTCCGCCAGTTGCGGCACCCATTTCGGGCTCACGAACCCGGTCAGCTCCACCTCATCCACCCCGCTCGCCGCCAGCAGCTCCACCAGGCGGATCTTGTCCGCCGTCGGAATCAGCCCCGGCTCGTTCTGGAGCCCGTCCCGCGCCGCCACGTCGGTAATCCGCACGCGCCGCACCTTGGCCCGATCCGTCACCGGCGGCGACGCCGACTGCGGTGGGGGGAGGGATTGATCTTCGGGTTTGGGCATGGACGTCCGTGGCGCAGCCTTCCCCGCCGGGCTCTGGGCAGGGGGTGGGGTGGCGGGGCGCGCCCAGTCTACAGCGCACGAATTCAGCGTGCAGGCGCGCACCCGCTCCGATACCATGCCCCGCCGCCACAACCCCCGGGCGGCACCGGAGCCGCACCGTTCATGTCGACGACGAAGATGGTCGAGAACGAGGTCTCGCTGGAACTCGAGCCGCTCGGCCGTCCCGACCAGCCCACCGTCAAGATGGTCAAGGACAAGCCCTGCCGCATGGGCCGCTCCAACGAGTGCGAGATCTGCCTCGCCGATCCGGGTGTGTCGCGCCGCCACGCCGAAATTACTTACCAGGCCGGCACCTGGTTCCTCACCGACCTCGGCTCACGCCACGGCACATACCTCAACGCCGTCAAGCTCGACCCCCACGCCCCCGTCCCGATGCGCGAGGGCGACCTCATGCGGGTCGGCCCGTGGACCTACCGCGCCCTGCTGGGCCGCGGCCGCACCCCCAAGCTCTCCACCGTCGACGACTCCGGCTCCACGATGGTCCGCGTCCAGCGCGTCAGCGAGCCCGAGCTCACCAGCCCCGCCCAGCGCCGCCTCTCCATCCTCCTCGACTACGCCGCGTCCATTAACGCCGCGACCACCGAGGCCGGCCTTGTCGAATCTGTTCTCGACGCCGTGATGGCCGGTACCGGTTTCCCCCGCGCCGCCATCATCCGCGCCGGCTCAACCATCGACGAAGTCGAGGTCCTCGGCCACCGCGGCCTCACCCCCGGCCAGCGCGTCAGCGTCTCCCGCTCGCTGCTCAAGGCCGCCGCCGGCGGCGAGATCGTCAAGCTCACCGGCGAAGGCCCCATCAACACCGCCGAGAGCATCGTCCGACTCGGCATCCAGGCCGCCATCTGCGCCCCGATCTTCCTCGGCGACGCCATCGCCGCCTACCTCTACGTCGACTCCCGCGCCGACGAGGTCCAGCAGTCGCAGGACGCCGCGGCGTTCGTCCAGGCCATCGCCCGCACCTGCGGCCTCGCGCTCGCCAACGTGAAGCGCTCCGAGATGGAGGCCGAGCAGAAGCGCTTCAAGGACGACATGCACGCCGCCCGCGAAGCCCAGCGCATGATCATGCCCCCCGAGACCGGCTCGGTCGGCGGCGTGCTCCGCTATTGCTTCCAGGCCCGCCCCGGCCGTTTCATCGCCGGTGACCTGTTCGACCTCTTCCCCCTCGATTCGCGCCGAGTTGCGATCGTCCTGGGCGACGTCTGCGGCAAGGGCATCGGCTCGGCCATCCTCATGGCCACCACCCAGAGCTACCTCAGCGCCGCCCTCCGCTATCACGCCGAGCCCGCCAAGGCCGTTACGGACGTAAACCGTCACCTCGCCAAACGCGCCGAGGACAACAAGTTCGTCTCCCTCTGGGCCGGCATCCTCGATATCGAGACCCGCCGCCTGACCTATTGCGACGCCGGCCACGGCTACTGGCTCGTCGCCCGCCACGGCAAGGCGCCCGGACGCGTCGAGAGCACCGCCGGCGGGCCCCTGCTCCGTGCCGACGAGGAGCACGAATACACGTCCGACGAGCTGACCCTCGCCCTGGGCGAACGGGTCATCCTCTTCAGCGACGGCGTCGTCGAGCAGCGCTCCCCCGACGACGAGGAATTCGGCCTCGACCGCACCATCGAGGTCCTCTCCGGTTCCGGCGGGCCGGGGTCGGACGTTCAGAAACTGTTCGATACGCTCGTCAGTTTCGCCGGCACCGACCGCCTCGCCGACGACGTCACGATCGCCTCCATCCAGCTGGGGGGTGGGAGCGACTCGGCGGCAATGTCCCTCGGAGACGGAACCGGATTCCTGGCGCGTCTGTAAACGAGCGCCCGGCTTACGTCGGCGAACAACCCGAGGAGTTCCTTATGCGCACGGATGGCGACCGCGACATTTCAACCGGACCGGGGCCATTGGGCGGGCCAATGGGAGGGCCAGTCGGGGGGCTCGGGGGCGCCCAGACCATTTCCGACGCCGAGATCACCTCCGCCAGCCAGCCGGTGCGTCTGCTCCTCGAAGCCGTCGGCCGGGTCGTTGTCGGTCAGGACCGCATGATCCGGGGCCTGCTGCTCGGCCTGCTCGCCGGGGGCCACGTCCTTCTCGAAGGCATGCCCGGCCTCGCCAAGAGCCTCACCGTCAGCACCCTCGCTCGGGCCATGGACGCCAGCTTCCAGCGCATCCAGTTCACCCCCGACCTGCTCCCCGCCGACCTCATCGGCACGCTCGTCTACAACCCCCGCGACGGCGTCTTCACCCCGCGCAAAGGCCCCCTCTTCGCCAACCTCGTCCTCGCCGACGAAGTGAACCGCGCCCCCGCCAAGGTTCAGTCCGCGCTCCTCGAGGCCATGCAGGAGCGCCACGTCACCATCGGCGACACGACCTACCCGCTCCCCGATCCGTTCCTCGTCCTCGCGACCCAGAACCCCATCGAGCAGGAAGGCACCTACGCGCTGCCCGAGGCCCAGGTCGACCGCTTCATGCTCAAGGTGATCGTCGAGTATCCGACGCGCGAGCAGGAGCGCCGCATCGTCGACCGCATGTCCGCGATCGACCCGCCGCGACCGATGGGCCACGTCATCGACCTCGCCGCACTCGGCCGCGCCAAGGCCGCCGCGGCCCGCGTGCACGTCGACCCGCGCATCAAGGACTACGCCGTCGACCTCGTCCGCGCCACGCGCGAGCCCGAGGACTACGGGCTGGACCTCAAGGGCCTCGTGCAGCACGGCGCCAGCCCGCGTGCCTCGATCTGGCTCACGATCGCCGCCCGCACCTGGGCCTTCCTCGACGGGCGCTCGTTCGTGATGCCCTCGGACGTCAAGGCCGTCGCCGCCGAGGTGATGGCCCATCGCGTGGGCGTGACGTACGAAGCCGAGGCCGAGAACGTGACCGCGACCGACATCGTGCGACGCGTGCTCGAAAAGATCCCGGTCCCGTAAAGCCGGTCCTGTAAGGCTGGCCGCCCCCCCCCCCTCCGAATTTGCCCTTTGCCCCTTTGCCCTTTGCCTATTTGAGCCCGCCATGGACCGCGCCGAGCTGATGAAAGATGTCCGGCGTCTCCAGGTGCTGGCGCGCCGCGCCGTCACCGAGATCTTCGCCGGCGAGTACGCCTCCGCCTTCCGCGGGCGCGGCATGGAGTTCGAGGAAGTCCGCGAATACCAGCCCGGCGACGACATCCGCACCATCGACTGGAACGTCACCGCCCGCGCCGGCAAGCCCTTCGTCAAGCGCTACGTCGAGGAGCGCGAGCTCACCGCCCTGCTCGTCGTTGACCTTTCCGCGTCCGGCATGTTCGGCTCGGTCGCCAAGCTCAAGCGCCACGTGATGCTCGAGTGCGCCGCCCTCGTCTCGCTCGTCGCCGCGATGAACAACGACCGCGCCGGCCTGGTCACGGTTACCGACCGCGTCGAAGCGTTCATCCCGCCGCGCAAGGGCTCGGTCGCCGCGTCGCGAATCCTCCGCGAACTCCTCGCCGCCAACCCCGTCGGCCACGGCACCGACCTCACCCAGGCCCTCGACTTCACCTGCGCCCGCGTGCGCCGCCGCTCGCTGCTCTTCGTCGTCAGCGACTTCATCGCTCCCGGCAGCGAGGCCGCCCTCGTGCTCGCGGCCGGTCGCCACGAACTCATCGCCCTGCACGTCCGCGACCAGCGCGAGGCCGAGCTCGAGCCCGTCGGCCTGCTCAGCGTCCGCGACCCCGAAACCGGCAAGGCCGCCACCATTGACACCTCGAGCTCGCGCGTCCGCACGGCCTATCGCAGCGCGATGGCCCGCAGCGCGAACCTCGCCAAACGTGCCGTGCTCTCCGCCGGCGGCGATTATGCCGAGGTCTGGACGCACCGCCCCGCCGCGGACGCGATCCTCGAAGTCTTCCGGCGCCGGGAGCGACGCCGATGATGACGCCGCTCTCCTTCGTCATCATCCCCGCCATCGTGCTCGCGGCCGAAGCGCAGCCCTCGGGTGAATATCGCTCCGAACTCTCCACCGGCGGCGTCTCGCTCCTCTACCGCGTGATCCCTACCGACCTCACCGTCGCGCAGCGCATCCGCGTCGAGCTCACGGTCACCGTCCCACCCGGCTGGTCCGTGAGCTGGCCCGCCGTGGGCGAGAAGCTGGGCCGCGCCGCCGTCGTCGAGACGGCCGACGCCCGCGACGCGAACAAGCACACCCGCACGTTCACGCTCGAGCCCTACCTCCCCGGCGACGACACCGTTCCGGCGCTGAGTGTGTCCGCCTCCCCGCGCGACCCGCAGACGACCGCCGAACCCGTCACGCTGACCACGGAGTCGGTTCCCCTCACCATCAAGGCCCTGCTCGCCGAGACCGACGCCGACAAGCCCGTCGATGCGCAGTTCCGCGACGCCCGCGACGATTCTGGCTCCAAGAGCGGCACGCCCGCGTGGCTCATCGGCGCCGTCGGCGTCTCCGCGATGCTCGCCACCGGCATCGTTCTCGCCTCGCGCCGGCGCGTCGCACTGCCCGACTTGTCCCGCGCCGCCCTTGCCAAAGTCGACGCCCTCGCCGCGGCCAAGCCTCCCGCCACCGCCGCCGACCGCAACGCCGCGCTCGACCAGACCGCGCACGCCGCCCGCGAGTTCCTGCAGGCCCGCGCCGTCCGCAACGCGATCGGCACCGCGACGACCGACCTGGGCGCTCGCATCACGAGCGTCCCCTCGCTCGCCCCGGCCGCCGCCCGCATCACCGAGCTGCTCGCCACCATCGACTCGGCCCGCTTCGACCCTCGCCACGAAGGGGTCGCACCAGGCACGATCGCGGCCGAGCTCGCCGCCGTGCTCCGGTCCACGCTCGCGCCCGTTGGGCAGGAGGCCCGAGCGTGAGGTTCGAGTCCCCTTGGATGCTCGCGCTGCTCGCCTTCGCCCCGCTCGCGTGGTGGTGGATGCGCCGCGCCGGCTGGTCCCGCGCAGGCGTCCGTTCCGGTGGGGGGGGCGGCGTGCCGCTCCCGACCCTCACCGCCGTCGGCCGCCTCCCGGCGACCTGGCGCGTCCACGCCCTCGCACTCGTGCCGCTGCTGCGCGCCCTCGCGGTCGCCCTGGTCGTCGTCGCCCTCGCCCGCCCGCAGTTCGGCCAGGGGCGCATCGTCACGAGCGTCGACGCCGTCGCCATCCAGGTCATCGTCGACCGCTCGGGCTCGATGCGCCAGCAGATGGAGTTCGGCGGCACGGTCCTCTCCCGCCTCGACGTTGTCAAACGCGTCCTCCGCCAGTTCCTCCTCGGCGACGACCGCACGCTCGCCGGCCGCTCCGGTGACCTCGTCGGCCTTATCGCGTTCGCGGGCGCCGCCGAGACGCTTACGCCCCTCGTCCGCGACCCCGGCGCCGTCGTCTCCTCGTGCGAGTCCATCAACCCCGCCGTCGAGCGCTGGGAAGACGGCACGGCCATCGGCGACGCCCTCTCCCTGGGCGCCGCCCGCCTGCGCCGCATCGAAGAGCAGGCCCAGCAGAGCCGCGCCAAGGCCGCACGTACGGCAAACGACCCGCAGGCCGCCGCCGACGCCCTCACGTCCGCCGGCGAGGCGATCACGATCCGCAGCAAGGTCATCCTCCTGCTCACCGACGGGCGCAACACCGCCGGCGAGCGGCTCCCCGAAGAGGGCGCCGCCCTCGCCAAGCAGTGGGGGATCAAGGTCCACGTCGTCGGCATCGGTGGCGAGCGGGCCCTGCGCCGCATCGGTGACCGCACCGTCGCCATCCCCAGCGACATGGACGAGGAGATGCTCCGCTCCATCGCCGACGCCACGGGCGGCATCTACCGGCGCGCCGACGACGGCGAATCGCTCCGGCGCATCGCCACCGAGATCGACGCCCTCGAAAAGACCTCCGTCGAGCAGACCGAGTTCACCGACTACCAGGAGCGATTCGAGGTCCCCGCCCTCGCCGCCGGCGCGTGCGTCGCCCTCGAGCTGCTGCTCGCGGGCGTCTTCCTGAGGAGGGCCCCGGCATGACCCTTCAGGACCCGACCTGGCTCCAGGCGCTCTGGGCCGCCCCGGTCGCGCTGCTGATCGTGCTGCTCGCATCGGCCCGCGCCCGGCGCGCCCTGCGCCGCTTCGCGCCGACCTTCGCGTCCTTCTATCGAGACCGCCCGACGCTCGGGGCCGTGCTCGCGCTGGTCGCGATCCCCGTGAGCCTCGCGATGATCGCGCTCGCCCTCACGCGTCCGGGCTGGGACCCGCGTCCCGTGCCCGGCATTCGCGCCGGTCGCGACGTCGCGTTTGTCGTCGACGTCTCCAAGAGCATGCTCGCCCGCGAGGGCGCCACCTCGCGCCTCGAGCGGGCCGACCTCGCGATCACCGACGCCCTCGCCGTCGCCCGGGGCGACCGCGTCGCCCTGATCGCCTTCGCGGGCGACGCCGTCGTCAAGGCCCCGCTCACCACCGACTACGGCTTCGTCCGGCTCACGCTCGCCGAGCTCGCCCCCGACGCCGTCCCGCGCGGCGGCTCGGCCATCGCCTCTGGCATTGACTCCGCGATGCAGGTCCTCTCTCGCGAGGGCGCCGCCGAGCACCGCGACATCATCCTGATGACCGACGGCGAAGACCACGACGGCACCGCCGTCGAAGCCGCCCGTCGCGCCGGCGCCGCGGGTATACGCCTCATCATCGTCGGCATCGGCGACTCGCAGAGCGGCTCCCCCGTCCCGACCGACTCGACCGCCGCCGCCCGCCCGATGCAGTACAACGGCGACCCCGTCATCAGCACGATGAATCCGGCCGCGTTGCAGGAGATCGCCGCAGCCGGCGCACCCGGCTCGACCTTCATCGACGCGGGAGTGTCGAACATGGCCTTCGACGAGGTCTACGCGCGACTCGTGACCGCCAGCGCGCGCGGGCAGGTGAAGTCGGAGGCGACGGTGCGCTACCGCGAAGGATTCCAGATCCCGCTCGGCTGCGGCCTCGCCGCGCTCGTGCTCGGAGCCGCGTTCACCGGGAGGACCCGCCGTGCGTAACCGCCTCATCACCATCGGCACGCTCGTCCTGGCCTTCGCCCCCGCGGCATTGGCGCAGGACGCCGCCGCGCCTGCCGCCCCCGCCAACCCCGACGCGCTCATGAAACAGGGCGTCGAGCAGATCGCCACCGACCCGGCCGCCGCCGCCGAGACGCTCGCCAAGGTCACGACCCTGCGCCCGACCGACCCGCGTGCCGCGTACAACCTCGGCGTTGCGCTCGCCAAGGCCGGCAAATTGAACGAAGCCGGCGAAGCCTTCCGGCGCGCCGACGTGCTGAGCAC
The DNA here is from genome assembly GCA_964564695.1 of uncultured Phycisphaeraceae bacterium. GTDB lineage: Bacteria > Planctomycetota > Phycisphaerae > Phycisphaerales > UBA1924 > CAZMCC01. The sequence goes on along the minus strand of CAZMCC010000024.1, from coordinate 11,644 downwards.
CGACCCTTCGCTCCGCGCCGACGCGCGGTACAACCAGGGCGTGCTCGAGCTCCAGCGCGCCGCGGCGGCCGCTCAGGCCCAGGCCCAAGGGCAACCCGCCAAGGCCGCCGACGCTCTCAGTTCGCTCGCCAAGGCCGAGCGCCACTTCCGGCGCTCCCTCGACGCCGCCGGCGACACCGGCTCCGCGTCCGCCGCGGACGCGGCCCAGTGGATCGAACGCCTCCAGCGCACCCGCGAGCGCATCCGCCAGCAGCTCGAGCAGCAGAAGCAGCAACAGGACCAGCAGGGCCAGCGGCAGGACAAGGACCAGCAGCAACAAGAGCAGCAGCAGGGCGGCCAGCCTCAGGAAGGCCAGCAGCAGCAACAGCAGCAGCAACAGAACGGCCAGTCGGGCCAGAAGCAGCAACAGCAACAACAGCAGCAGCAGGGCCAGCCCGGCGACCCCTCGCAGGAGATGCAGGACCTCGCCCGCCAGCAGTCGCAACTCGGGCAGGACTCGGCGAAGGCCGCGACATCCCCCGAGCCTCCCACGTCGCGTGAGCAGCGCCAGCAGGAGCAGGCCGAGCTTTCGCAGAAGACCGACCAGGCCGCGGAGAAGAACGCCGAGCGCCAGGCGCAGAAGTTCGCCCCCCCACAAGGCCAGCCCCCGAAGGCCGACCCCACACAGCAGAGGCTCGAGCAGGCCCGCGAGGCCCAGCAGCGGGCCCAGGATGCGCTCTCCAAGGGCGACGACCAGGCCGCCGCGAAGGCCCAGCACGAGGCCGCGGAGAAGCTCGCCGACGCCGCCAAGGAGGCCGCCAAGCAGGAGGCCCAGGAGCGTGCCGAAGAGGGCGAGCAGAGCGACGAGCCGATCCCCGCCGGCGATCCCTCGAGCGGCGAGGCGCAGGGCACCTCCGCGTGGGACTTCACGGCCGCCGAGATCCTCGACAAGGAACGACGCGAGCGCGAGATGATCCGACGCATCCGGCGCGAGAACCGGCGCATCTACGTGGAGAAGGACTGGTGATCCGCGCGGCATCCATCTCGACGCGGACCTGGGCCACGCTGCTCACGGCGGCGCTCGCGCTGCTCGGCGTGCTCGCGGTCAGCGCGGCCGCCCAGCAGGGTGGCGCCAAGCCGGAGACCGTGAGCGCTGCGCTCGACCGCTCCCGCGTCGCCGTCGGCGACTCGGCCCTGCTCACGGTCACCGTCGACGGCGCCGACGCCGACTCGGCGCCGGTGGCCCCGACGGTTCCGGGGCTCTCGATCCAGTACCTCGACGCCCCACGCAGCACCGGCAGCTTCCTGCAGATCGTCAACGGGCGCCAGACCTCGCGCACGTGGGTGAACGTGCAATACCGCTTCCGCGTCACGCCGCTGCGCAACGGGAAGTTCGGGATTCCGCCGATCGCGGTGAGCGTCGCCGGGCAGGTGATCAACACGCGCCCGCTCACGCTCATCGCCGCCGAGCCCGAGGCGAACCCGGACTTCCTCGTCGAGATCGAGGTCCTCCCCAAGGTGGCCTACGTGGGCGAGCCCGTGCTGCTGCGCACGACGTGGTACGTCACGAGCAACGTCAACGAGCCCTCGTTCAACCTCCCCGGGATCGAGCGACTCCGCGTGAGCGCCGCCCCCGACCCGCGCCCGCCGGGCACGAACTCCAACGACCCGCACTTCGCCCGCATCCCCTTCATCGGCGGCCCGATGTACGGCGTCGTTGCCGAGGTCGAACGCAAGGACGGCCGGCGATTCACGGCCGTCACGATGGACATTGTCGTCACCGCCTCCGCCCCGGGGACGTACGCGCTCGGCCCCATGCGGGCCGCGTTCAACGCCGGCACCGACCGCGGGCCGTCGAACCTGGGCCTGTTCCCCGGGCGCGGGCAGCGCGTCGTGATCGCGTCCAACGCCGCGTCGCTCGAGGTGAAGCCCCTGCCGACGCAGGGCAAGCCGCCGGGGTTCGACACCACGGGCATCGTGGGCGAATACCGCCTCCAAGCGAACGCGACCCCCACCACGGTGCGGGCGGGTGATCCGATCGATCTGCTGTGGCGCGTGTCGGGAACGGTCACGGCGTCGCTCGTGCCGCCGGCCGTGCTCACTTCGCAGCGAGAACTCGCCGAGCGGTTCCGCGTGCCGGTCGAGCCGGTGGTGGCGCGGGTGGCCGGGCGCGACGCGGTGTTCCAGGCAGCGATTCGGGCCCGCCCCGGGGCGACGCGGATCCCGCCGCTGACGCTGAGCGTCTTCGACACGAGGCTCAAGCAGTACCGCGTGCTGAAGTCCGAGCCGATCGAGCTGAACATCCTGCCCGGCGGCCTGGTCTCGGCGGACGAGCCGGTCGGGTCGTCGGCGCACGACGGGTTCGACGCGCCGGCGATGCGCCCCATCGGCGAGGCGGCCGCCGCGGTCGACACGAAGGCGATGCTCGCGGACAGGGCACTCATGGGCGTGGCCCTTGTGCCGCCGGCGGGGGCGGCGCTGGTGATTGCGGGGATGCTCGGGTGGCGGCGCTGGAACGAAGACCCCGGGTCGCAGTCGCGCCGGGCCGCGAGGCGGGCGCTCAAGGCGCTGCGGCGCGTCGAGCCGGCCCGCGCCGACGCGGCGGACCAGGCCGCGGCGGCGCTGCGCTCGTTCCAGTCGCGGGTCGCTCGCATCGTCGGCCCGGGGCACGAGTCGGTCGGCGCGATCGAGAAGCACATCGACCGGCTGGACCGGCGACGCTTCCCGGGGCGCCCGATCGCGATCGACCGCAAGGACCTTGAAGAGATCGGCGTCACGGTGCGGGGCGTGGTGGCGGCGTCTTCGCACTCGCCCGGTGCGGGGACGACGGTCGCGGCCCGCGTCGGTGTGTGGCTGGGCGCCGGGCTGGTGATGCTGGCGGCCACAAACGCACGCGCTTCGGAGCCACAGACGGCCCTCAACAACCTGCGGGCCGCGGAGTCGCTCGCGGCGTCCGATCCGGCCCAGGCGAAAGCCATCGCCGCGACGGCCATCGACGAACTGCTCGTGCTCGCCGGCGGCCCTCCGGGGCGGGCCGCGCCGGTGCACCTGGCGCTGGCTCGTGGATATGGCGTGACCGGTGATGTGGGGCGCCAGCAATTGGCCTTGCGTCGGGCCCAGCGGCTGAGCCCGTGGATATCGGTGGGGCCGGAGGTGGTGACGGAATCCGGGAGTGCAGCGGGCGCCGCCTCGACCGCTATCGGAGCCGCAGCCGATGCCCCTGTCCCGCTGGCGTGGGCCGGATACGTCCGCGTGATCGACGCCCCGATCCGTCTGGGCGTGCTCGCGGGGATGTGGATTGCGCTGTGGGGTGCGATCGTCATGCGCGTCGCGATCGGGAAGTGGGGGGGGCGGACCGACGTGTTGATTGGGTGTGCGGCGGTGGGTGTCGTGCTGGCGGCGGTCAGCGTCGGCCTCGACGCGATCCAGACGTGCTCGCAGCGTGACGAGGCGGTAATTCTCAAGCCGGTGACGCCGCGGGCCGGGCCGGACGATGTGGTGTTTGCGCCCGTCGGGGCGGCCCTGAGCGCGGGGTCGCTCGTGCGGATCGCCGAGGACGCGACGGCCGAGCCGGGGTGGCTGCGGGTGCATGTCGGCGGGGGCGGGAGTGGGGGGGAGACCGAAGGCGCGGAGCCGATGTGGATCCCTGCGGCGGCGGCGGAGCGGGTTGTGCCTTGAGTGAGGATTGTCAAGCTCCGGGGTGCCACTACCGGCGGTTCTGGGCCGGTAGTGCGTGGCGCGCGGGAGTGAGGCTGCGAACGTGGGGGTTGTGCTCGGTACCATGCGTGCAGAGCGGCCCCGTAGCTCAGCGGTCAGAGCAGGTGACTCATAATCGCTTGGTCCTCGGTTCGAATCCGAGCGGGGCTATTGACGGTGAAATGGCAAATTGGCAAAGAGCAAGGGCAAATGCCGAGGGGCGGTTGCCCGGCGGCGTTCACGCGGCGCGGGGTTGGATGGGGGAGCGGTGCGTGGCGCCGAGGGCGGCGAGCAGGGCGGCCGCGGGGCGACGGGAGTGGGGTTGGGGATGATCGAGCGGGCTTGGGGTGACGGGGGTGGGTGCAGAAGGGGTTGGCGCCGGGGTGGGCGGTTCAACCTGAACATGTTCAAGCCCGGAGCGGCTTGAGCATGCCACCAGCGCGGACGGCACCCGCGTAGGTGTCGCGTGTGGTGGCGATGGTGGTTGCGCAGACGGTTGGTTTACCCTGAGCTTGCGCTCAGGGCTCGTTAGGCGAAGGACGGCCACGGCGGCCATGCGGCGCTCGCGGATCGACGTCTTCTTGTCGGCGAGGAGCTCGACGAGGGTGTCGAAGGCGAGGCGCACGGCGGCGGCGAGGTCGGCGGCGGGGATGAGCGACGCGAGGTTGGGGGTGATGAGCGTGGCCATGGCGGGGAGTTTGGCCTCGGCTCGCGGAAGGGCAAATGAGATTTGGGGTAAGTGCGCTTTTTGGCGCGCAAAAGCGATACATGCGCGCGAGATTTCGCACAACGACGCACTGTTTGGCGGCTAAGGAAGGGGACTCATCGCAGCGGCGCGGAGGACGCGGAGGTCGGATTCGGAAGTAGGAGAGGGAGAGAAGGCAAAGGAGGCGGAGCCCTCACCCCTGCCCTCTCCCTCGGTCAAAGCCGCGGGGGAGAGGGGGCGGCGCGGGTATCGAAAGTTGGAGTTGGCGGTGTGCCCGGAGTGCGGGAGTGGGTGACGCAGAGGCACTACCGGCCCAAGGCGGCCGGTAGTGGCACCCGCCGGCACCCGGAAGGGATCAGGGGTTGGCGGCCGCGGCGTCGAGGCCCGCGGCGAAGGCGGCGCCCAGCGCCACGGAGCCGAGCACGGTGTAATGCGGGTGGGCCGTGTCGTACCCGGCGTTGAGGTAGGGATAGAGCGCCCAGGCGCTGTCCTGGGTCTCGCGCTGGCCGATCACCTCGAACAGGTCGATGGCGGCGCAGTGCTCAAGGAGCGGGGCCATTGCGCGCAGGGTGTTGCCGCGGAAAAAGCTGTTGTCGGTGGTGAGGCGGGGGGAGTTGATGGCGATCGTGCACACCGACGCGGCGCCGACCTGGTGGGCGATGGTGTTCAGGGCGCGGATCTTCGCGCCGGTGAAACCGGCCCAGGTCGTCGAGCTGTCGTCAAGCGCGTCCACGGGAAGGCCGGTGTCCTGGTACGAGTTCTGAGACTCCACGTGAATGATGAGGACATGGGCGTCCTTGGCGTTCAGGCACTCGAGCACGTGTCCCCAGTAGCCGGCCCGCATGACCCGATGCGCCGGATCGCTGAACAACCAGCCCATCTGGTCGGTCGCGTTGGTGCCCCCGATACCGAGCATGGCGACCGTCCACGGGAGGCGCGGGTGATCCTGGCCCGGGTTGAGGTTGCCGATGATCCGCAGGCCGAACATGGAACAGATGGTCCGGCGACGCAGCAGCACGTGCGGCTGGTAACTCACGGGCGTTTGAGAAATCGCGATGTCCGCCCCCCCCGCCGGCACGGTGGTCTCGCCGACGATCCACGGCTCGCTGCGAACGCGCGTGATATTGCCGCTCCCCGCGCCCGACGGCGGAGTCGGCCCGCTCCATGCGTCCATCGTCGCCGGGTGCAGCGGCCGGCCCGGATAGCCGGTGTATGCCAGTGCGAGCGCCTCGCGCTGGGCGTCCACGGCGTTCACGGTCGAGTCAACCTTCATCCATCCGGCGCCCGACAGCCCGCCGCCCGCGGTGGCGAGGCGGCCGCCGTTGGGAAGCGGGGTGTCGGCCCCATCCTGCGCGCGCACGGCAAACTGCACGCTGCCGCCGGGACTGTTCCTGCGGTTTGCCAGCACGGCCTCGAGGCACACGAGGTCGCCGGCCTTGATGCGGCTTCTTGCGTAGAGCAGCCCCGACGCGACGCCGGCGAGGCGTGCGTGCCCGCTGCGGGAGTCGCACATGACCCCATCGACGGTGCTCTGCACGGCGTAGATGTTCGGAAGCCGCCAGCGGGCCGTGTCGCTCGCCTCGGCGGTGCAGAATGCCGACAGGAGCCCGATCGAGTCGACCCCGGGTTTGTGGACGTGCATGGCCGAGCCGGCGTAGACCTGCCACTCGTTCGCGGTGAAGGGTGCCTGGGGCGCGGGGAAGGGGTAGGTGATCGACGCGCCGGATCCGGAGACCAGGGGAATATCACTCGCGTTGGCGCTCACGTCGCCGCCGAAGGACGAGCGTCCGCCCAGGCCGGCGAACTGGCGGAGCGGGTGGTTGTCGCTCATCGTCGCCGACCAGTACACATCGGGGCGTGCGTCCAGGGCGTGGCCTGCGTAGTAGGTCATCACGGCCTGGATGAGGGCATCGGTCACCCCGCCCTCGGCGGCGGCGCAGTTGGAGTCGCCCACCACGATCGCCACGCACCGCTCGCCGGCGCCGAGCCTCTGCAGCCAGGTTCCGAGTGCGGCGAGATCGCCCGCGAGCGCCGTGCGGCTGGGGGGCTGCCACACACCCGTGGAGAACCGGTTGGAGGCGGGGCCGATGAGCGTCGTTTCCGGCGGCGCGGTCGCCGTGCCTCGGTTTGCGAAGACCGGATCCTGGTCGAGCCCGCGAAACGTGAGCGAGATCTTCGCGCGGGTCGTTTGCGGGTGATCGGCGATGGTGGCGTTGAAGGTCGTGGGGTGGTACTCGAAGGCGAACAGCTTCCCCGTGAAGCTGCCGTGCGCGGCGAACGACGCCTGCGCCCCGTTGGTGAGCAGCTGAGGAGTCGACGCCATTGCGCCCGGGAGCGTCCCGGCGTTGTGCATGACGTTGATCACCGCGCCGCTGAGCCGCGAGAGCGACGCACCGAGCGGAGCGGCGCTCACGGTGATCAGCCGCGGTGGGTCGCCGCTCGACGGCGGCCCGTGAAAGGGGTTGAGCTGCCAATCCCCACCCCCCCCACCCTGATGGAGCCGGCAGCACGCCTGGAATGAGACGCGCACGCCGGGGCGCACGACGCCCGGCAATCGGCACACGCTGTACGAGGAGCCTCTGATCACGGCGAAGCAGAGGTCCGCGGCGCCCGGTGTGGACGCGGGGGTATCGATGTACGCCAGGCACCCTCCGGTCGCGTGAACCTCGCCCCCGATGAATTGCTGTCGATCCGCCCGGTCGGCGATGAAGTCCACGCCGAACCACACCGAGTTGTTCCCGTTCGCCACCTTTCCGTCGTGCGTGCTCGGTCCCGCGACGCGGATGCCGCGTCCCTCGCCGAACGAATCGATCGCGGCCTGGATGTAGCGCCAAGTGGCGATGGTGGGGATGAACCGTTCGACGGGCTCGGTGACCAGCCCAAGAGCGATGTCGAGGTCCTGAGCGGAGGTATTGGGGTACTGGCTCCCGCGCACGGGATCGTCGGAGTTGCCGTCGGCGTTGTTGAGTTGGCGCCCGCTCTTGGTGTTGGACCCGACGATGGTGGGGCCGGCCTTCTGATCGGAGGGGGTGTCACGGACGCCGGACGGGGGGAGGTTGCCGCGGACGGTGGTCTTTGCGGCGGGGAAGGCGGGGGGAACGCGGGGGGGCATGCCGGCCGCGCCCAGGACGCGGTGGCCATTCTCGCGTGCGTTGTCGAGCGCGGCGCTGAGGGCCGAGCTGACGGTGCGGGCGCTCCAGGAATTGGTGGAGATCGTGGCGCCCATCGTCACGGCGTAGTTGAGGGCGAGAATGGCGTCGGAGATCTGGCCGCTGCCGTCGGAGTTCAGGATTTTGAGGGCCATGATCCTGGACGGCGAACTGAGGTCGGCGGCGAGCGTGCCGTGGCCGTTGTCGTCGATGGGGTCGGGGTCGTTGTTGTAGAAGTCGTAGCCGTGGAGGTCGTCGACGTACCCGTTGGCGTCGTCGTCGATGGCGTTGCCGGGGAGTTCGCCGGGGTTGGTCCAGCGGTTGGCGGCGAGGTCGGCAGTGAGGTTGGCGCGGGTGGAATCGACGCCCGTGTCGATGTTGGCGATGACGACGTTGGCGTGAGCGGCCGGGAGTTCCCGCGCATTGTTCGGGATGGCGGTTGTGTGCACGACGTAATCGGGCTCGGCGAACTCGACGCCGGGGAACATCGAGAGGATGGCGATTGCGTCGGGGACGGCCATGGAGGTCGTCAGATGCTCAAGGCCGGGGACGTTGTTGAATGAGCGGATGTACGTGGCGCCGACGAACTTGCGGGCAAAGGCCTTGAGTTGCTCGGGTGTGCTGTCGGCGAAGCGGACGAGCACGGTGTGGGGGTCGTACTCGAGCCCGGGTTCGGCTTCGAGAGCGCGACGGCTGTCGGCGAGGAGCTCGCGAACCCGCTCGGGTGGGTTGGCGATCGGGCCCGCGAGCGCGGGGGCGGTGGGGCTAACGGGGCCGGCGGCCCAGAGGACGAGCGCTGCGAGCGAGGTGCGCAGCTTGGCGTTCATGGCGAGATTCCTTTCGTGAACTCCCGGGCGTGCTGCTGGATAGGAACCGAGACGCCGAGGATCACTCACCGCGCAGACCTCGACGGCGGAGCAGAAACGTACCGATCATGACAGGCGTTGCTCTCTCCGCGGCGTCGCCCGGGGTGCAGTCCGATCGGGAGCTGCGCCGAATTCTATCGGGCGATCAGCTGTGGACGGGCGAGTCGAAAGAGGGCCCTGCACAGCTCGCTGGGGTTATTCCCCCGTTGATTTCTTGCGCCGATTGAAGTGGGGATGGTTATCGGCGTCACTCGCAGCATTCGTTGTGCACGAGCACTGTCAACTCGACCGGCCCCCACCCCGTCTGGGAGGCGATTGTGGCTGGATGGTTCGTTGCCCATTGGAGAGGTGCCAGTCGATCGCAGTCTCCAAATGATCCGTCCAATCATCGTCTGGCGCGAGCGACACCGGCTGCATCGTCAAGACAAAGGCCGGGTTCTTTGGCGATGGCAAGAGCCATTTGCCAACCGTGTAGCGAAACGCGGACCACTCGCCGGTCGACGCCTCCATGTTGACCGCGAGAATGTCAAAGTCACCGAAGCGGTAGGGTCGAGTCTTTTCGCCGTCGGCGTTGGTTCCACCACGGGTTCGCTGGGTCTCGACGATGTACCGCCCGGGTTGTCCCCGTGCGGCCTTGGGCTTGCCAGCCTCTCGCCGTTGGGACTTGACTTGGATCGTTACCGCTTGGTCACCCCGACGCAACCGACAGTCATACGCGTGATTGCCTGCCGGGGTATCGTTGACCCAACCCGCTATCCCGCGCGCGACTACCTTGTCGAACGTCGCTTCGGCGATCAGCCCTCGGATTCCTCGATGAGAGATATCCCCGGCCCGACCGATCGCCTCAAGGATGTCTTCAGCTGAGGCTCGCCAGAGGGCCTCAATTGGATGAATTGGGTGCCGTTGACGGAGCCATGTCAGCACAGCTCGCTGGACTTCAGGGGGCGCGGTGTCAAGGATCCGTTTGGCATCCTCCAGAGGGTCTTGGGCCATTGCGGCCGAAAGGTACTCCGTATGAGTCGAAACGGCCACCTCTTCGCCAACGGTTCAGCTCGGCACGTCTGCCAGCTCGGTGTCACCCCGCCGCACTACGTCACCGATTTCGGCGCGGCATTCAAGGCCGATTCTCTCGAGTTCATGCGATCGCTTCCGGACGACAGCGTTCAATTGGTACTCACTTCACCGCCATATGCGCTCCACTTCAAAAAAGAGTACGGCAACGCTGACCAAAGCGAATATGTGAAGTGGCTATTGCCGTTTGCGAGGGAGATTCGCCGCATTCTTGCCCCCGACGGCAGTTTTGTACTAAATGTTGGGGGGGCGTGGACTCCGGGTCAGCCGACACGATCAATCTATACATACAAGCTCTTGGTGGAGCTCGTTGAGACCGTTGGATTTCACTTGGCTCAAGAGTTCTTCTGGTACAACCCAGCCAAAATGCCGGTGCCAGCCGAGTGGGTAACTGTGCGACGAATTCGTGTGAAGGACTCGGTCGAATTTGTCTGGTGGTTCAGTAAATCCCCACATCCCAAGGCAAACAATCGGAATGTGCTCCGTCCCTACAGCCCCGACATGATTCGACTCAACGCGAGAGGAATCAAAAAGACCAAGCGTCCAGCTGGGCATGTGATCAACGAGGGCTTTGCAAACACAGAGCACGGCGGATCAATTCCGCCGAACGTGATAGATGATACTGCTGGTGGGATTATGTTGGAGTTTGGAAACAACGCCGCAAACGACCGGTACACACTCAAGTGCAAGGAGTCTGGAATCAAGATCCATCCAGCTCGATTCCCGGCTGTTCTTCCGGAGTTCTTTCTCAAACTTCTAACCAACGAAGATGACATTGTGCTCGACCCGTTTGCAGGATCTAATACAACTGGCATGGTTGCCGAGACGTTGGGGCGCCGCTGGATGGCAGTTGAAATGAGCGCGGAGTACCTGAACGCAAGCCGGTTCCGATTCGAAGAGACCCGCGATATTGCGTGATCCGCGGCAAATTACCAGCCGCGCATGGGGATCTTGACACCGCGGTCATCGGCGCACCGCCTGGCATCGTCGTACCCCGCGTCCGCGTGCCGGAACACGCCCATTGCCGGGTCGTTCGTGAGCACACGGCTCAGTCGCTTGGCCGCCTCGGGGGTGCCGTCGGCGACAATGACCTGGCCGGCGTGCTGACTGAAGCCGATGCCGACGCCGCCGCCGTGGTGGAAGCTGACCCAGCTCGCGCCGCTGGCGGTGTTGACGAGGGCGTTGAGGATGGCCCAGTCGCTGACGGCGTCGGTGCCGTCCTTCATGCTCTCGGTTTCGCGATTGGGGCTGGCGACGGAGCCGCAGTCGAGGTGATCCCGACCGATCACGATCGGGGCCGCGACGTCGCCCCGGGCGACCATGTCGTTGAAGTGGGCGCCGGCCTTGTCGCGCTCGCCGTAGCCGAGCCAGCAGATGCGAGCCGGGAGACCCTGGAAGCCGAACTTGGGCTTGCAGTTCTTGAAATCGCCGGCGAGCAGCGCGGCCGGATTCGCGTGGCAGGAGAGAATCCAGCGGTGGAGGCGTTCGTTGTATCCGCCGGCCGACTCGGGGAACAGCTTCAGGATCGCGAGGTCGGTCTTGAAGATGTCGATCGGATCGCCCGAGAGCGCGGCCCAGCGGAACGGCCCGCGTCCGATGCAGAACTGCGGACGGATGTATGCGGGGACGAAGCCGGGGAACGCGAAGGCATCGCTGAAGCCGTGGTCGTACGCGCGCTGGCGGATGTTGTTGCCGTAGTCGAAGGTGATGGCGCCGCGGGACTGCAGTTCGACCATGGCGCGGACGTGGCGGTCGATGCTCGCGAGGCTGAAGCGTTCGTAGTCCTGGGGATCGAGGCGGCGCAGGGTCTCGGCCTCGTCGACCGTGAGGTCGGCGGGGACGTACGCGAGCACGTCGTGAGCGGAGGTCTGGTCGGTGGGCACGTCGGGGGTGATGCCGCGCTCGATCAGCCGCTCGAGCAGCTCCACGGCGTTGCAGTCCACGCCGATGGACCGAGCCTCGCCGTCCTCGCACGCGGCGATGGCCGCGTCGATCGCGTCGTCGACGCCGGTGGCGACGTCGTCGAGGTACTTGTCGCGCTGGCGCCGGAGCAGGTTCTTGAGGTCAACGTCGGCGATGAGGCACACGCCTTCGTTGAGCGTGACGCTGAGGGGCTGGGCGCCGCCCATGCCGCCGCAGCCGGCGGTGACGCACAGGCGGGCCTTGAGTGTGCCCCC
>CAZMCC010000023.1:19637-41869 GCA_964564695.1 uncultured Phycisphaeraceae bacterium | reverse complement strand
CGTCCTCGACGCCGTCCACCAGATCCAGGCCACCCAGGCGCCCGACCTGGCGTGCCGGTGGAACTGCAAGGCGGGCAAGTGCGGCAGTTGCTCGGCCGAGATCAACGGCCAACCCCGGCTCATGTGCATGACCCGGCTCGACGACCTGCCGCCCGGCGAGGCCGTCACCGTCGAGCCGATGCGGGCGTTCCCGCTGCTGAAGGATCTGGTCACCGACGTGTCGTGGAACTACGAGGTGAAGAAGAAGATCGCCCCGTTCCGGCCGCGGGAGCCGGACAACCCGGACGGCACCTGGACGATGAACCAGGAGGACGCCGACCGGGTGCAGGAGTTCCGCAAGTGCATCGAGTGCTTCCTGTGCCAGGACGTGTGCCACGTCCTGCGCGACCACCACAAGCACCCGGAGTTCGCCGGCCCGCGCCACTTTGTGTACACCGCCGCCCTCGAGATGCACCCGCTCGACACCGAGAACCGCCTGGGTCAGATGAAGGACGAGGCGGGCCTGGGCTACTGCAACATCACCAAGTGCTGCACGAAGGTGTGCCCCGAGCACATCACGATCACCGACAACGCGATCATCCCGCTCAAGGAGCGGGTGGTTGACGAGTTCTATGACCCGCTGACGAAGCTGTTCAGGATTTTCAAGCCGAAGAAGGCGGAATAAACGGCGGGGTCTGGTGGCATGCTCAACCCGCGACGATTCCGCCAGCGATTCCGCGTGTGTGCACGCGACGAAGACGCGCCCGCCGGCGGTGAACACGACGACGTCGGCGGTGCCGGGATCGTCGTCGTCGGCCTCGGCGCCCGAGCCCGTGGTTCGCTTTGCGGGCGAGCCCGCGATGGTGATGTCGGTCGTGGACGTCGCCTTGAAGCCCGTGAACTCGCTCTCGACCGTCAGCGGCACCCGGCAACTCCAACATTCCTGCGCAGGGCCGCCGGGACGTTCCATTCCGCCCGTGATATCGTGCCCGCCGGGGCCTGAGGAAAAGGAGCCGTACCCATGTCCGAGCACACAAGCCTGATCGAGTGGAGCCGCGCCGGAGCCGTGTTCACGGACAATCGCTACAGCCGGCGCCACCGCTGGACGTTCGACGGCGGGGCCGTGGTCGTCGCCTCGTCGGCCCCCACATCCGTGCCCGTGCCGATGTCCGCTCCCGAGGGCGTCGACCCCGAGGAAGCGTTCGTGGCCTCGCTCTCGAGCTGCCACATGCTGTGGTTCCTCGCGATCGCGGCCAAGCGCGGCTTCGTGATCGACGCCTACACCGACCACGCCGCCGGCGTTCTCGCGACGAACGCCGCGGGGAAGTCTGCGATGACGGTGGTCACCCTGCGTCCCGCCCTCACCTTTAGGCCCGGGCCTACCCCCTCGCGTGCCGACATCGAAGCGATGCACCACGAGGCCCACGAGCGCTGCTTCATCGCGAACTCCGTGCTCACCGAGGTCCGCTGCGAGCCCGTTCACTCCCCGGAGAGTCGCCCGTGATCGACCTCGCCATCGCACGCCCATACGCTCCCCCGCCTTGACCGCCCCCGCCACCACGCCCCCGCCTCCAGAGAAGCACGACCCCTACGCCGCCTTGCGCGAGCCCAATTACCGCTACTTCGCCGGTGGATGGGTCTTCGCCAGCATGGGCCTGCAGATGCAGGGCACGGCCCTCGCCTGGGAGGTCTACGAGCGAACCCACAACCCGCTCGCCCTCGGCTTCGTCTCGCTCTCGCGGGCTCTGCCCGTGCTCGCCCTCGCGCTCCCCGCGGGCCAGATCGTCGACCTGCTCGACCGGCGCCGCATCCTCATCGCGACGCAAATCGCCTTCGCCCTTGCGAGCGTCCTGTTGTGCCTCGGCTCCGCGATGAGCGTCGGCATCATCTGGATCTACTTCCTCGTGTCGCTTACCGGCTGTGCCCGCGTCTTCAACGGCCCGAGCCGCTCGAGCCTGCTCCCGCAGATCGTCCGCCCCGAGCACTTCCACAACGCCGTCACGTGGAACAGCGGCGTTTTCCAGATTTCCGCCACGCTCGGCCCCCTCGCCGCCGGCGCCCTCATCTGGTTCACCTCGTGGCTCGGCATGGGCAAGGACGCGTCCGGCGTCGCCCACGGCGTCGCGTGGCCCGTCTACGCCATTGCCGGCCTGAGCTGCATCTGGTTCGCCATCGGCTGCTCGATGGTCCGCCCCTATCCCGACCTCATCTCCAAGGCCCGCAAGACTGCGAACACCTCCGTCCGCGACGCCATCCGCCCCTCGGTCCTCATTCCCGGCATGCTCGCGGGCGCCCGCCACGTGTGGCGCGAGAAGACCGTGTTCGGGGCGCTGGCCCTCGACCTTTTCGCCGTGCTCCTCGGCGGCGCCACGGCCCTTCTCCCCATCTACGCCAAGGACATCCTCCACGTCGGCCCCATCGGCCTGGGCGCCCTCAAGGCCGCCCCGTACGTCGGCGCCCTGGTCATCGCCATCGTGCTCGCCCACCGCAAGCCCTTCGAGCACGCGGGCCGCGCGCTGCTGCTCTGCGTCGGCGGCTTTGGCGCGTGCACCATCGTCTTCGGGTTCTCCACCAGCTTCTGGCTCTCGATGTCGATGCTCGTCACCCTGGGCGCCCTCGACGGCGTCAGCGTCGTCATCCGGCACGTGCTTGTGAGCGTCCGCACCCCGGATCACCTTCGCGGGCGTGTCTCCGCCGTCAACAGCGTGTTCATCGAGTCCAGCAACGAGCTCGGCGGTTTCGAGTCCGGCCTCGTCGCCCACTGGTTCACCCCGGTGATCAGCGTCGTCAGCGGCGGCCTCGGCACGATCCTGGTGGTGATCGGCATGGCCGCGTGGCTCCCCGAGCTGCGTCGCCTGCGCCGGCTCGAGACGCCGAAGATCGAGGTGGAAGAGGCGATCGAGGAGCAGGACGAGGTCAAGTCGTCGATGTAAGCGGCGTTTCTCACCGCGAATCCGCGGGCAATCCCGTGGGTATGAACCGTTGCGGCGGTGCCGCCGCTGGGCCCATCCCGTGGCACGAGGCCGTCCGCCACGAGGCCGACCGGATCGGGCCCGACGGGCGCGGGCCCGAGTTGGGCACGCCGTACTTCCAATGACCGGCGAGTCGGTTGCTCACGACAGCAGCCACGCGAGGTCGTCCGCGGTCATGGACGCCAGCGGGCCCTGGTTCTCGGTGACGATGGCCTCCGCGAGTTCCCGCTTGGTGCTCTGGAGCTCCAGGATCCGCTCCTCCACTGTCCCTCGCGCGATCAGGCGATACGCGATGATGCTCTTGTCCTGCCCGATACGATGCGTGCGGTCGATGGCCTGGGCCTCCACCGCCGGGTTCCACCACGGATCGAGGAGAAACACGTACCCGGCGGAAGTGAGGTTCAGTCCCGTGCCGCCGGCCTTGAGCGAGATGAGGAAAACGCCCGGGGACGCGTCCGACTGGAATCGGTCGATGCACGCGACCCGTTCGCGCGTGGTCGTCTTTCCGTCCAGGTACTCGTACGCGATCTTGCGATCGTCCAGCGTTGCACGCACGAGCCCCAGGAGGGACGTGAACTGCGAGAACACCAGGGCCTTATGGCCCTCCTGCGTCAGTTCCTCGAGCATCTCTACCAGCGTCGACACCTTCGACGATTCCGCGGAGGCAAGCTTCGGCTCGATCAGCGCCGGATGGCACGCGGCCTGGCGCAGGCGAAGCAGAGCCTCAAGAACATGGATGCGGCTGTGGCTCATCCCATCCCGTTCCACGCGCCCCAGGAGCTGTGCCTGATAGCGCTTGCGCAGCGAGTTGTACAGATCCTTCTGTTTACCTTCCAGTTCGCACGAGACCGTCTGCTCGCTGCGCGCGGGCAGGTCCGGCGCCACCGCCGCCTTGGTCCGACGCAGCATGAACGGTCTCAGCACGCGACGCAGGAGCTCCGCGCCCGAATCCGTCACCGCCACCGCTTCCGGCCTGCCCGGGGGAGCGGAATGCTCAGATCCCGCTGGCGTCATCTCACCCTTCCCCGCCGGCGATGTCCGCACCGCGATTTGGAACGCCGGCAGGCTCCCCAGCATTCCGGGGTTAAGGAACTCGAAGATTGACCAGAGGTCATCGATGCGATTCTCGACCGGCGTCCCCGTCAGGGCCAGACGCCTTCGTGCCCGCAGTAATCTGGCGGCCTTGGCGGCGTGTGATGCCGGATTCTTGATCGCCTGCGCCTCGTCGAGCACCACGCCCTCGAACTCGATCTCCCGCAGCAGCTGGACGTCCAGTCGCATGGTGGCATACGTCGTGAGCACGAGGTCGGCCTCGGTGAGGGCCTTGGGCTGATCTCCTCGCTCGGGCCCGGTGTGGGCCAGCACCCTGAGTCCGGGCGCGAACCGCTCTGCCTCCCGCGCCCAGTTGAAGACCAGCGACTTGGGTGCGACCACGAGCCAGGGCGCGGCGGTGCTCGCCGATCCGGCGGCGGGCGCCGACCCCGCCGCGCGCTGCTTTCGCGCAATCCGGGCCTTTGGTCCTGCCGCGGCGCTCGCGGTACTCCGCTGGTCGAGGATGTGAGCCAGGACCTGAACCGTCTTGCCCAGTCCCATGTCGTCGGCCAGGCACCCTCCCAGCCCGAACTTCCCCAGGAAGTCCATCCACCCGAGACCGTCGCGCTGATAGTGGCGGAGCGAGCCCCGGAATCCGACGGGCTCCCGCCGCGGAGCGATTCCATCGAACGTCTTCAATCGCTCGCGTGCCGCGGCAACCTGAGCGTCGCACGTGGCCGCCGGCAACTGTGCCAGCAGCGCATCGACCACGGAAACCTGCGCTTTCGAGAAACGGACCCCATCGCCCTCGACGCGGCCCAGCGCGAACCAGCGGGCGCAGCTCCGCAGCCAATTCTCCGGAAGCATCCCCAAAGACCCGTCACCCAGGGTAACGAACCCCTCGCCCTTTCCGAGGGCCTCGAGCACCGCGCCGATGCTCGCGGACGCTTCTCCGAACGAGACTCCGCCCCGGATCTCAAACCAATCGATACCGCTCGACGCCTTGATGTTGACCTCACCCGCGAGCCGGTAGACGCCCTTCTCGCCCAGGACTTCCCACCCCTCGCGCAGGAGCGCGGTGGCGATGAGCCCCGCCCGTTTGATCGGAACGACCAGCCGGCCCCCGTACGCGTCCCGCTTCCCGCCCAGCTCGAGCACGCGAGCGCCGAGCCGCTGCTCCCGCGCAAGGTCCCGGCGAACCAGCCCGAGCGTGCCGTCGGGTTCGGGGACCCGCACATAAGCCCCCGCGCCCTCGCCAGCGCAGGTGTGATCGTAGAGATACTCCACATCCGCGTGCAGCGACCCGCTCGGCGCCAGCCCGTGCGCCTGGCCGCGGGACCGCAGCGTGAGCCGCCCGCGCGGCGGAACATCGCTCCGAGCGTGCACTCCCCACGCCTCGGGCCATGCGACTTCCAGCGCAAGCCCGAACTCGCTCAGCTTTGCGAGCAGGTCCCCCAGTTCTTCCCGCTCAACGCGCACAGCCGGGCGCGTGCCCAACCCGAGGCACCACTGCAAATCCGTGCGCGAGGCCATCAACGGCGCCAGGTCGCCCTCGTGCAACACGAGCCCGTGAGTTCCGCCGGTGACCATGGACACTTCGGAGAGTGGCAGACGCTGTTCGCCGCTCAGTACGCAGGGAGCCAGGACAGTCGAGCGATCGGGCGCACGACCCGACACCGGGCTCCTGCGGGAAACTCGCTCTCGATCGTGCAGTTCAAGTCCAAGACGCCAGGGTCGCTCCGGCACCCAACGCGCCGGGCGCGGCGCCGCGTCGTCCGCGTGCCGCCAGCAGAGCCGCCCCGTTTCCTGCAGCATCGGCATCAGCACGCCGGCCATGCAGGGATCCACTTTCCAGAGCGACGCGCCCTGCGTATGCCGGTCGAAGTGATTCCCGAACGGGTCGTACTCCCTCCCCGGCCGCCCCGCTCCGACGAGCATCGCGCAGATCGCCCGGTCGTCCGGGTTCACTATGTGCTCCACATCCCTGGCCAGCAGGCTGAGCTTGCGTAACCGGGCCGTGTTCGCCGCCGGGTGCTGGGGGTGGTGGGTGGGGCCGGCCGAGCCGCCATCGGGATCACGCATGAGCGCCAGCACCAGCGACTCGCCTTGTCGCGAGCGTGGCGCATCGATGACGTACCACACCCGACCCACGATCGGCTCCGTCCCCGCCGTCTCGCGCGGGCGGCGCATCCACTCGTGCGGGTGAGTCTCCTGCAGCAGACGCTGCCACTCCGGTGTTCGCGGTCTGCGCGGCTTCGACGGCGGTTTGAACACGGGGGCACGGGAAGCCGCTGCCACCGGCGCTTCCGCCTCCCAGTCCGTTTCAATCGTGACCGGCCCGCGGGCGCCGCCCCACATCGCCTCCATCGTCGGCAGCGCCTTGATGACGACGGCCCACACATGCTTGCACAGATCTTCGTACGGGCACGCGCAGGAGGCGAGAATGTGCCAGCCCGCATCCACTCCCATCCGCCGCAGCGAAACACAGTAGAGCTCGCTGCCTCGCACGACCGCCTGAACCGCCGTGGGCTGGACGAGCAACTGCGACACGCGTCCTTGCTGCGCGTAGATTGCCCCCCGTTGCCGCACGCGCTGATCAAAGTGCCGGGCCAAGCTCTCGAACCGCATCCCGTCGCCCTCCGCACCCCTCCCCGGCTCACGCCCCCCAAGCGTGAACACCCCTTCGCAGCTCACGCAGGATATGGAGTGTGCGTCAGGAAAGGCAGGCTTGCCCAGAGGTGGCCGGCGGCGGGAGGGCACCATGACGACGGGCTTGGGACGCACGAATAGCGACATGGGCCCTATGAGCTATTGGCAAAATGACTTGTCAACACTCGGCCAGCGCGTGACGCTGTTACCGTGGGTGCCGAACGTACAGCCGCACACGCCGCTCTCATCGCGAATGTACAACAAGCCAAGAGCTCCAAGAACGACAACACCTGTAGGTGCTGACCGGCGGGGTCTCGATCGTCAGACGATGTACGGTACGTCGCGTGCACTCTTCGTAGATGGAAGTCGGGCCTGCGGGCCGGGTTCATGGCCGCGGAACCCGATCTCGAAGTGGCAAAATTCTGCCGAGAAAGCATTGACAACAATAATTGTCAATGCTACCTTCTTGAAGCATGGTCGACCTCCGCGTCATCGACGATCCCGCCTCCGCCAGCGTGGCCCTCGACCCCATGCGCAGCCGTCTCCTCTCCGAACTCCGCACCCCCGCGTCCGCGGCCACGCTCGCCGGCCGCATGGGCCTGCCACGCCAAAAAATAAACTACCACCTGCGAACCCTCGAATCGCACGGCCTGATCCGCGTCGACAGCAAGAAGCAGTGGGGCGGTCTGACCGAACGCCGTCTCGTCGCCACGGCCTCCTCCTACGTCGTCTCCCCCAGCGCGCTCGGCCCCGTCGCCGCCGATCCTTCCCAACAAACCGACCGCCTCTCCGCGAGCTACCTCATCGCCCTCGCGGCACGTGTCGTCCGCGAAGTCGGCCAGCTGCTCCGCCGCGCCGAAGAACTCGACAAACGTCTGGCCACGCTCTCGATCGACACCGAAGTCCGTTTCCGATCCGCCGCCGATCGTGCCGCCTTCACCGGTGAACTGACCGCCTCGGTCGCCGCACTGGTCTCGCGCTATCACGACGAGTCCGCGCCCGGGGGCCGCCGGCACCGCCTCATGATCGGCGCATACCCCAAACCCACCCAACCCGAAGAACCCAAGACGAAGGAACCCACATGAGCGTCAAGAAGGAAGCCTCCGGCCGCCGATCGATCCAGGTCGAAGTCGAAGTCCCCGGAACCGTGGAGCAGGTCTGGCAGGCGATCGCCACCGGCCCGGGCATCTCCGCCTGGTTCGTCCCCACGCGCAGCGAGGAGCGCCAGGGCGGCGAGCAGATCTGCACCTTCGGTCCCGGCATGGACTGCCCCTCGACGATCACCGAGTGGGAGCCGCTCAAGCGCTTCGTCGCCGAGGGCGACATGGGCGGCCCCGGCTCGCCCAAAGTCGCCACCGAGTGGAGCGTCGAGGCCCGCGGGGGGGCAGGCGGCATGTGCCTCGTCCGCGTCGTCCACAGCCTCTTCGCCGACACCGACAAATGGGACAACCAGCTCGACGGCCTCGAACAGGGCTGGCCCGCCTACTTCCGCATCCTGCGCATGTACCTCGCCAACTTCAAAGGCCAGCCATGCTCGGCGATCCAGCTCGTCGGCTTCTCCACCGAGCCCGAGTCCAAGGCCTGGGAAAAAGCCGGCGGAGCGCTCGGCCTCCTCAACCTCACCGAGGGTCAGAAGTGGACCACGCCCGACGGCCTTCCGCGCATGTCCGGCACGCTCGACTCGCGCGGCAAAGGCATGCACGCCAACACCGTGCTCCTCCGCCTCGACACCCCGGGGGGGGCCCCCGGCACCGCCTACATCGGCGCCTTCTCCTGCGGCGGCATAATCATGGTCTGCATGAGCGTCTATCTCTACGGCCCCAACGCCAAACCCGCCGTCGACCGCGACGAGCCGCTCTGGCAGAAGTGGATGGAAGAGCAATTCCCGATGCCGCAGATGGGGTGAGGGAGTGCGGGGCGAGGGGCGTGCCTCCCTCTCCCTTAGTGCTTTGACCAGGGAGCCCGAGCGTGCCCATGCCTTCCGCACGAAGTGCGCACGACCGTTGCCGGAGGCCCAGCGAGGCTCTGCGAGCAAGCCTCCGGAGAGTGCCCACCACCTCCTTCTTTCCTCTGCCTCTCCGCCCGGCGGAGGGCGGACCCTCGCGGCGGCGCAACCATCGTGTGCCCCTTGGGCACGAATCACTGGCAAGACCAGAAACCCCTCGTCTAAACTCCCGGCCATGGCGAGCTCATGGACGCAGAACTTCTACCACGCCGTGTACGGAACCAGGCTCCGCACGCCGTGGATCGCGCCCGCAGTTGAGGAGCGGCTCCATCCCTTCCTCGGCGGCATCGCCAAAGACCTCAACTGCACCCCCATCGCGATCAACGGCATGGCCGAGCATGTGCACGTGCTGGTACGTTTCCCGAGCGATCTGGCCGTGGCCGATCTCCTGCGGCACTTGAAGTCACGCTCCTCCAAGTGGATCCATCAGACCTTCCCGGCACTGCGAGACTTCGGCTGGCAGGAGGGATACGGCGGGTTCACCGTGAGCAAGCCAAGCGTGGGCGAAGTCGAGCAGTACATCCGCAACCAGAAGGAGCATCACAAGCTAGAAGGCGGCATGACGTTTGAGGCCGAGTACCTCACCATGCTGCGGAAGACCGGCTGGGAGGGCGAGCCGGAGGATGCGTTCCACTAGAGAAGGTTCGAACAGGCCGAGCACCATCGTCCGCCCTCATCCGGGCGGCAAGGCAATGACAGAAGGAGAAGTGCGGCACTTTCCGGTGGCTTGCTCGCCCAAGGCGCCTCGCCGCGCCACCGGCAACGGTCGCGCGCCCGAGGCGGGCGAAGGGCCGCGGCAAGCTGCAACGACTGCTTCGATTCGTCCGATGTCGCTTTGGCTCGGCCTGCGCGGTTCCCTTCGCACGAAGTGCGCACGACCGTTGCCGGTGGCGCGGCGAGGCTTGGCGAGCAAGCCACCGGAGTGCGGCCACCACCACCCCTCCGTCTTTGTCCTTCCGCCCGGCTGAGGGCGGATGTCAGTCTTTGGCCGGATCAGATGCGTCCGCCCTCAGCCGGGCGGAAAAAACAAGACTCAGAAGAGAGTGAGGGGCCGCCTACGCCGCGATCACCGGAGCCATCTTCGCCTGGCGGTGGCCGCACTGACTCTGGTTGGGGAAATGCAGGCGAGCGAGCGACTTACCCCGGCAGACTGCGCAGCGCTTCTTCGTATTGCTCCAACGTGAACACGAACGGACCGAAGGCAGAATAGTCCCGAGCCGGTCGGTGCGGCTGCACGAAGCCCTGCCAAGTGATTCGATCTTCTGCGCTGATCATGCACGTGAGCGGCCAGCATCCCACGTCCCCGCATTCACAACCCAGGACATAGATGCGTCCCTGCATGCGAGCAAAGTAGGAAGCTTCGGATTTCCCGAGGAAGTACCGATCGAGCGGCCCATACTGAAAAAACTCGGGGATGAGTCCGCCATATCCGCCAGCGGGATCGACCATCCCACGGCCGCGTTCAAACTCCTCTGCCAAGGTTGAGAGCTTGATGCCATCGACGCACGGCGTAATGACGGCAGCCCCGCCCCTTTCTCGCTTGCTCACGTCGAATGACAGCACGTTGGTCATAGCTGGTCTTGGCCGTCGTCGTCGAAATCTTCGGCCCGCATGTGCGCGTTCAGTTGGCGAGGCTGCCTTGCCCTTAGGATATCGCTGTCATTTGTGGAGACGGCGTAGCGTGTCGCTGTGCACGGCGTGCCCAATCAGAGAATTTGCACATGCCCGACCTCACCATCACCCAATTCCTCTCCCTCGACGGCGTCTGCCAGGCCCCCGGCGGCCCCGACGAAGACACCTCCGGCGGCTTCACCCACGGCGGCTGGATCTGGCCCTTCGCCGACGAAGTGTCCTCCGCGACCGTCCTCGGCAACTTCCAGAAGCCCGGCGCGTTCCTGCTCGGCCGCAAGACCTACGACATCTTCGCCTCGTACTGGCCGAAGATGACCGACCCTAACAACCTCATCGCCACCAAGTTCAACGCGCTCCCCAAGTTCGTCGCGTCCAGGACCATCCAGCCCGCGGACCCCCGCCTCGCCGCCTGGAAGGAAACCACCATCGTCCGCGACCCGGTCGCCGAAATCCCCGCCATCAAGAAGTCCCTCGCCGCCAAAGGCGTGACCGGCGAACTCCAGGTCCACGGCAGCGGCCTCCTCGCCCAAACCCTCCTCAAGCACGGCCTCGTCGACGAGCTCCGTCTGATGACGTACCCCGTCATTCTCGGCCGCGGCAAGCGGTTCTTCGGTGGGGGGCACGAGGGCCTCTCACCGGGCACCCTGCAGCTCGTCAGCTCCAAAGCGACGACCAAAGGCGTCGTCATCGACATCTACCGCCCCGCCGGTGCGCTCGTCACCGAGTCGCGATGATGAGTGAGTGGAGGGGGCGGGGGTGGGGCGCACGCATCGGAATTCCGGCGCCACGTCCCGGCGCAACTCCGCCCTCCGCAGCCCGCTTCAGCGGGCTTGCTCGCTCGTAGGCCACCGCTTCAGCGGTGGTACAGCGGCCGTCCCCATTTCTGATTTCTGTCTCCGGTATTCAGCCCGTTTCAACGGGCTTCAGTCTGTCACGCCTTCAGGCAACCGCACCACCGCCACCATAAACTGCCCCCATGCCCCGCAACGTCTATTGGGAGCTCTATTACCACCTCGTGTGGCGCACCAAGGAGAGCATGCCCCTGCTGACCGCAAAGGTCGAGCCGCTCACCCACAAATACCTCATCCACCGGGTGCTCCAGACCGCGGAGGCGATGGTCCACGCAGTCGGCGGCATTGAGGATCACGTCCACATGGCCGTCAGCCTGCCGCCAACGGTCGAGATCGCCCGATGGGTCGGTGACATCAAGGGAGCGTGTTCGCACGAGATCAACCACGGCCCCAGCGGACTCGGCGCACTTGCTTGGCAGACCGGGTACGGCGTCGTGTCATTCGGCAAGCGCGACCTGCCGTGGGTCGTCGATTACATCAAGCGACAACGTGAACACCACACCGCGGGGCACCTCGAGGATCGGCTTGAACGCATCACGCAGATTGAAGTCCCCTCGCCTGAAGACGGACCTGCACGGGAAGCCCGTTGAAACGGGCTGGGGGAATCAAGAGAACACAGATGGGATGGTGACGCCTTGAAACCACGCCTGAAGGCGTGGCCTACCAGCGAGCAAGGCCGCTGAAGCGGCCTGAAGACGCCGCCCCACCCCCACGCCATCAAACTCGAATCAGGGTGACAGGATTTGAACCTGCGGCCTCGTGGACCCAAACCACGCGCTCTACCAAACTGAGCTACACCCTGCTCGCTCGCATCGTAGCGGCGAAAAACAAAGCGAGCACGCCCCCGAGAAGGGCGTGCTCGCATGATTGGCAACTCTGAATCCCTGCCTGGCGGGGTCCGGGTCGCGCCTCGCGCGACCCACCCCGCTCGCTCACATCGGCAGTTCCTTGAACATCAGCACCCGCGGCTGCTGCCCACGCTGCGTCACGTTCGACCGGTCGATGATCATCAGGAACCGCCGCTCCACCGACGGAACCATCGGCTCCTGGTTCGGCGGCAGCGGGGCCGGGCTCTCGAGGCCTTCGACGTCGCCCGCCGTGTACCCACGCATGATGAACCAGCAGGCGAACACGTCGCTCCGCACGCTGATGCTGTTCATCAGCGCTCCCGAGAGCGCGAACTGCTCCTGGTAATCGTCGATGATCTGGTTCGGCCGCTTGGTCCCGCCCGAGTTGTAGCTCGTCGAGTCCGCGATGTACACCGGGTTCGCCGGCGTCCCGCCCATGTTCAGCCCATCGCGAGCGATCCGGTCGATGCTGTACGGGTACGCGCCCACGCCCGGCGTGCCCGCGATGCTCAGATCACGCACGATCATCGCCTCGCCGATCGAGCGAAGCCCGTTCTCATAGCGAGACCACGGCGTGTACGGCTGACGCAGCCCCTGCACGCCCGTCTTCAGCCGGCGCCCGAACCCGTTGATGTTCCCCGATGGGGAACCGGCGTCGGTCCGGAACGTTATCGCGCTCCCAAACACGCCGTCCGCGTCCACGTCACGCGGCCACAAGCCGCTGTTGTCGCGGTACGCCAGCAGCGTCGTCCCGATGTCCGACTGCGAGCCCTGAACGCCCGGCCAGAACCACACCGCCGGCGCCACGTTCAGGGCCACGTTCGGCGGGCTCAGCGCCGGCAGCGCCCGCAGCACGCCCAGCGGCGCCGTGTTCACGTTGATCAGCCCCGGAACGCTCCGGGTCAGCGACCCGACCTCGCGCGTCCGCAGCCGGTCCACCACCGCCGTCGCCAGCGGAATCCCCGGAGGGGCCAGGTCCTCGGGCGTGGGCGTGCCAGAGCCCGACTTGAAGCTGTACGTCTGATCGTTGTTCGAGTCGAGGAACGGCACGAACCGGTCGATCCGCAGGCAGCCGCGGTCATACGCCTGCTCGCCCGCACGCCAGTTCTCGGTGTCGAACCCGAAAAGATCGCGCTGCGCCGTCGCCGTCGGCTCGTAGTCGAGCGCCATCGACAGCATCTCCGACACCGTCGCCCATTCCAGCGGCGTCGTCGGCGTGCCGTTGCGGCGCTCCGAGGCCCAGTAGTCCAATCCCGACACGCCCGGCAGCTCCCACGAGCCCAGCGCCCACGGCAGCAGCAGGTCCGTCGGACGCAGCGTCCGCACTTCCGACGACGGGAGCCGGAACCGGTTGTTCGGCAGGAACGCCTCCACGTAGTGATTCTGGAACGGAACGCTCGCCAGGTTCGCGTCGATCCGGCGACCCCCGCGGGTCTGTGGATTCTGCTTGATGGACGGGAGCAGCGAGTCCGTGGTGGTCTGCGGCGTGATCAGGTCCGACAGCGTCATCTTGCCGGGCGTGGGGACGCCGAACGAGCCGATGAAGTCGGTGCGGTTCATCGTGGCCGTGAGGCCGAGGTTCGCGAATCGGTCCCGCAGACTCGCGTCGTCCGTCGGGCCGACGTTGAGCGGGCGTGAACCAAGTCCGGGGGCAAACCCGCGCCGCTCGACGCAGAACGCCGGAATCGCGCCCAGCGGGATGCCGCCGCTTGCCGCGCCCGGATCGTCCGGGCGCCGGAAGCTGCCGAAGGTCATGAGCGAGAAGCCCGTGTTGTCAGCTCCGCCGTCGGATGCGTCCGTGCCCTCGATGTCATCGGGGTCGGTGCCCCCGCCGACCATGGGGGGCTGGCTGTCGATGTCCGGCAGGTTGAAGCTCCGGACCAGGCTCGGGATGCCGGTAAGCTCGGGGTCGCGCATCCGGTCAACCAGGATATGACGCGTGGAACCGAAGCCGGTCTCCTGGCGCCACAGCAGGGCCACGCGGTTGTTGTCGATGGTGCTGTCAAGCAGGTTCAACACCGCGGTGTCGCCGACCTCCGGCGATCCCGAGACCGTGGCCACCGCGTAGCGCCGCAGCGCGCACTGCGTGAGCTCGGTCGTGTCGGTGAAGCCGAACTGGTACATCAGCCAGGTGTCGAGGATATCGGGCCCCGCCGCCGGGCCGGTCCAGCAGGCCTGCATCCGGCCTTTCGCCGTGGCCCGTCCCGGCGTGATGCAGTAGAAGATCTTCGTCGCCTTCGGCCCGAGCGTCACCGTGCTCTGGAACTCGAACCGCGACCCCCCGAACTGCAGCGAGTACGAGGAGCCCGTCCCCGGGTTCAGGTCGACCGTGTACTCAAACGGGTTGTGAACCTGGAACGCGATGACTTGGAACACAAAGTCGGAATTCCCGTCGGTCACTTCCCCCTTGATGCTGGTGCGAGTGACTTCGATGGGATCTCGCAGGCCGTTGGGCAGGAAGGTGTCGGTCCACAGGACCCCCTCGTTGTCCGCGTTCCCCACGCCGAAGGGCGCATCCGTGAAGCACGAAATCAGCGCCACCTGCGTCAGGAACGGCTGCGCCTCCAGCCCGAACACGTTGATCGCGGGCGCGAACGGGCGACGATTCAGCATCGGGCTGTCGATCGCCGGGTGCTTCACGTCCGTGTGCATCAGCCGCGCCGGGTCGCCCGTCAGGGCCGGGTCCGACAGGTTCAGCCGGTGCCCGTCCATCCAGGGCCAGAACGGCGAGCTCGTCGCCCCCGAGGGCGTGTCCTCGATCTGCGTCGGGAACCGCCCCGCCGACGAACTGAACCGCGCCGTCGGCCACAGCGTCTGCGTCCCGTCGGTGAACGACACGTCCGCCAGCAGCGTGTAGCTCGTCGGGGTGTTGTCCGTGTCGTATGCGTCCTTCAGGTTCACCGCCATGAACGCCGACATCCACAAGGGAAGCTCCGGCCCGCGGTGCCCGTACGACAGCGTCCGGATCTGGTCCGACTTCGACGTCGTCCGGTCCGTGCCCTCCACCGCCCACGGGTCCTGCCCGTTCGTCCCCGTCGTCGCCACGCTCGACCACGGCAGCAGAGCCTGGGCATACGCCATGAAGATCCGCGGCACGTCGCCCCGCTCGAGCAGGTCGTACACGTCCGCCGCCACTTCGTTCGACGTGATCGGCACGCCGGGGCCGCTCACCGGCGTCGAGATGATCGGACGCGACCCGCTCACCGTCGTCAGCAGGTGACGCACGTCCGTCGCCGCCTTCAGCAGCGCATCGTCGTCGGGCGCGCCGTTGTTGACGATGCGCGCGGGCCCGGTCTGCGGCAGGGGGTAGAAATTGCCGACGCCCCCGCGCTCCACGCTCAGAGGCCGGTTCGAGCGTAAAGGCCCGAGCCGACTCTGGGGCGAGCCCACGCTCCCGTTGTCCCACCGGTTGTCGACCGTCGTCTCCAGCGCCGAGGTCACGCTCGGGTCGTTCGTGCCCCAGTACGTGAGCAATTCCGCCTGGTCCGCGATCCCGAACTGGAACATCGACTCGTAGCCGACGCCCACCCGACGCGTCCCCTCGGGGGCCGAAAGCCGCTCGAAAAACTTGTACTTGTCATCGCGGCCGATCACATCGCCGCCCGACGTCACGTCGATCGCGCCCCGGGCGACCTGCCCGGTGTTGAGCGCCCGGCGCAGCGCCGTGTAGCCCGCAAACCCCGCGTCGCGGGCGCTGGTTGCGTCGTACGGCGTGCCGTCGAACCCATCCGAATAGTCGCTCGGCGGCGCCGGGTTGAGCAGCGGCTGCTCGTACAGCGAGTACACATCGTCGTTGCCGTACATGTCGAACAGCGTCCGCATCGTCAGCAGCGAGCGGAGGTCAACGTCCCCGGGCGTCAGCCCCAGCGGGTACAGGTCGTTCCCCGTCCCGTTCCCCGGCAGCGGCGCGCACAGGTCCCCCGCCGTGTTCACGTTCACCAGGCCCGAGAGGTCGATGATCCGCGCCGCCACGACCCAGCGGATCTGCCCGTCGGCGTTCAGCACCGGACGAGGCGTCAACGGATTGGTCGTGTCGACCAGGTCCGTCCACTTGGAGTCGGCCATCCCGTCGCCGTCGCAGTCGGCCCACTGGTTCGAAAGAAACTCCGGCGCCCCGATGGTCTGGGCGGCGATCGGCAACTGCCCCGCTCCCGGTGCGTTGCCCCGCGTGTCCACTTCCTTGATCGGCCGGAAGGCGTTCACCAGGCGCGTCGACCACTCCGACGGGTCGTTGTACACCTGGGCCACGGGGGTCATCGTGACGGCAATGGTCGTCCCGTTGTCCCGACGCACCGGCGTCTGGTTCGCCGGAGTGCCCACGCGGTACGCGCCGGCCCCCGGAGCGCGCTGGTTCAGCGTCAGGCCCCACGTCGTGCGCGGGCGCCCGTCAGCGTCCTTCCCTCGCCCCGGCTCGGCCAGGAAGTTGTTCCGCAGGTTCCCCAGGTTCACGAACCGCCCGTCGGGCGAGATGTTGGAAATCTGCCCCCAGTCCATCGCGTTCAGATACCGTCGCACGCCCGACGTGTCCCGGGCCGGATCGGCCCGCACATACCGCAGCCACGTCGGCTCCGGGTCCGCCAGCCACGGGTCGGTCCCCTGGCCCACTGGATCGAACCGGATCTGCGGCGTCGTCGGCGTCGTCCGCGTGTTGTTGTCGAAGCTTGCCCCGTCCCACGCCTCGCGCACGGTGAGTGTCGCGCCCGTCGGGTCGATCACCGTCTGCACCGCCGTCACGTCGTCGCCGATGATGGTCGTGATGTAGTCCGCGATCGCCTTGCTCTGGTCGTCGAGCCGCTGCTCGCGCACCAGGGCCGCGGCCCCGCGCCGGTCCGCCTGACCGATCGTCACGTACACCACCGCCACGATCGACATGAGCGCAAGCACGCCCACGACCATGAGCAGCACCGTGCCGCGCCGCTGCACGCGCCCCGGCCGCCCGCGCCCGCCGCGCCCCCGTGCCCGTCCCGCAACATTCCCCGATGTATGTGAACTCATGACCACGCTCCTTGCGTGAGGCCAAATCCCGGTCTTGGCCCCCGCCCCGTCGACCCCGGTCGCTTGTACACTCGCCCGCCGCCACCGGCGTTCTCGCGTCACTGACGCGCCGCATCCTGATCCCCAGGCAGTTCAAAGATGAACTGATACGTCTGCTCATAGCTCGGATCGCTCTGGTCCACCAGCCGCACCGTCGCCCGAAGCAGCTTCGGCCAGGGCCACGGCATCGACACCGGCTCGCCGTTCAACGGCGTCGGCGGGTTGTACGTCGGATCCACGTACCCGAAGAATGAGTACGCCGTCCGAGGCGTGCCCTGCGTGATGGTGCCCTGGTCGTGGATGATGTTCCGGTTGATGACCGTCGGGCGCAGGGCCCGCGTCCCGTTTGCGAGCCGGTACACCTGGTACACGCCGTCGCCGCCGGCCGCCGTCGTGCCCGCGTACAGGTTCGCGACGACCTCGAGCACCCCGTTGCCGTCCGAGTCCGCCTCGCGACGCAGGCCGTGCCAGATCAGCTTGCCCTCCCCGGGCAATCCGACCCCGATGCGCTTCCCGAACGACCACTCGAAGATCACCTCCGAGCACCCGATCGCCAGCGACGAACTCGTCAGCATCGCCTGGTCCGTCCGCTCATAGTCCTTGCTGAACGGCGTCCCCGTGCCGCCGATCGCCCCCAGCAGGTCCGGCGGCGTCCGTTCGTACCGCGGGCGCTGGTCCGTGTCCGAGTCCGCCGGCAGCGACTCGATCATCCACTGCTGCATGATGTCCGTCACCGACCCCGGCGCCGCCGGGTTCGTGTCCAGGGCGAAGGCCGGAGGGGACGAGATCCTGAAGGGCGGCGGCATCACAAGCAACGCCGGGTTCTGCGCGTCGAGGATGATCGCCCGGATCTCCGCCAGGTCGGTCGTCGCGATGTCGACGATCCCGCTCGCAGCGCCGGGACGCTCCACCGACCCGTCGCGCACGACGTCCGCATCGGAAAGGGCCGCGCCCGTCGGGCCCAGCGGCGGGTTCTCGTACGCCAGAAGCCGGAAAATGCTCGACGCCGCCGGCTGAAGATCGACCTGAAGGTCACTGTCGGCCCGTTCGTTCAGGCCCGGCTCCCCGGTGATCGGCGGCGCCGGCCTGAGCGGGTCGAGCATCCCCTCGCGCGGCTTGGCGAGCAGCATCACCTGCCGCAGCAGCGTCCACTCGCCCGCGAACTGATTCGCGCCCGTGCCGAGTCGGGGAGCCCGCGAGTTGTCGTCGCTGACCGAGAGCCGCTGGTAGTAGTCCGGGTCCAGCGGGTTCCTCATCGTCCCGTGCCCGATGTAGATCCGCGCCTCGTTCGAGTGCGCAATCCGCTGCGGGTGCACCGGGTCGCGACGCGTCGCGAACGGCCCCCGGGCGAAGAACACCAGCTCGTCCGTGCGCCGCGCGCGCCAGAACGTCTGCCCCTGCCCCCGGTACAGCGCCACCCCCGTGCCCGACGGGTCCGTCAGCTGGTTGCGGACCATCAGGAACCCGTCCCGCGTCATCCGCTCGACGTCGTCGCGAAGCTGACGCTCCAGCAGCGACGCCTGCGCGTTGAACGCGCTCACGCGCCGTCCCGTCCGCAGCGTCTCCCCCGTCGCCCGGAACACCTGGAAGATCCCCAGCGAAATCAGCGACACCGCCGCGATCGCGATCAAGAGCTCCAGAAGCGTGAACGCCCCGCTCCGCGCCGCCGTGCGATCGGTCAAGTTCTGCCTCATGGTCCCTCCACCGGAACGCTGAACACCCGCACGCCCGCCGGAACCTGCGGCGAGAACACCGCCTGCCGGATCAGCTCCGTCACGTCAAACGTCCCCGGCGTCGACGCCGCACGATCCTCCGTCACGTTCGCCGGAATCGGCGGATTCACCCGGATCCACGGGT
The DNA here is from genome assembly GCA_964564695.1 of uncultured Phycisphaeraceae bacterium. Classification (GTDB taxonomy): domain Bacteria; phylum Planctomycetota; class Phycisphaerae; order Phycisphaerales; family UBA1924; genus CAZMCC01. The sequence continues at coordinate 23,010 of CAZMCC010000023.1, read as the reverse complement.
TGGTGCCCTGCGCACCCACCTCCACCACCGTGTACACGTTCCCCAGGTTGTCCGCGAACTGCTGCCCCACCTGGGCCAGCAGAGGCCAGTACATCACCGGGTCGGGCGTCGGCGCCCCCGGTCCCGAAACGCCCCGGTACAGCCGGTCGTGGAACCGGTAGATCCCCGACGAGGGATCGAACACGAACTGCACCGGCGTCACCGCCAGCTCCGAGTACCGGAACCGCCGGTCGCCGATCCCGTCGTACGTCGGCGTCTTGTCCTCCATCCCCGCCACCGGCATCCGCTGCTCGACCGGTGGGATGGTCCGGTCCAGCAGCGCCGAGCGCAGGCTCCGCCCCGGCGTCAGGTTCATCCGCGGGTCGATCCGGCGCATGAACACCGCGACCCGCACCCCGTCGAAGTCCGGCGCCCCCGGCTGCAGGCTCCGCGTGTCGACCGCGCGCCCGTACGCGATGTCCCACACGTACTGCGGGTCGATCCCCGACTCCGGCGACGGGTACAGCCGCTCCGCCAGCGGGATCTGCCACAGGTTCGCCCCCGTCCCCAGCGGGAACGTCGCCCGGTCCGCCGTGCCGCTCGTCGGCATCCTGACCGTGGTCCACTGCCCCAGCCCGTCGCGGTCGATGCTGCGGCTCAGCGAGGTCCGCAGCCCGCGCCAGAACGCAGGCGTCTGCTCATCGGTCGCCGTCGCCGGCTGCCCCGTGAGATACGACTGGGCCGCGTTCGCCCCAAGCAGCGACGTGGTCGCGTCCGTCCCGGCCCGCTGCTCCCGGATGACGACCGGGAAGATCGCCCCCAGCCCGAGCAGGCCCAGCGCCAGGATGAGCACCGCGATGAGCACCTCGATGAGCGAAAAGCCGCCAGGCGCCCCGCGCCGCTCCACCCACCTGCTGCTGTTGATCCGCGATTCCATCATCAGCCTCCCGACGCCAGTTGGGTCACCACCTGCCGCACGTCACCCGTCGACCGGTCGATGATGTAGACCCGCGACTCGGTCCGGTCCCCGCTCTCGGTCCCCGAGCCCGTGAACACCGGGCGAATCTGCCCGTCAAAGTTCCCGTCCCCCTCGATCCACTGCGCCGTGCGCTGCCCGATCTGGCGCTGGCTCAGCCCGGGCACGCTCACGAACTCCACCGGCCAGGTGCCGTCGGGCTGCGGGCCCCGGTAGATGCACCCCGTGTCCCGCGAAATCGTCGCCCCCAGCGCGTTCGCCAGGTCCCGCTCGCGGTACAGCGAGATCTGCGACACCGGCCCCACCATCACGGTGTCCGTCGACTCGTCGCCCACGAGCTGGCGCCGCTGAATATCCGTGATCCGCGTGCCCCCGCCCGGCCCCGAGTTCAGCCGCGCCGGGTTCGTGATCGCCCGCCGAACCATCCGACGAAGGTCCACCGCCGTGTCGAACCGGTAGCTCTCGAACGGCTCGCTCGTCCGCCCCACCGCCGAGGGCCGCGGCAGCACCAGCAGCACCGGCGCCCCGCCCACGCCCGCGAACTGCCCCGTCCCCGCCGTGAACCGCAGCATGAACGTCTGGCGCTGACGCCCGTCCGCCTGCGTCGTCGATTCCTTGTTGAAGAACCCCGTCTCCGGGAAAATCCAGTCCCCGCGGTCGACCGTGCCCCCGTAGCGCTGGCCCTCGTACCACTCGCCATTCGTCGGGTCGATCGAGTTGGGCGGCGCGTAGCCGCGGACCATCCATCCCGCCGGGAACTGCACCGGGTCCATCGAGTCGATCGGCACGAACAGCTCACGCACGTGCGGAATGCCTCCCACGGGCGTCTCGGTGAACTCGCCGATCTTGATGCACGCCGACGCCGTGAGCCGCCCGTTCGGCGGATAGCTGAACACCACCGCCACGTCCGCGTCGCCGGTCTGCGCGATCGCCGCGTCGCGCCCCATCTTCACCGCCGACGACAGCCGCGCCTGCGCCAGCGTCTCCTCCGACGCCCGGATCATCGACGCGAACGCCGGCAGCGTCACCGCGATGACCAGCACCAGGATGATGATGACGACCAGCAGTTCGATCAGCGTGAACGCGCCCCGCACCGCCGACCGTGCCATAGCCCGTGCCACCGAGGTCCGCGGCGTTGAGCGGTCCTCGGTGCCGTGGGTCACCGGCGACGCCTCATGGTTCGTGTTCTTCCCGTTCATCCGCCCACCTCCACGATGTCGTCCTTCGTCGCCTCAACGTCAATCGCCGCGCTGTCGCACCCCGGGCCGCTCGTCTCCGCGCGAGGCAGCGGCCGCCGCTCGTCCGTGATCCCGTTCGGGCCGACGCTCACGATCGCAAAGCCCGCCTTGCGCAGCCCCTCGTTCAGGTTCGGGTCGCCCACCGCCCGCGGCACCATGTACTGCTCGATCGTCGCCTGCTGCCCAGGCGCCGCGTCGTAATACTTCGGCAGCCACCGGTAATACCGCAGCGCGTTCAAGGGCGGCGTCGTCCCGCCGAACGTCTGCGCACGCCCCCAGCGGTCCACCGCCACCAGCCGCGCGTCGTCCCCGCGGATGATCCGCGTCGAGTCCTTCGACCCCATCGCCGAGAACGGCTCGTACACCTTCCCGCCCGCCGCAAACGTCCCGTCTGGGTTCGGCGCCGTCAGCCGCGGGCCCGGCGCCCCGTCGATCGGCCGCCCGCCCGCCCCCGGCGCGTCCCCCATCCCCATCACGAAGTACGACAGCGAATACACGCTGTACCTCGGCTCGTTCACCAGCGTCTGGCCCGACAGGAACCGGTCCGGCCGGATGTCGAGCTGCCCCCCCGTGATCGGCCCCGCCGCGTCGTTGATCAGCGGCGGGAGAAACCCGAACGTGCCCTTGAACTGCTCGACCGCCACCTTCAGCGAGGCGATCTCCAGCCGCTCCGCCGCGACCCGCGACCCGCGCATCACCCCCGTCAGCGCCACCAGCAGGATCGACATCAGCGCCCCGATGATGATCACCACCACCAGCGCCTCAACGAGCGTGAACGCCCGTCCCACCGACCTCACTGTCCCGGTCTTCGGTTTCACGGCCCGTTGTCTCCCACGTGCGCCCACACGCGTTCGTTGAAGGCCGTGGGGGTCGGGCTCTCTTGCGCCCGGCCCCCGCGACCGTGTCGTGGCTCGAGTTACACGCTTCCGCCCTTGTTGCCGCCCTGCAGCGACTCGATCATCGCCACCAGCGGCATGAACATCGACACGACGAACGTGCCGACGATCACGCCCAGGAACACGACCAGCAGCGGCCCGATCAGCGCCCCCAGCCCCCCGACCGCCCCGTCCGCCCCTTCGTCCTAATTTTCCGCCCCCCTCCGCCGCCTCCTTGCCCGGTCCCCCCTCCCCCCCCCCCCCGCCCCCCCCCTCCCCCCCCTGTTTTCTGCCCCCCCCCCACC
>CAZMCC010000023.1:0-19627 GCA_964564695.1 uncultured Phycisphaeraceae bacterium | reverse complement strand
GGGCCAACGATCAGGCCCGGGAACACGCCCGGCACCGGCTCGATCAGCGCCACCAGCGCGCCGACCGCCACGTCGACCTCTTCGTCGTAGTTGTCCGCCACCTTCAGCAGCATCGTGTCCAGGTCGCCCGTCTCCTCGCCCACGTCGATCATGTTCACCACGATCGCGTCGCACACCTTCGTCTCACGCAGCGGGGCCGCGAACGCCTCGCCCTCGCGGATCGAATCGTGCACCTTCGTGAGCGCCTTCTCGAACACCCAGTTGCCCGACGTGTCGCGGGTGATCAGGATCGCCTCGAGGATCGGCACGCCGGCGCTGATGAGCGTCCCCAGCGTCCGCGTGAAGCGGGCCGTCGTCGTCTTGTTGATCAGGTTGCCGAACACCGGAGTCCACAGGATCATCGTGTCCAGCGCCGCCCGTCCCGGCGTCGCCTTGCGGATCAGCTTCACCCCGATGAAGATGAACACCGGCGACAGGAAGATGTAGATGGCGCCGGGGATCACCTGCCCGATCCGGTTGCCCGCCACCCACGACGAGGTGTTGATCAGCAGGCGCGTGATCTTCGGCAAGGGCACGCCGAAGTCGCGGAAGATTTCCTCGAACTTCGGGATGATGAACCACATGATGAACGTCACGATCGCCACCGCGACGAACATGACCACCGCCGGGTACACCATCGCGCCCTTGATCTTCCGCTTCAGCCGCTGCGCCTTCTCCATGAACTCCGCCAGGCGCTGCAGGATGATGTCCAGCACGCCGCCGATTTCGCCCGCGTTCACCATCTTGCAGTACAGCCGGTTGAACGCCTTGGGGTGCTTGCTCATCGCGTCCGACAGGCTCGTCCCGCCCTCCACATCCTCGCACACGCCCTGCAGAACCTGCTTGAGCTTCCCCGGCTTCTGCTGGCTCTCCAGGATCTGCAGCGACCGCAGCAGCGGCAGGCCCGCGTCCTGCAGCGTCGACAGCTGACGCGTGAACAGCGTCAGCTTCTTCTGCGACACCTTGCCGAAGCTGATCCCCGCGCCCTTCTTTTTCTTCTTGGTGGTCGTCGCCTCCGCCTGGTCCTGGTTCTTCTTGCTGACCCGCTGCTCCTTCACGAGCGTCGGGAAATACCCCTGGCTCTTGATCCGCTGGATCGCCTCCTCAGAAGTGGTCGCATCGACCGTCCCCTTCTGCGGCTTGCCCTGTGCGTTCAAAGCCTCATAAGCAAATGTCGCCATGACCAGATGTCCTCGTCTCAAAAGGGCCGCCACGGCCCAGTGCCTTCTCTTCGCCCCAGCCCCTAGCCCCTAGTCCCTGGCCCCTGGCCCCTTCTCAGTCCTCATCCGCCAGCGTCTCACGCACGACCTCGTCGATCGTCGTCTGCCCCTCATAGATCGCCAGCAGCCCGCACTCACGCAGCGTCCGCATGCCCTGGCGACGCGACGTGTCCCGCAGGATGTTCGTGCTCGCCTTGTTCATGATCAGCTCACGCATCGTGTCGTTCATCAGCATGAGCTCGAAGATCGCCATGCGACCCTTGAACCCCGAGTTGTGGCAGTTGTCGCACCCCTTGCCCAGGTACAGCTGCTTGCCCTGCACGTCGCTGGGCCGCAGGTTCAGCTCCATCAGCTCCTCCTCCTTCGGCGTGTACGGCTGCTTGCAGTTCTTGCAGATCGTGCGCACCAGCCGCTGGGCCACCACGCCCTCCATCGTGGCCGTCAGGAGGAAGTTCTCGATCCCCAGGTCCAGGAGACGGATGATGCTCGACGGCGCGTCGTTGGTGTGCAGCGTGCTCAGCACAAGGTGGCCCGTCAAGGACGCCTGCACCGCGATCTGCGCCGTCTCAAGGTCGCGGATTTCGCCCACCAGGATGATGTCGGGGTCCTGACGCAGGAAGCTGCGCAGCAGCCGTGCGAACGTCGTCCCCGCTTCCGTGTTCACCTGGCACTGGCACAGCCCGTCGATGTCATACTCGACCGGGTCCTCCGCCGTCAGGATCTTCGTCTCGATGTCGTTCAGGGCCGCCAGCGCCGCGTACAGCGTCGTCGTCTTGCCCGACCCCGTCGGCCCCGTCACGACCACGATGCCGTTGGGCTTGCGAATCAGCCCGTCGAACTTCTGGTAGTCGTCCTCTCGCAGCCCGATGCGGTTCAGCGCCAGCTCGACCGTGCTCCGGTCCAGCACACGCATCACCACGCTCTCGCCGTACATCGTCGGCAGCACGCTCACACGCAAGTCAATCGGCGTCCCGCCCACCGCCAGCTCGATGCGACCGTCCTGCGGCAACCGCCGCTCCGCGATGTCCAGGCTCGCCATGACCTTCACGCGGCTCGTGATCGCCGGCCCCAGCTCCTTCGGCGGCGGCACCATCTCGTACAGCACGCCGTCGATGCGGTACCGCATCTTGAATTCGTTCTCGAACGGCTCGAAGTGAACGTCGCTCGCCTTGTCCTTGATCGCCTGCAGCAGCACCAAGTTCAGCAGCTTGATGACCTTGTTGTCCTCGGCCGCGTCCTTGAGCGCGTCCAGGTCGATCGAGTGCCCGCCCTTGCCCACCAGCCCCTTGAACTTGTCGTCCGCCGCAAGGTCCGTCACGACGTCCGTGATCGTCTCGCTCTTCGAGTAGTACTTCTTGATCAGCGCGTCGACCTCGGCCGCGTCCGCGACCACGGCCTCCACATTGAACCCCATCAGCATCCGCAGATCGTCCGCCGCACGGAAGTTGTCCGCGCTCTTGATCGCGATCTTGATCTTCTTGCTGACCGGGTTGTAATCGATCGGCACGACCTGGTACATCTTGGCCGTCTCGGCCGGGATCGCTTCCCGCACCGGCTGGGGCAACTCCTTGCCCGCCAGGCTCACGAACCCCAGCCCCGACTGGGCTGCGATCGCCTCTTGGACGTCCCGCTCCGTGCAGTACCCCAGGTCAATCAAAAGCTGACCCAAGGGACCGCGCTTGGTCTTCTGGATCGCCAGGGCCTCGTGCACCCGTTCGCGAGTCACCTTTCCCAGCTTGGTGAGGACACGCCCGAGCTTCAGGCCCTTCAGTTCCGCAAAGTTGATCGTCGCCGGGAGCTGCGTCACGCGCTTGTTGCCTCACCCGCCGGCGTCCGGGCCGGCGATCCCGTCTGGCCATTGCCCGTCCCCACCAAACCCGAGGGCTACTCAATCGAGAGGTGCCGCTGGGCAAAAGGGCGAACCCGTCTCGATCAATGAGATAATCGAGACGCGCCGGGGAACGGTTCCAGAGTAACTGTGGATTTCCACGTGGTGCTTCGATTCACCACTTGGATTTCAGGACTATTCCTTCTTCGCCGGAGGCTTGTCAGGCCGCGCCGGACCCTCATCTTCCTTTTCATCCCACTCCGCCCGGTTGACCGTCCGGCCAAGCCGGTGCACCCGTTCAACCAAGTCAGATGGATTTTTCGACTTGTCGACCATCTCGTCGGCCGAGATGACACCCCTCGAATAGAGGGACCACAGGTGCTCATCGAGCAGCTGCATACCGAACTTCTTTCCGGTCTGAATCGACGAGTCGATGCGGAACGTCTTGTTCTCGCGAATCAGGTTCTGGATCGCGGGCGTCACGACCAAAAACTCGTACGCCGCCACCATGCCCGGCTGGTCCATACGGCTCAGCAACTGCTGGCTAATCACCGCGATCAGGGCCGTCGACAGCTGGACGCGGATCTGGTTCTGTTGGGTGACCGGGAAGGCGTCGACCACGCGGTCGATCGTCTTGGCCGCGCCCGTGGTGTGCAGGGTCGCGAACACCAGGTGGCCCGTCTCGGCGGCGCGGATGGCCGATTCGATCGTTTCAAGGTCGCGCATTTCGCCGACCAGGATCACGTCCGGGTCCGACCGCAGCACGCGCCGCAGCGCCTCGGCGAAGCTCGGCACGTCGTTGCCGACCTCGCGCTGGTTCACGATCGACTTTTTGTGGTAGTGGTAATACTCGATCGGGTCTTCCATCGTGACGATGTGCCGATCCATGTTCATGTTCACGTAGTCGACCATCGTCGCCAGCGACGTCGACTTGCCCGAACCCGTGGGCCCCGTGACCAGGAACAGCCCGCGCGGCCGGCGGATCAGCTCCCGCACCATCTCCGGCAGGCCGATCTGCTCGAACGTGAGCAGCTTGTTCGGAATCTGGCGGCACACGATAGCGATATCGCCGCGCTGCTTGAAGACCGACACGCGGAAGCGGGCCGCGTCGCCGTAGGCGAAGCCGAAGTCGCATCCGCCCTCTTCCTGCAGCTCCTGCTGGCTGCGCTCGCTCGTGATCGCCTTCATCAGCGACACCATGTCCTCGGAGTCGAGCACCTTGGTGCGCAGGTTCCGCAGGTGCCCGTGCAGACGCAGCGTCGGCGGGCGACCGACGGTCAGGTGAAGGTCGCTTGCGCCTTCCTTCACGACGGTATCGAGCAGTCGGTCGATTTGGATGCTGGACATAGTGGATGTGAGTGAGAGGTGATCGGTGAAGGGTGAACAGTGGGGGGGAATTCAAGGTCAATCGTTCAGGCACTACACGCCGGCCGTCGCCGCCGCGGTTTCGTCGGTGACCACACCCTCGATCTGCGCCGTCATCGCGACCTCGGCGGGGGTGGTCATCCCCTTGAGGATCTTCAGCTTGCCGTCGAGCACGAGCGCCCGCATCCCGCCCGCGATCGCGGCCGTGCGGATCTCCGAGATCGGCGCCTTGTTGAACGCCATCTCGCGGATCTGGCTGTTCATCATCATCATCTCGAAGATCGCCCGGCGACCGCGGTATCCGGTCCCGTTGCAGTTGGCGCACTGCCCGCCGCCCTCCTGCCCCGAGCCCTTCATGATCTTGCCGATCGCCTCCTCGGGCGTGATCGAGCACAGGGCCAGGTGCTTGGGGTCGGGGTCCGGGTCCATCACCTTGCACTTGGGGCAGATGATGCGGATCAGGCGCTGCGCCATGATCGCCTGGATCGAGCTCGCCACGAGGAACGGCTTGATCCCCATGTCCACCAGTCGCGTGATCGCGCTGGGCGCGTCGTTGGTGTGCAGCGTGCTGAACACCAGGTGGCCCGTCAGGGCCGCCTGGATCGCGATCTCACCCACCTCGCGGTCGCGGATTTCGCCCACCAGGATGATGTTGGGCGCCTGACGCAGCATCGTGCGCAGGATCTGCGGGAACCCCAGCCCGATCTTCTCGTTGACCTGGCATTGGTTAATGCCCTCGAAGTTATATTCGATGGGGTCCTCGGCCGTGATGATTTTGCGGTCCGGCCGGTTCAAGACGTCCAGCGCCGAGTACAGCGTCGTCGTCTTGCCCGACCCCGTCGGCCCCGTGACCAGGAAGATCCCGTTGGGCCGCCGGATGATCCGGTTGAAGATCGCGAGGTTGTCCTCCTCGAAGCCCAGGTTCACCAGGCCGATCTTCACCGCGTCCGCCCGCAGCACGCGGAGCACCATCGATTCGCCGTGATACGCCGGGCACGCCGACACGCGGAAGTCGATCGTCTGGTCGCCCACCGGCAGCTTGATGCGACCGTCCTGCGGCGCCCGCTTCTCGGCGATGTTCATCCCCGACATCAGCTTGGTGCGGCTCAGCACCGAGTTCTGCATGCGCTTGGGCAGGTTGTCGCGCTCGATGCACACGCCGTCGATGCGGTACCGCAGGCGCACCCGGTCGTGCATCGGCTCGATGTGCACGTCGCTCGCCCGCATGTTCACCGCTTCGCTGAGCATGCGCGTCACGAGCTTGACGATCGGCGCATCCTCGGCGTCCTTGTCGATCGACTTGTCGACCGACCGGTCCACCGAGCGGTCGATCGTCTTGTCGATCGAGTCCGTCAGCAGCGATTCCTTCGGGTTGCCCGCCCTGGGCATCCCCCCGCCGCCGCTCATCTTCGTCTCGATGAACCGCTTGATCGCCCCGCGCGAGCTCAGCCGCGGCTCGATCTCCACCCCGAACCGGAACCGCAGCATGTCCTGCAGCTCCAGGTCCATCGGGTCGTGCACGATCAGCTGCAGCCGCCCGTTCGCCTTCGACAACGGCAGCACCAGGTGCTTCTTGATGATCTCTTCAGGGATCAGCTTCGGGTCGATCCGCGACGAGACCTCCGAGGTCGACAGGTCGACATACTCAACCCCGAACTGGTTCGCCAGCGCCTTGGCGACCTGGTCCTCGTTCGCGATGTTCATCTCGACAAGCACTTCGCCCAGGCGTTTCCCCGTGGTCTTCGCCTGCGCCGACGCCTTGTCGATCTGGTCCTGAGAGGCGACGCCCCACGAGATGAGGATTTCGCCGAGTTTCTTGCGGGATCGTGCCATGATGTGCGTTGCGAGCGATTACCCGAACAGCGATTCGGTTGATGGTGAACGGTCAGGCCCCACCCCGAGCTCCCCGCGGCCACATGCCGCCGGGAGGTTTGGACGTGAGGGGCGGCATCGTAGCGGAAATCCGGACGCCTGCACGCCCCCCCCGCGTACCCAAAACTCGGCGCCGGTTCCCGACCCGGATGAACCGGCGACGCCCCGGCGGGCATCGGTACCTATCCGCCCGGCCGGCATCAACGGTTGCGGCCGCCCCTCCCCCCGGACGGGGATTGTCGGGGAGACAAGTGCGGGTGACGTCGGGGGTGACGTGGGGGTGACGTGGGGGAATACCGGGGTCGATGTGGGGGGATGGTCTGTCCGCGCGAGCAATAGCCTCTTTACGATCACCCCACATGACCAGTTCACGCCGGATACTGATCACCGCCGGTCCCACCCACGAGCCCATCGACGCCGTGCGGTTCATCGGCAACCGTTCCTCCGGCCGAATGGGCATCGCCCTCGCCGCCGAGGCCCTCAGCCGCGGCCACGAAGTCCGCCTCCTCCTCGGCCCCAGCACTATCGCCCCCGAACGCGTCCTTCCCGCCAGCGTCCTGCGCTTCCGCTCCACCCTCGACCTCCAGAAACTCCTCGACGAACACGCGCCTTGGGCCGACGTCCTCATCATGGCCGCCGCCGTCGCCGACTTCCGCCCCGTTCTCGGGTCGCAAGGACCAACGGGAAAGCTCAAACGCAGCGACGGCCCCGTGAGTTTGGCTCTCGAACCGACCCCCGACCTCCTCGCCGGCGTCGCCTCGCGCCGCCGCATCACCCCTCCGCAGGTCCTCGTCGGCTTCGCCCTCGAGCCCGCCGACCGCCTCGACGCCTCGGCCCGCGAAAAGCTCACCCGCAAACGCGTCGACTACATCGTCGCCAACCCCCTCGAGACCATGGACGCCGACACCATCTCCGCGAAGCTCTACAGCGCAACCGCCGATGTCCGCACCGCTCCCGCCGCCTTGAGCAAAGCCGCGTTCGCGAAGTGGCTGCTGGACGAGTTGACGCTCTAGCGCAGATGGGTGCCCCGGCGGAGCTCTGTCCGCCGGGAATCCGCACACCAAACACCGGGTGCACAAAGCTGCACCCGGGCACCCGAATGCCCTCGCGTGATACCTACGGTTCCCCGTGCTCCCCGCCGTAACCGAACCCCAGACCCTCGAGGCCTACCTCCACGCCTCCTTCCCCGACATGGACGCCGCCATGGTCCGCGCCCTCCTCGGCGACGGCCGCATCAGCGTCAACGGCGAGGTCGCCTCCGAAACCTCCATCCCCCTCGACGCCGGCGACCGCGTCCGCATCCGCGGCATCCGCGAGCTCCTCCGCCGCGAAGTCTCCGCCCGTTCCGCCTCCCCCCGCGCCCCCGCCGGCGAAGCCCCAGCCCCCAGCGGCCGCGTCAACGCTATCTCCCCCATCGCCATCCACGGCGTCCGCGTCGTCTACCACGACGACGACCTCATGGTTCTCGACAAGCCCCCGGGCATGCTCACGGCCTCTCCCACACCAGTCCGCGAGAAAACCCTCCTCGACGTCGTCAAGGAAGTCGCCCGGCGTGGGAAAGGTGGCGCCAAGCGCAAAGGCCCCGTCCGCGTCGGCGTCGTCCACCGCCTCGACCGCGAAGCCTCCGGCCTCGTCGTCTTCAGCCTCAGCCAGCGCGGCTACGACTGGCTCAAGGAAGACTTCCGCGCCCGCCGCGCCCACCGCGTCTACCTCGCCCTCGTCGAGGGCAACGTCGGCCCCAAGGACAAGACCGGCACCATCCAGAGCTTCCTTGCCGAAGATGTCACCGGCCGCGTCGGCAGCGTCTCCGAGTCGATCGCGCAGCGTGAAGCCCCCAAGAGAGAGGCCCGGCCCCCGCGCTCCCCGACCGGCGGTCCCAGCCGCTTCGCACGCCCACGCGAAGCCCCCAAGCGCATGGGCGACGACGAGACCGGCCCGCGCTTCGCCATCACGCACTACCGCGTCCTGGGCTCCGACAACAACCGCTCGCTCCTGCAGGTTCGCCTCGAGACCGGGCGCAAGCACCAGATCCGCGTCCACCTCGCCGAGCAGGGACACCCCATCGTCGGCGACGACCGCTACGGCGCCCGCACCAACATCCTCAACCGCCTCGGCCTCCACGCCGTCGAGCTCGGCGTCGTCAACCCCTCGACCGGCCGCCAGCTCCGCTTCAGCGCCCCGCCCGCGGCCCGCTTCTGGGAAGCCGTCGGCCTCGAGCCCCCCGCCCACGCCGTCGCCACCCCCGACGCTCAATCCCCCAGCGCATCGCTCGGCCCCAAGCACCGCCCCATGGACACCTCATGGGAAGGCGTCGCCGACTGGTACGACAAGCTCACCGACGACGCCGGCAGCGACCAGTACGAACGCGTCATCGTCCCCGGCACACTCCGCCTCCTCGACCCGCGCCCCGGCCAGCACATCCTCGACGTCGCCTGCGGCCAGGGAGTCCTCTCCCGCCGCCTCGCCGAGCTCGGCGCCCACATCGTCGGCGTCGACTCCGCGGGCTCACTCATCGAGTCCGCCCAGCGACGCGGGAGTCGCAACGAAAAATACCTTGTCGGCGACGCCCGCGACCTCGGCGCCCTCAAGCTCGACGGCTTCGACGCCGCCGCCTGCGTCATGGCCCTCTCGAACATGGACACCGTCGACCCCGTCTTCAAGGGCGTCGCCGCCACGCTCAAGCCCGGCGGCGCCTTCATCTTCGTGATCGTCCACCCCGCCTTCCGCGCCGCCGGCCAGACCGGCTGGGGCTGGGACGCCAAGGAAGGCCGCCAATACCGGCGCGTCGACGGCTACCTCTCCCCCGGCCACAAGCGCATCCAGATGCACCCCGGCACCGACCCCAGCGTGGTCACCCACACCTTCCACCGCCCCATCCAGTCCTACGTCAAGGCCCTCGCCGACGCGGGCCTGCTCGTCGCCGGCCTCGAAGAGTGGCCCGCGCAGCGCATGAGCACATCCGGCCCCCGCGCCCACGAGGAAAACCGCGCCCGCCGCGAAATCCCGATGTTCCTGGGTATCCGGGCCGTGAAGGCCTGATCAGAGCCTCCCGCGCAAGCGGGAGGTCTGCGGCGTCGCCACATCAGGGCGGATCGCTATCGCCCGGGGCTTCCCCCGCTTCTCAGCACCCGCCCTGCCCGATCTGTGCCTCAAACCACGCGTTGATGTACTCGCCCACGTCCGTCGAATTCACGATGCCGTTGTGGTCGAAGTCCGTCACCAGCGTGCCCATCACGTTGTCCAGGAACCAGTCGTTGATGAACTCCCCGACGTCCGTCGAGTTCACGATCCCGTCCTGGTTCCAGTCCGCGTAGCAGATCGTGAACGTGGTCCACGCCTCGTCCATGAGCGTCGGCGGGCTCTTGCCGAACTGCATCCACAGGTCGAACGCGATCTGCCCCGCGTCGTTCGTGTGGTTCTCGTCGCGGAGGAACTCGATGTACTCCTTCGTCGTCAGCTGGTGATATAGCGACACCGTCACGGAGCGCGCCCCGTCGGGGATCGCGTACACCGTGTCGTCCCAGTACTGCCCGTCCGCGTACGTGTAGTTCACCGGCTGGGCCTGCACGCTCTCGAAGCCCGCGTTCGTGAACCCCATCGGCGGGATGCGGTTGTCCAGCACGACCTCGTTGTTGAGCGCGAAGTGGAAGCCCTCCCCCGCCGGCCGGTCGACGATCTTCGCCACGCTCTCGCTGATGCCGTGCTTCGTCTCGTACACCTTCGTGTCGATCTGCGACAGCGTCGCCGTGCCCGGGTCATACGCGCCGCGCTCCTGGATCAGGTTCTCCTCTTCGTCGTAGAACTTGACGTTGATCCACATCCGCCGGCCCTCGCCGTAGCCCGTCGGCAGCTTGTGCCCCGTCATGTTGACGATGCGGACGTTCAGGTCCGTGCCCTGGACCGTCAGCTCCATGTCGCTGGCCTTGTCGAGCATGTCCGTCGCCCGGGCGATCGAGTCGTCGATCCCCTCGGGCTCCAGCCCCGTGAAGTACGGGTCGTACAGCTCGTTCACCGCGCGGAGCACCCACGTGTTCGCGCCGTTGAAATTGTGAATCCGCACGTCCGGGCGCACCGGCGCCTCGTCCACGCGGCAGAACCGGCCCTCACCCGTCGGCATGTGGCAGTCCTGGCAGCTCGCCACCGCCGTCAGCGCCCCGCCGAACCGCCCGTCCAGGTCCACCGGCCCCTGCGCAAACAGGCTCTGGCTCCACTCGCTGTACGTCCGCTCGACCGGGAACTGGTCATACTTCCCCTGCGTCGGGTGCGGCTCGCCCAGCGTGTTCAGCGCATACGTCCCGTCCGTCTGGCGCGTGTACACCGGGTTCGACACGTCGTGGCACGTCGCACACAGCCGGCTCGACTGGTGGAACGGCGATTCGATCCAGAAGTGGAAGAAGAACCCCTTGGGCCAGTCCGCCTCCAGGTTCCGGGGGCCGCGCCGGTTGTCCAATGGATCCATCACGTACTTCGCCGAATGCGGATCGGTGTTGTACGGCACGCCCGTCAGGATCTTCGGCCGATCCTGGAACGGCAGCGACTCGAGGATGGGCTCGTCCTCCGGCGGGCTGATGCCCTCCTGGAACATCGGGTCCACCATCCGGTGGCACGCGATGCAGGTGACGCCCTCCATCTCCTCGGGGTTGTACAAGCCGCCGAACTTCGGGTCCGGGTTGCCCACCATCGAGCCGTCCGGAGGCGTGCTCCGCCCGTTCAGCCACGCCACCGGCGTGTGGCACCGCAGGCACATCTCGCCCGCGAACGCCGCGTCCTGGTTCGCGATCGCCAGGCACGCGTGGAAAATCGGATCGCGGGCCGCCTGCCCCATCATCGAGTGGGCCCAGTGGCGATACGGCGAGTGCACCTGGTCCTTGGGGTTCTCGTGGCAGTAGAAGCAGTTGTCGTTCGCCCCGCTCAGCGGATCGATCATCGTGTTCGGCTGAGTGCCGTCCTGGTAGAAATCGTCGAGCGTCGTCTCAACCGGGGGCGGGCCGCTCTGCGCAAGCGCCACGGCCACGCACACCGTCGCGCCGCCGGCAGCCAGTAGCCAGACGGCCTCGGCCGCCCGACGGGGTGACACTGCTCGAAAAATCATCGATGAAGTCCTTACTCTGAAAACCGCGTTCGATACCAGATCGGTATCGGCCGTCGGGGGGGCTCTCTGCAAGACGCCAGATGCCTCACAATTCGCGTCAGAGCGTCCTGTGGTTTCTCGGGCATCGTTCCAAACCGAAAATACGACCCGCGCAGACCATCGTCAAGGGCGAGAATCACCGCCCACGCCGGATTATCCGTCCTTCACCAGATTGCCGTGACCGCGGAGTGGCTCCGGCCCGGTGGCACAGGCGTCCCGCCTGTGATCGGCCGCTCTGGGCCGATATTCGGTCCCCGCCACGCCGCTTCGCCTGCTCCACCAACAGGCGAGAGTTTCATGCCGACTCCTTACTCAGACGCGGCGGTCGGGGCCGCCCGGACGAATTCGACGGTGGGGATGTGCCCGAATCGTCCCCGCGCCGTCCCCTCATCCATCAACCGCCGGATCGCGCCCAGCCCCGCTTCCCCCGCATCAACCGTGAGCGGGCTCACGTACATCTCGATATACCGCTCGGCCTGCGCCCGCGTCAGTTCCGGCGCCCAGCCGAGGATGTAGTCGATGCTCGCCGTGCGGTGAAAGCGCGCGTGCCGGATCGACTCCTCCAGTGTGCGCGCGATTTGGGCCATCGTCCCCGCCCCGTGCACCGCGTCGAGGTCGCGCCGGATCGCGTTCCCACCCAAGGGCAGCGGTAGTCTCGTTCTCTCCAGCCACCACTCCCCCAGGTCCGCGATCTCCCGCAACCCCAGCGTGTCGTACATCACCTGCCCCTGGTGAATCACCAGCCCCGCATCGACCCGCCCCTCGCTCACCGCCGGCATCACCCGGTCGAACGGCATCTCGACCATTCGAGCGGCCCCGTCTGAGGCATGCAGCCCGAGCATCATGCTCAGCACCAGGAACGCCGTCGTGCGAACGCCCGGGATCGCGATCGACACTTCACCCGACCGCACGAGCGGGCCGAGGTTGTCGGCCGTGAGTCGCGAGTCGCTCCGCGTGACGAGCTTCGGCCCGTACCCGTACCCCATCGACGACCCGCACGCCGTGAGCTGATAGCGCGCGTGCACCGTCGCGTAGCACGCCATCGACAGGGCCGTGATCTCGAGGTCGCCCGTGTCAACCGCCCGCCGGTTGAGCACCTCGATGTCCGCCGGCACGCCCTCGTACCGGAACCGCCCCGTATCGAGCACCGGCGCCGACACCGGCTCGTGAGGCGGCTTGGGCGACAGCATCCCCGTGATCGGCCACCACATGAACACATCGTCGGGGTCCGGCGAGTGGCCGATGCGGATGGCGGGGCGTGTGTCGGTGGGGGGCATTGGCGAATTGTGGCACCCTGTCGGTTGCGGGAAAGGTCGGGGTGCCGCTGATTGAGCCGTCAGGTACGATTGACCAGTGGCAGAACCCGATTACGAGAGCGAGGCCGAGAAAGCCGAACGCAATCGGTTGCGCGAGGAGGCCCGCGATCGCGCCGCCATGTCGCGAGCGCACAAGGCTGTTGAAGAAGAGTTTCGCAAGGCCCGCGAGGCAACTCCGCCGGATGGGTCCCACTCTCCGAATTCCGACTGAGTTGGCCGGGTGCCCGGAATTGGGCGCGTCGCCAGATCCCGGCGGGGGTGAACTGACGGCCGTTCGCAAGCGGAGTCCAACCCCGGCTCTCAATCCAAAACTCCGTGCCCGCTGTGTCCTCCGTGGTGAACTGCCTTCCTCCGCGCCCTCTGCGCCTCTGCGGTGAACTCTTCCGGCCGCTCCCGCGCTATCGTCCGCCAATGGCCTTGGAGACCGAGAACATCGACACCCAAGTCGACGCCCGCGTCGCCGACGTCGTCCGCCACATCTGGGGCTAC
Source organism: uncultured Phycisphaeraceae bacterium (assembly GCA_964564695.1). GTDB lineage: Bacteria > Planctomycetota > Phycisphaerae > Phycisphaerales > UBA1924 > CAZMCC01. The sequence continues at coordinate 6,367 of CAZMCC010000023.1, read as the reverse complement.
GAATCCCTCCGCCCTCTCCAGGCCGACGCCATCGCCGCAACCCTCGCCGCCCGCGACTCCCTCACCGTCCTCCCCACCGGCGGCGGCAAATCCCTCTGCTACCAGGTCCCCGCGCTCGTCACCGGCCGCCTCACGATCGTCATTTCCCCCCTCATCGCCCTCATGCAGGACCAGGTCGCCGGCCTCCGCCTCGCCGGCGTCAAGGCCGCGGCCCTCCACTCCCACACCAGCGAGCGCGAGCGGGCCGACATGCGCGCCGACGCCGCCTCCGGCGAGCTCCGCCTCCTCTTCGTCGCGCCCGAACGCATGATGGTCGGCGAGTTTCTGTCGTGGGCCAAGCGCCTCAACATCGGCCACCTCGCCATCGACGAGGCCCACTGCATCAGCCAGTGGGGCCACGACTTCCGCCCCGAATACCGCCGCCTCGGCGAGCTCCGCTCCCTGCTCCCCGGCGTCCCCCTCGGCGCGTACACCGCCACCGCGACCCCGCGCGTCCGCGAGGACATCGTCCGCCAGCTCCGCCTCCGCGACGCCGCCGTGCTCGTCGGCACCTTCGACCGACCCAACCTCACCTACCGCGTACTCCCCCGCGTCGACGTCGTCGCCCAGACCGCCGAGGCCCTCGCCCGCCACGAGGGCGACGCCGGCATCATCTACTGCATCAGCCGGCGCGACACCGAGTCCCTCGCCGCGTCCCTCCGCTCCAAGGGCGTCGACGCCCGCGCCTACCACGCCGGCATGGACCCCGCCGACCGCGCGAGTGTGAGCGACGCCTTCCGCAACGAAACCCTCCGCGTCGTCGTCGCCACCGTCGCCTTCGGCATGGGCATCGACCGCGGCGACGTCCGCCTCGTCGTCCACGCCGCCATGCCCAAGAGCGTCGAGGCCTATCAACAGGAAACCGGCCGCGCCGGCCGCGACGGCCTCCCAGCCGAGTGCCTCCTCCTCTACTCCGCCGCCGACCACATCCGCTGGAAACAACTCCTCGAGCGCTCCGCCGGCGAGGCCATGGGGGCCGTGGACCCTGAGAACTTCGACCCCACGCCCATCGACGCCCAGTACGAACTCCTCGAGCACATGCACCGCTTCGCCGCCGGCGGAAGATGCCGACACGCGGCCCTGAGCGAGTACTTCGGCCAGGCTCTTGCCCCCACACCCGACATCCCCGCCACACCCGGCATCCCCGCCTCCCGCGGCTGCGCCGCCTGCGACACCTGCCTCGGCGAACTCGCCGACGTCGCCGACGCCCAGGACACCGCCCGCAAAATCATCTCGTGCGTCTTCCGCTGCGGCCAGACGTGGGGCGCCGCCCACATCGCCGACGTCCTCGTCGGCAAGGCCACCGCCAAAATCAAAGAACGCGGCCACGACCGCCTCAGCACCTACGCCCTGCTCCGCGGACGCACCCGCGAGCAGGTCATCTCCTACATCAACCAGCTCATCGATCAGGACGCCCTCGAACGCGAGCTCGAGTTCAGCACGCTCCGACTCACCGCGAACTCCGCCGGCGTGCTCAAGAACGAGCGAACCGTGACCCTCGTCGAACCCGCCGTCGTGACGACGCCCGCCGCACTCTCACGCCGCAAGCGCGAGGCTCGTGCCAGCGACGCCACCGCCTCGCAGCCCGAACTCACCGACTCCGAGCGTGCCCTCTTCGAAGAGCTCCGCGTCTGGCGCCGCGCCCAGGCCCAGGCCCGCGCCGTCCCGCCGTACGTCGTGTTCGCGGATGTGGTCCTCCAGGCCGTCGCCCGCGCCCGCCCCAGATCCCTCGAAGCCCTCCGCGGCCTCAAAGGCATCGGCGACCGCAAACTCGCCGACTTCGGCGCCGCCCTGCTCGAAGTCACCGCCCGGCACCTGGGCGTGCCCATCCCGGTCCCGACGCCGGACCTGAGGCTCGGCGAAGGTCCGGGTCGCCGGGTCCTTGCGCCACCGACGGACGACTCTGCGCCCAGCATGTCCCCCAGCGCCCTCCAAGCCGCCGAACTCTTCCGCAAAGGCATGTCCATCGCCCAGGTCGCCCAGGCCATGAACCGCGCGAACAGCACCGTCGCCGGCTACCTCACCGAATTCGTCCACGAAACGCGTCCCGCGTCGATCGACCCGTGGGTGCCCCCGGACGTCCAGCAGCGCATCATGGCCGTCGCGATCGAGCAGGAGCAGCCGCGCCTCAAGCCCATCTTCGAGAAGCTCGGCGGCTCGGTCCCCTACGAACACATCCGCCTCACCCTCGCCCACGCCTACGCCAAGTTCGAGGCCTGATCCGAGCCTCCCGCGCCAGCGGGAGGACCTGTGCGCCCGGCCGTCCAACACCTCCCGCTCGCGCGGGAGGCTCGGACCAACGCCCTTCTGAGCGCCGCCTGAACACTCCCGCTCCCCTCCCCCGGCTACGCTGCCTTTTCGACTCCCGGAGGATCCGTATGGGTTTGATGCAACGCCTCTTCGGCCCCAAGCGCAGTGGGGGGGTCGATGACACCGATGTCCGCACCATCGACTGGGACCCGACACCCCAGAACCACGCCACCTCAACACCGTCGCACGGCACCATCCTCATCGACTCTCCGGACTCCGGTCCCGAGGTCGCCGAGATCAAGCCCATCGGCGTCGTCGTCCCGCGCAACAAGCAGGAGCTCATGGAAGAGCTCCGCAAGAACTACGCCGACGTCATCGAGCTCGTCCGCAAGGTGAACACCCATCTCGACGACCAGGGCGCACGCCTCACCGAACAGGAATCCCGCGGCCGCGAGCTCGTCGAAATCGCCCGCCAGATCCCCGCCCTGCTCGCCACGCTCCCGAAGCTCGCCGAGCAGAACGTGCAGTTGCTCGGCCTGGTCGAGCGACTCGCCAACGAATCCGCCATCGGCAACGAGTCCCTCCGCACGGCCATCGCCGACCAGACCCGCGCCACCGGCGAGTCCGCCGCCGCCGTCACCGCTTCGATCTCGTCCGCCGCCCAGGACCAGCGCCGCGCGGGCGAAGCCCTGGGCGCCACCATCAACTCCGCGATCACGAGTTCCACCGCCGCGCTCACCGACCAGCTCGTCGGGGTGCAGTCCGCGACCGAGGCCAACGCTCGCACCTTCGATGCCGCCCGCATCCAGCTCGAATCCCGCGCCGACGAACTCCGCAAGGCCATGGACCAGCACCGCACCTGGAGCGTCATCGCCACGGTCATCGGCGTGTGCGCCATCATCGGCACCGCCGTCGTCGCCGTCGTCCTGCTGACGCGATAAGAGCCGCGAGCGCAAGCGAGTGAAGTATCCCCTCCTCCCAAAGGAGCGCCGCCCATGACCCCCACCACCCGCCGCGAAGCCCTCGTCACCCTCGGCGCCACCGCCGCCGCCCTGGCCGCCCGACCCGCGCTCGGATCTCAGCCCCCGGCTCCCAACCCCGCCCCCCTCCGCATCGCCCACATCACCGACATGCACGTCAACGCCTCAAAGGGCGCCGGCGACGGCCTCGTCTCCTGCCTCAAGCACATCCACGCCCGCCCCGACCCCGTCGACCTCGTCATCAACACCGGCGACACCGTCATGTGCGTCAATGGCGTCGACGAAGCCAGCGCCAAGGAACAGTGGGGCATCGCCTCGCGCGCCTTCGACGCCGAGTGCACCAAGCCCATCCTCCACGTCATCGGCAACCACGATTCGTGGAAGTGGGAGCCGCCCACGCCCGACGCCCCACGCCGCGGCAAAGGCTGGGCCCTCGAAGCCCTCAAAATGCCCGGCCGCTACTACCGGCGCGATGTCGGTCAGTGGTCGTTCATCGCTCTCGACAGCATCTCAGGCTCCTACACCGGCAAGCTCGACCCCGAGCAGCGCGCCTGGCTCGACGCCGAGCTCGCCGCGATTCCCGCCACCCGACCCGTGTGCATTCTCAGCCATATCCCCATCCTCACCGCCTGCGGCTTTTTCGACGGCGACCGCCTCAAGTCCGGCCAGTGGACCATCCCCGGCTCGTGGATGCACGAGGATGCGCTCAGCCTCACCGACCTCTTCCTCAAGCACCCCAACGTGAAAGCCTGCCTCAGCGGCCACATGCACCAGGTCGAGCAGATCGACTTCCAGGGCGTCCGCTACATCTGCTCGGGGGCCGTGTCGGCAGGCTGGTGGGGCGGCAAGTTCCGCCAGTGCGACTACGGGTATTCGCTCATCGAGTTCGCCCCCGACGGCGCCGTGGACTTCTCGTATGACACCTATGGCTGGACCACGCGCGGGGAAGGCTGACCCGGACCTTCGCAGAGCCTCAGGTCCGGCGTCCCGAAGATCACTCGCTCCGCCTCTCAGTGCGCCTCCGGCTCCTCCGAAGTCGCGTCCGCCGGCAACCCCAGCTCGCTGTCCAGCAGGTGGAACGTCCTCCCCGTCGCCCGCGCCCGCTGCTCGAGCAGGCGCGTCACCTGCTTGGCCATCGTCTCCGCGATCGCGATCTCCGACACCGACACGTGGTCCGCCCCCGCAGCCCCGGCCCGGAACCCCGTGCTCAGGTAGCTCGCCCGCGCCGCGATGAATACGTGCGGCGCCAGCGCACGGATCGCCTGGCACGCCGAGATCACCGCCTCGTCATCCGGCACCGTCAGCAGCACGGCCTCCGCCTCGTGAATCCCCGCCGACTCCAGCACATCCGGATTCGAGATATCCCCATACAGCGCCTCGCGCCCCAGCGCCCGCTGCTTGCGCACCGTCCCCGCGTTCAGCTCCACGATCGTGAACGCCAGCCCCGCCACCTCGAACCGGTCCGCCAGCGCCCGCCCCACGACGCCGAACCCGGCGATGATGAGCTTGCCCGGCTTCGCCTCCACCGGTCCACCTTCGCCCTCGCCGATCGGCGTTCCCGTCGGCAGCGCACTCTCGCGCAGCGCGCTGCGGACGATCCACGGCGCGGGCCGGATGCGTGCGAGCAGCGGGCGGTATCGACGGGCCGGGTCGTAGACCAGGGCCGTGAAGATCAGGCTGCCCACGACCAGCGCGATGAGGACTCCCTGGGTCCTGTCGTCAATGATCCCCTTCGAGTACGCGAGCTCGAGGATGACGAGGCTGAACTCCCCCGCGTTCGCGAGCAGCAGGGCCGAGACGCCGGCGACCACGCCTGAGGCGCCGAGCACCCACGCCGTGGCGCTGAGGATGAACCACTTCACCACGATCACCACCACGAGCCCGATGAGCACGACCCACCACAGGTCCGCCACGCCGGGGATGTCCATCTGCAGCCCGACGGTCGTGAAGAACACGGCCATGAACAGGTCGCGCAGCGGCGCCATCTGCCCGGACACCTGGTGCCGGAACGGGGTCCCCGCCAGCAGGAACCCGGCGAGGAACGCGCCCAGCGCGGGGCCGATCCCCACCGCCCAGGTGATCACCGCCGACCCCAGCGCGATCGCCGCCGCCATCAGCACGAGTTCCTCGACCCCGCCGCCGCCCGCGGATCCCGCGCGCGACGCCTCCCTCAGCAGTCGCGGCAGCACCCAGCGGCCCGTGACGATCATCGCGATCACCACGCCGGTCGCGAGGGCGGCGCTCGAGAGGAGTTCGACCGGCGTCGGCTCCGCGTCGCCCCCGCCGCCCGCCCCGCCCCCTCCGCTGGCGCCCGCCCACACCGCGATGGTCGGCATGGCCGCGAGGATGCCGATCGAGACGAGATCCTGCACGACGGCGATGCCGACACACAGTCGCCCGTGCGCGCGGTGGACTTCACGCCGGCTCTGGAGGACTCCCAGCAGCACGGCCGTCGACGACATCGCCACCATCATGCCGACGACGAGGGCCGCGGGCGCTCCGAGCCCGAACAGCATCGCGAGCGGCCACGTCACCAGGGCCACGAGCAGCGTCGACGCCACACCGACGATCAGGATGGGCGCCATCCCGGAGCGGATGGTGCTGGTGTCCATGTGCAGGCCGATGGTGAACATCAGCAGGATCAAGGCGAGTTCCGCGATGAGCGCGATGTTCTCATCGCTCGAGACCAGGCCCAGCGCGTGGGGCCCGATGGCGGCCCCGATGAGCAGGTAGCCGGGGATCGCGGCGAGCTTGAGCCGGCCCATGACGAGCCCGATGGCGGCCGCGGCCACGAGGATGACGACCAGGTCGACGACGGGGCTGTTGGCCCCGGCGTGGGCGGAGGTCGCGAGCAGGTTGGCGAACGGGCCGAACATGGACGGATGGTACCGGCAAGATCGCTGTGCGCGCGCGGCGGAGATCCCCCTGGAGCAACGCGGAGGGGGAAATGTTTGCTCGCGCGAGAGCCGAGCAAACGAGGGGGAGGGCGTTGTGCGCGATGAGTGGTGTTACCTGCCGAAGTGCGAGAGCCTGAACACGCGGCCGTGGGGTGGGGCCCCGGAGTTGAAGGGCTACTCGGCAGGGGGGGGGGGGGGGGG
>CAZMCC010000022.1:0-42344 GCA_964564695.1 uncultured Phycisphaeraceae bacterium | reverse complement strand
CGCGGGCACGGAGCCCGGCGGGAGCGCTTCGAGTTCTTCCACCGGGACCGCGACCTGCCGGTCCTCGTTGTCGAGCTGCACGAGAACCAGTTGAGTGAGGATCTGCCCGTCGAGGACGGTGCCCGGGCCGTCGGGCGTGTTCACGCGCGACTTCTTGCGCGGCAGGCGCTTGGCGAGTTCCGTGTACGTTTGGTCCTCGTACCGCAGGCAGCACATGAGGCGCCCGCACCGGCCGGAGATCTTGAGCGGGTCGAGGGTGGCCTTCTGGACCTTCGCGGCCTTCATCGAGATCGGCTTGAGCACCTTGAGGAACTGCTTGCAGCAGCAGTGCTGGCCGCAGCGCTCGTAGTCGGCGGTGAGGCGGGCCTCGTCGCGGGCCCCGATCTGGCGGAGTTCGATGCGGGTGTGGTAGATTTCGCTGAGCTTGCGCACGAGCTCGCGGAAATCGATACGGTCTTCGGAGTTGAAGTAGAACGTGAGGCGTTCTTCGCCGAGGATCGGCTCGGCCTCGACCATCTTGATCGGCAGCCCGACCTCCTCGACGAACTCGCGGGCCTTGAGCACCATCGGGCGGCGGGTCTCGTCGAGCTTCGCCTGGGCGTTGAGGTCCTCGACGGTCGCGATGCGGAGGACCTTGATCGACGGCCCGCCGACGGTCGCGTTCGAGTAGAACGGGTAGTCCTTGCCGCCGGAGTTTTCGATGTACTCAAGCATCTCCTTGCGGGACACGCTCTTGGAGCAGCCCGAGTTGGGGCAGGTGCTCGTGAGCATCTCGCCGATCTCGGTGCCGCGGTGGGTGCGGAGGACCAGCTTCGACCCGCAGCCGGGCTTCACGTTGAGGTCGAAGGGGAACTCGCCGACCATCCGCATGACGCCGAAGCGGGCCACGACCGTGGTCGGCGGCTTGAGGGCTTCGTAGATCTTGCGGTCTTCCTCGAGGTCGGCCTCGAACTGAGGCAGGGGGACGATTGGCATGTGGGTGCTTGTGCGGGTGCAAAGGCGCAACGCCGGTGCGAGCGAACGGATGCTCGCAAGGCTGTCGCGGGTTGTCGCTGGGAAAGGGGGGTTCCCGGGAGCGCCCAGCCGCCCACGGGTTCATACCGCACATGCACTCTGGACCTGCCCACCCGCAGACGCGGGGGGGGGCCTGCCTTACCGCCCCTCGGCGCCGCCCGCCGCGCCGACCTTGGCGGCGGTGAAGAGGTCCCGGAGGTTCTGACGTCCGGCAAACTCCAGCCGGTCGTTCTTGCGGACCTGATAGATGAAGAGATCTTCGCCCGACGAGTCGACCACGGCCACGGTGTCGTCGGTGCCGTTGTCGAACGTCAGGACCGTGTACTTATCGACCGTGCTCACCACGTCGGCCCGAGCCGAGGCCCCGATGCCCAGGCCGGAGCGCGTCAGCGTGACGATCAGCAGGCCGGCGAGGACGAACATGCTCGCCCACAGGGCGCTGTCGGAGCGGCGCGGGGAGGCGATCGGACTCGGAGCGATCGGAGTGGGGGGGTTCTGGGTGCTCACGGTTACCGGCCTCCCTGCTGCTGGCGCGAATCGCCGGCGACGTCGCGGAAGCCGATGGTCTCGAACTTCTGCGTGGTGCGGTCCCAGCGCACGGCCGCGATTTCCTGGTTGGCCGCGTCGAAGACGTAGAGCACGTTGCTCGGGCTCCCCGACACGCGTCCGGAGACGACGGTGTAGTTGCCGCGGGCCCGGTCGCCGGCGCCGCCCAAGGGGCGGGGCTGGGCGAGCACGCTCGTGGCGACAAGGGCCGCGAGCAGCGCGATGTTGACGCCGATGAGCCGCTGGCGGGTGCTGGACCCGGCGTACCCGCCGTCAGTTCCTGGAACAGAGGTTTCCGTGCTCATTAGTCCTGGTGTCCACGGCGGCCGGGGATCATGTTCACGCCCACCACCGCGGCGCCCAGCACCACGGCGAAGATGATGCCGAGGATGTCCGAGGGTTCGTTGCGCGGGACGGAGGGGACCGGCGGACGCAGCTTGCCTTCATCGGCCGCGGGCGTGCCCGCAGGGGCGGTGCCCTGAGCCAGGGCCGCGGTGGCGAGCCCGGCACAGGCGACGACGCCCAGAACGGCACGAGAGACGGAGCGCGACGACGGGAACTTGACCATGGCGAATTCTACTCCCGGCCCGGGGCGGGCCGCTTCGCAAACGGGCGGCTGATCCGCTCGAACGCCCCTGTGGGCACATGAACGGTCCGCCAACGGAGGCTCCGCGGTTTCATGGCCTTGACGTAGTCGCTCAGGCGAACCCCCCGCAGGGCGTACCAACGCCCCTGGAACTCGAACACCTCCTGAAACAGGGCGTCCGGGGGTTGGTCGTCGCACCAGTACACGAACACAAACGCCGGGTCAAACCCGGGCCCGAACAGCGCCGCCCAGCGCGAGAGCGACTCGACATCGTCTTGGGTGACCCAGGATTCGAGGCGCCCGACGCTCGGGCGCCCCTTGGCGCGCCCGGGGTATTCGTCGTCAAAGTCCTGCAGGGCCAGGGCCGATCCGCCGCCGCCTCCGCTCGTCCCCGTCCCCGCACCCACGCCGACGCGACGCCGCGGGGCGACCACGCGACGGCCCTTGACGTCGAGCAGGAGATTTGAGTCCGTCCCCCCCGCGCTGCCGGTTCCGCCGCGGCCGGACCAGTCCCAGCCGTAGATCACGAAGTCGAACGATTTGAGGGCCATCGCGTCCGGGCGGTCGTTGTCGGGTTCGACGCCCGGCGGCGGATTGAGGCGCAGCGGCGCGTTGTCGGGGAGGAGTGCCTTGCGGGCCTCGTCGACCGCGACATACGGGATCCGGCGAGTCCGCAGGTATTCCTCGAAGGCTCGTTCGTAGTGGTGACGGCGTTGGGCCATGCGTCATTCAAGCGTACAAGATCCGAACCGGCAATGCAAGCCGGTTGGTCAATCGGAGCTCGAGTTGGGCGGCGAGCGCAGCACCCGCACCGCGTACCCCCGGTAATCGAGCGGCACGTCGATGCCGTCGAGGTCGCTCGACGCGACTTGGTCGAAGCCGGCTTGGGTAACGAGCTTCGCCCAACGGCCGGGAGCGCAGCACCACAACCGGTAGGTCGACACGATCTCGGCCACCGGCGTCCGCGACCGGCCACGCCACACGCTCACGTAACTGTGGACGCGCTCGTGCCCGTCGCCCCGGCCGCGCGAAGGCGTGGGGGGGAGCGGCACGTACTGCACGTCGTCGCGCACCAGCAGCGATCCGCGCCGGGCGGCGTAGTGGTCCTCGCATTCGTTGAACGCTTGCGCCGGCTCGAGGGATGTTCCGACGAGGTACACACCACCGGGGCGGAGGCAGCGCCGCACGGCCGCGAGGTGCTTCACGATGTCCGCGCCGGTCTGGAGGTGCCGGATCGAGTTCTGAAGGATGAAGGCGGCGTCGAAGTCTCCGCCGCCGAGGACACGGGGGGTGAGCGTGCGCATGTCGGCGCGGACGAACCGGGCGCCAGCGATCCGCTCGCGTGCGAACTCGAGCATGGGTTCGTTCAGGTCGACGCCGACGAGACGCGTTTGTGTCCCGCGCCGTGTGGCACGGCGTGCGAGAACTCGCAGGTATCGACCTGTGCCGCACGCGGGTTCGAGCCAGGATCGAACACGGCGCAGCGCGTGCCGCTTCGCCAGCCGCTCGATGCCATCGACCTCGTCGGCCGTGCCGGGAGTGTGGAGCAGGTCGTAGATCCGCGGGTGGTTGTAGACAGTGGCAGGCAAGGAAAGTGGGTTTAGTCCGAAGGCGCGCTCGGGTCAATCTCTCCAATCGACACTTTCAAGGCCTCAGCCAGGCGATTCACCGTCTTGTGTGAGGGGCTGAGCACGCCACGCTCGATCCGGCTGATGTGGCTCTGCGGCAGGCCGGAGCGGTCGGCAAGTTCCTGCTGAGTCCACCTTCGCCGTTCGCGCTGTTTGCGGACCGCGTCGGCTACAGAATCGATCCAGCGCTGCAACTTCGCGGGGCGTGCGCCCAGCGGCGGCGGGGCGACGGTCCTCCCGCCGCTCTTCGGAAGCGAGAGGATCTCGACAATTGCTTCCTCGATTTCGCTTCGCATCTGAGCATCACCGGTGGAATCGACTCGGCGCAGCTCGGCCGCGAGCTCGACAAGGTCGACAAGGTCGGCCGTCGAGAGGGCCCGCAGAGCGCCCACAAAGCGATTCGCGGCCGGCTTCGACTTCGGCGTGTTTGTGCTGCCAGAACGAGCGCCGGCGGCACGGTCGCGCGTCCGAGGGGCCTTTCGTCGTGCGTCAACCTTGCTCATCGCGATCGCTGTCCCGCTTTCTGGCCCGCATCCGGATCTTGTCCTTGAGCAGGGTCGGGCCATCGTTCTGCTTCTTGATCACACCCGGCACGAGGATGGTCCGCGTGCGGCGATCGACTGTGAAGAACACCCGTAGGTTGATGCCGCCGAGCGGTCCGCCCTTGTCGCGCAGCTCGAAGAAGTCCTCGATCGATCTGACATCGACGACCTCGCTCCTGCGGGGATCGGTATGCTCGGCGAGCACCTTGAACTGATCGGCGACATGGTGGTACTGAATTTCGTCGAGGAACGACGCTTCCGCCCGAGCGTCAGCCCGGTACCGGTCGTTCCAGAGGAAACGCCATTCGCCGCGGACACCACGATTCACCCCGACTCGAACGCTCTTGCGGCGCATACGCGATTCACCACGTCATGGCCGGTCCTGGCCTATCCATCAATTATACAATGCTTATACAACGTCGTCAACCCGGCTTGCTCGCCTTCACCGAATACAGCAGCGGGACGCTGTCAGCGCCCTCGTTGAGTCGGTAATACCCCTGCGCGTCCTTGTGCATGAACGGGAAGATCTCGTAGCACCCGTACGGCCACTCTCGCACGAACTCGATCCGCAGCCCGGCGGTGATCAGGGCCGTGAGCACCTCGCCCACGCCGTGGTTCCACGAATAGGCCGTGTTGTTCTCGAAGCGTTCCTCGCCGCCGGTGTACGTGGGCTCGTCGGTCGCGTCCCACTTCACGGGGCGCCGGGCCGTGTTCCCGGTCGCGTGCTCCGCGACGCCGCCGGCGAACGAGTACGGGTGCTTGAGCTCCAGCCGCGGCACGCGCGGCCCGTGGTCGAACACCAGCGCAAACGGGTGGATCTCCGCCATATAGAAGAACCCGCCGGGCTTGAGGAACCGCGAAACGACGCGGGCCCATCGGTTGATGTCGTTGAGATAGTCGAGCACGCCATAGCTCGTGAAGACCACGTCGAACGCCCCGGCCTCCCCCGGCAGGTGCTCGGCGAGCTCGAGCACGTCGCAGCACACGAAGCTGCCCTTGACGCCGGTCTCGGCGCTCAGGGCCCGGGCGGCCTCAATCGCCTTGTCGGAGAAGTCCACGCCGGTCGCCTCGGCCCCGAGCCGCGCCCAGCTCAGCGTGTCGAGCCCGAAGTGGCACTGCAGGTGCAGCAACTTCTTCCCGGCGACCGAGCCGACCTCGTTGAGTTCGAGCGGCATCAGCGATGTCCGCCCGGCGCGGAACGCGTCCGCGTCATAGTGGTCGCTGGTCACGTGCGTGTCGATCCGCTCGTTCCAGTACGCCTTGTTGACGTCGCGCAGGGAGGTGTAGTCGCTGCTCATGGCCGTGACGGTACGCGGGCACCGGTGCGGCCGGGCGTCGGCGACGCTCACGCCGGGTATCGTTGCGGCATGATGCCTCGTTCTGCCGCGGTGCTGGCGTTCGTGTTCGGTGTGTTCGGCCTGGCCGGCGGGTGGGGGGGGTGGGGGGGTTGGGGGCCGGTGCTGCCGGGCGTCGCTCAGGCCCAGGTGACATTCAACGTCACCATCGACTCCAAGGCCGCGCCGAGCCCCGTATCCGGCCGCCTCGTGGTCTCGATTATCAGGAACGGCGCCGATCTTGACGAGAACGCCGTGCCGAACGACGCGCCATTCTGGGACGATCCGCAGCCGATGTACGGCGTCGACGTCCGCGCCGTCGCGCCCGGCACGTCCATGCTCATCGAGACGTCGACGCCCGGGCTGGACTCGTCGCCGTTGGCGCTGGGCGCGCTGCCGGCGGGCAAGTATCGCGCGCAGGCCCGCCTGATCACCACGCGTCTCTCCAGCAGCTGGAAGGACGACGCGGGCAACCTCTTCGGGCCGCCGGTGCCGTTTGAGCTCGTCTCCGCGGGCGTCGGCCCCGATGTTCCGCCGCCGCCGATCACGGTGGAATTGAAGGTCGACTCGATCACAACCACGCAGCCTTTCAACGCCGTCGCCGGGTGCGAGCTGTTTGAAATCCGGTCCGAACTGCTCAGCGCCTTCCACAAGCGCGACGTCATGCTCCGCGCGGGCGTGGTGTTGCCGGTGAAGGTCGAGCCGGGGCGGCAGTACGCGGGCGTGTACGAGATCCCGGGCTTCGGCGGCGATCACCGCTCGGCCCCGCAGCGGGCCATCCGGCGCGGCTCGCGGCGCGATCAGGATCAGGCCGACCTCGCCGCCAGCACCTTCTGGATCATCCTCGACCCCGAGAGCCCCAACGGCCACCACCTCTTCGCCGACTCCGCGAACAACGGCCCCGTCGGCCGGGCCCTCGTCACCGAGCTCATCCCCGCCCTCGAGAAGAAGTACCCGCTCGCGGCGCGCCCCGCGGCCCGCATCCTCCGCGGCCACTCATCGGGCGGGTGGAGCACGGTGTGGCTGGCCATCAACTATCCTGAGACCTTCGGGGCCGCGTGGTCGAGCTCGCCCGATCCGGTCGATCTTCGCGCGTTCCAGCTGGTCGACATCTACTCGGCGGACAACTTCTACACCGACCCCAAGACCGGCAAGGACTTCGTTTCCTACCGCGTCGGAGGCGTCGACCGCATGACCATCCGCCAGGAGAACGGGGGCGAGCGCGTGCTCGGAGCGAACCAGACTTCCGGCCAGCAGTGGCACTCGTGGGAGGCGGCGTGGGGGCCGTGTGATTCGGGTGTGGGCGGTGTGGGGGGTGTGGGGGGTGGGGGGGCGGGGCACCCGGCCGCGCTGTACGACAGCGTGACCGGGAAAATCAACAAGGGGGTCCTCGATCACTACCGCAAGTACGACATCGCGTCGCTCGTACGCACCGACCCGAAGCGCTACGCCGACCCGCTGCGCCGGAACGTGCGTCTCGTCGTGGGCGACACCGACGATTTCTCGCTCAACGTCGCGGTCGGGATGCTCCAGGAATCGGTCGCCAAGCTCCAGCCGCTCGAGGGTCCAAGCGCCGGGTACATCCGCATTCTTCCCGGCCTCAGCCACGGGTCGGTGCTCGCGCACCCGAGCGTGCGGGCCTTCAGCAAGGAAATGATGGATCACCTGCGTGCGAGCGGGCTTGCGCGCGCGGCCGGCGCGACTCCCCCCACCCCCACCCCCACCCCCACCCCCACCCCTGTCCCTGCCACCCCGGCGCCGCGCTGACACGCGCCCCACCACCAACGAGTCCCGCATGCTGCTCAACGTCCTCAACGACATCCAGGCCCACCTCCGGCGCGAGAAGCTCGACGGGTGGCTCATCTACGACTTCCGCGGCTCGAGCCTCAGCCTCGCGCGACTGTGCCCCGCTCCGAGCGGCCGGCGCGGCTTCTCCAGCCGGCGCATCTTCCTGCACATCCCCGCCTCGGGCACCACGAAGTTGCTCGTCCACGGCCTCGACGCCAACACCTGGGCCGACGTCATCGCCCTTGCCGACGGCACACGCCTCGCCCGCGCGTCCTACCTCGGCTGGCGCGACCTGCATGCGTGGCTCAGCGCCAATGTGTCCGGGCGCGTCGCGATGGACTACGCCCCGGGGTGCTCGCTGCCGGTCGTGTCAAACACCGACGCCGGCACGCTCGAGCTCGTCCGAGCGCTGGGCGCCGAGGTCGTCTCGTCCGCCGACGTGCAGCAGGCCGCGCTTGCCCGGTGGGGGACGGCCGTCGCCAACCACCGCAAAGCCTCGAAGCAGGTCGACGCCATCAAGGACGCGCTGTTCACGATGATCGGCGCCAAGCTCGTCGCGGGGGAGCCGATCAACGAGCACCAGGCGCAGCAGTGGGTGATGGACGCATTCAAACGCGACGGGCTCGAGACGCCCGATGCCCCGATCGTGGCCGTGAACGCCCACGCCGGCGACCCGCATTTCGACGTGTCGCCCACGAACCCGAGCCCGATCCGCACGGGGGATTGGATCCTGCTCGATCTGTGGGCCCGCGTCCCGGGCGACGAGAACGTCTTCAGCGACGTGACGTGGACGGCGTACGCGGGTCGCGAGCGTGATCTGCCCGCGCGGCACCGCCAGGTGTTCGACGCCGTCGTCGCCGGGCGCGACGCCGCCCTCGCTCTTGCGCAGAAACGATGGTCAAGCAGCGAAACAGTTCGCGGCTTTGAACTCGACGATGCCGCTCGATCGGTTATCGTCCACGCGGGCCTCGGCGAATTCATCCGCCACCGCACCGGACACTCGCTGAGCCCCGGGCCTCTCGTGCACGGCGTGGGCATGAACCTCGATAACCTCGAGACCCACGACACGCGCACCATGCTGCCCGACACCGGCTTCACCATCGAGCCCGGCGCGTACCTTCCGGAGTTCGGTGTCCGGAGCGAGATCAATGTGTACGTCGATGCTCACGCGGGCCCGCTCGTGACGAGTGGTACACAGCGCGCACCAATATTTCTTCTTCGATGATCCGCTCATTCGACGTTCGTCGCATAGAGTGTTGCTGAGAAGAGAGCGCGACGAAGCCGCGGCGCTTCGTTCACTAAATTAAACAGTCAGAATCGACTCGATTGGCTCACCCGGGGCGTTCCCGCAGGCCCGTCGTTGTCGTCTATGGACGCCCTCGGCAATCTGTCGCCGGTGGTGGTCGTTTCACCAGCCCCACACTTTGGAGAGAGTTCAATGAAGTCTGTTTCCCTTATCGCTGTTCTCGCTATCGCCGGCGCCGCTCAGGCCCAGATCCAGGTCACCGACCTCGGCACCGGCGCCCCCCCGGCCGTCCTCGGCGGGTACAACATGATCGCCTTCGGCGACGACGCCCGTGCGATCGACTTCTCGTTCGACACCACCGCCCTCACCGGCGCTGAGGGCGCTCCCTTCGGCACCCTCGGCTTCAGCAACACGACCAGCCACCGCTCGATCGGCAACGGCTGGGCGACCTGGAGCAACGGCTACACCGGCGACGTGTACTACAACCAGAGCAACGACCTCACCATGACCCTGCCCACCGACACCGGCGCCTTCTACTTCTACGCCGAGCCGGACAGCTTCACCCCCGCCTTCGACATGACCGCCACCGCCAACGACGGCACGACCCTGACGGTCAGCGTCCTCGGTGACTCCGGCGCCAACGGCTTCGGCTTCTGGACCAACGGTCCGGCCCTCACCAGCATCACCATCTCCTGCCCCGGCAACACCTTCGCCGTCGGCGAGTTCGGCATCGCCCGCGCGGTTCCGACCCCCGGCGCCCTGGCCCTCCTGGGCCTCGGTGGCCTGGCCGCCGGGCGTCGCCGCCGCTAATCCGGCGTCGTTCGGAACAGTTTGTCTTCATGTACTCGCAGCGGCCCGGTCCTTCGCCGGGCCGCTGCTCTTTTTCGCCCGCGCCGGCTCACTCGGCGTCGAGGCGCAGAACGTCGATGCACTCGGCTGACCCGAGCACCTGTGTCGGGTCGGCGACGTCGAAGACCACCGCCTGACCCGTCTTGAGCACCTCGACCCCGCCGGGGATCTTCCCCTCGCACGCGCGGACGACGAGCGACTCGAACTGCGGGTTGTGCCCGACCATCATCAGTGTGTCGAGGTCGGCGTGCTTGGCGATGGCCGCGAGGGCCTCGCTCACGCGCCGGTCGGTCTCGAGCAGCGGGTCAATCTCGAGCGGGCACTCGGTGCCGGCGGTGGCGAACCCGCGCTGGACGATCTGGGCGGTCTGCAGGGCCCGCCGGATGGGGCTCGCCAGCAGCAGGTCGGGGGTCGTCTCGGTGCTCCGCAGCGCGCGGGCGATGAACTCCGCCTGGCGAATCCCCAGATCGAGGAGCTTGCGGTCGGCGTCCGCCCCGGATTCGGAGCGCGGCTCGGCCTTGGCGTGTCGGAGCACGATCAGTCGCATCGGGCACCTCGCCGGGATTCCGGTCGCCCAACGTGAAACGCCGGGTTGAGGGGGCAGGGGGGAAGGGTCATGCTAGCGGCTCGGGCTCCAACCCCAGCCCGGAACCGCGCTCGGGCGTGACTCGAAGTATCATGCACCCCCTTGGCGACCAACCCCCCCCGCCCCAGCCGTGGAGTTTGCGTGCCCTTCGCGTTGTGCGGAGCGTTGGCCGCGTTCGCGCTGACAACCCCGGGGTGCGAATCCACCGACAAAGCAACCACCGGCCCCGCCGGCGGGACCGGAACCGGAAGCGCGGCCACGCCGGTCGCACCGGCGATCGTCCGCAACGACGACGGCCTCGAGGTCCGCTGGTGGATCACCGAGGCCAGTGGGCAGGTGCTCCTCGACGCCTTGGGCTCGTCCCTCACGAACCCCGTCCCGCTCGACGACCGCTCGCGGGAGATTCTCGCCGCGAACGGGTTCCGTGTTGTCAGTGTCCCTATCGAGGCCGTCGACCGGCTCCCATCCCAGTTGCGGCCGGTGGGCTCGGTCCAGCAGCAGCGCCTCGCCCAGACCGGCGTGTGGACCGACGTCGCCCGCGGCGCCACCTGGGAACGGACCAAGCTCCTCACCATGCACGACGGGCCGCTCGAGCTCTCCCGTGGCCGGATGCGAATGCTCGCCCGGGGCTGGGTGACGCCGTCACCGGTCGGCGCGCTGGACAAGACGGGCGACGGGGCGAGTGGGGGGGCGGTCGGGTCGACCGTCTCGTTCGAGCTCGTTCCCCAGCACCAGGACCGGCTCGGCGATGAGACCCGGAACATTTCCGACCTCGCCCTCGAAGAGCCCGATCCGACGCCGCAGGCCCAGGGTGTGATGTTCTGGCGGCTTGCGCTGCGTGGCCAGTTGCGCCCCGGCGAGGCGCTGGTGATCCTCGCGGAGGACCCCTTCGAGCGGTGGAGTGAGGGCGAAGAAGATCCGCCCGCCGAGCCCGCCCCGGGGAGCGAGGAAGAAGCGAGCGAGCCCGCTCCCATCGGCCGGGTTATCCGGGGGCACGATCAGCACAGCGAGCCGATTGTGGACACCAAGAAAAAGGCGCCCGGCGCCGCGACGCCCGGGACCGGTCCGGCCATCGGCCCGCCGTCGCTCGACGCCCCGACCGTGGGTGAGGCGCTGCTCCTGGCGCGTCCGGCCGCGCGCGAGGGTGAGCGGACCCGGCGGCCCGCGACACGCGCGATCATCGCCCTGGTGCCCCGCACGCCCGAGAACTTCAGACTTCTCGGCGGGCGCTGACGGCTGCGAGCCCAGCATTCTGCTCATTTCTGCGGGTCCGGGATCTTCGACCTCCTCTGCGAGCCGATCCCTAGAAGCGATGCTCCGCGTCATGCTCTCCAAAGCGCAGCCCGGGATGGTTCTGGCGGTGCCCGTGATCCACCCCAGGAACCCCGATCACGTGCTCCTCAAGCCGGGGGCGACGCTCGATTCGGCGTCGATCGCCGCACTCTCGGACTACCGCGTCGGCGGGGTGTGGATCAAGTACCCGCCGCTGGAGCACGTCGCGCGGTTCGTGAACCCCAAGATCGTGACCGAGCACGCCCGCCTCACCGGCCTGCTCGCCGTCGGCTTTGACGCCGTGAGCCGCGACTCGCGGGCCCCGCTCAATTTCGAGGCCTACGGCTCGGCGATCCGGCGGCTGCTCGGCGTGTTCATCGATACGCCCACCGCGGCCCTGTTCGTGCAGTCGATGGCGACCGACGACCGGCCGCTCTTGAGCCACTCGAGCAACGTCTGCTTCCTGAGCCTGCTCATGGGGCTCAAGCTCGAGGGCTACCTCGTCGCGCAGCGCTCGCAGCTCAACCCGCACCGGGCCATGCGGATCGAGAACCTCGGCCTGGGCGCCATGCTCCACGACACGGGCATGCTCCAGCTCGCGCCCAACGTGCTCTCACGCTTCCACGCCGACGGCGACGTCGACAACCCCGACGTCCGCCGCCACGTCGTGCTCGGCTTCGAGCTCCTGCGCGGCGGCATCCCCGCCACCGCCGCGGGCGTCGCGCTGCACCACCACCAGAACTACGACGGCTCGGGCTACCCGCGCATCCGCGGGTCCGACGGCCAGAGCCGTCCGCTCTCGGGCGAACGGATCCACATCTTCAGCCGCATCGTCGCGGTCGCCGACCGCTTCGACCGCCTCCGCCGCACCCGCCCGGGCAGCGAAGTGCCGGATCTTCCCAACGTCGCCGCCCTGCGCTCGATGCTCGACCTTGCCCGCGAGGCGAAGGTCGACCCGATGGTGTTCCGCTCGCTGCTCGCGGTTGCGCCGGCGTATCCGCCCGGGTCGGTCGTGGGCCTCAGCGACGGTCGCCGCGCGGTCATCGACCGCTACGACCCGCTCGATCCGTGCCGTCCGTTCTGCCGCATCCTGACCTCCTCGGCGCACCGCCTCGACGAGGCGAAACTCGGCGACGAGGTGAACCTGCGCCAGGAGACGGACCTGATGATCGTCAGCATCGACGGCGTCGACGTCTCGTCGTGCAACTTCTACCCGCGCCACCCGACGGAATTCCGCACGGCGGCTGCCCCGGGGCTCATCTCGACGGACGACGACGACACGGCGCTGTCCGAAGCGGCGTGATCGATAAGAGCCGGAAGCGGTAGCGCCCGGCCACGGCGATGTCGGTGGCCCGGGCGAAGTCGCCGTGGCCCGTCGCTTCCGCTCTGGGCTCTTATCCCGCCCGAATCGCCGCCAGCGCCGCCTCCAGGTGCGGGCGTGCCCGCAACGAGTTCACGTAGACCGCCCGCACGATCCCCTGCGGATCGATGACGTACGTCGCCCGCCCGGGGAACACGCCGAATGCCCGCGGCACGCCAAACCGATCGCGGGCCGTGGGCGCGCCGTCGCGCGGCGCGTCCGAGAGCAGCGGGTACGCCAGCTTGAACATCCGCGAGAACGACGCGAGCCGCTCGACGGAGTCGGAGCTGATGCCGACGACCGCGGCTCCCGCCCGGGCAAATTCCCCGTGCTCGTCGCGGAAGCCGCACGCTTCCTTCGTGCATAGCGGGCTGAACGCGGCAGGGTAAAAGAAGACCACGAGCCAGCGCGCGCGGAACGAAGCCAGCGATACCGGCGTGCCGGCGCTGTCGGGGAGCGTGACATCGGGGACCGCGTCGCCGACGCCGATCGGATTGCCTGTCGCGCGTTTCTCGCTCATGGCAGCGTGCTCGCTGCCGCGGCGCCCGCGTTCTGCGGCGAGCCGCCGGCCCCCGCCGACGTGCGTCCCCGCCAGGACCGTCGGCCGGTGAGGTGCAGGTACAGGCTGTGCCACTGCACGCACGTCATCGCGAGCACGCCCACGGGGTGCAGCGGAACGCACCGCAGCGGCTGGCGAAATCTGTAAGTGAGCAAAAGGCGCTGGATGACGGCCAGCGCGACCGCCGCGGGCGCGAGCACCTGCGGCCAGAACGTGTCGAACCCCACCGGGCACGTCTCGATCGGCGCCCCCGCGATCACGAGGATCCCCACGATTGAAAGCCAGGGCAGCACGTGCCCCACCAGGTGCAGCACCGTCAGCAGCACGAGCAGCGCGACCGAGCCGAGCCCCTCGTAGGCGTTCTTCGCGAACCCGCGCCAGGTGGCGCCCAGACCCCGGTACATCCGCACCGAGCACAGGTCCGTGCCGTCGAAGAGGTCGGTGCGGAATCCCGCGCGGCGCACGGCCCGCGGCAGCTTGATCCCGTCGTGCATCGAGTCCTTGAACGCCGCGTGCCCGCCTGCGGCGAGGTACGCGTCGCGCCGCACCAGCAGGAACTGCCCGCACCCGGCCGAGGCGCCCGGGCTGAGCGAGCGGCGCATGCGCCGCATCGGCAGGTAGCTCATGAGGATGAAGAAGATCATCGGCACGAGCAGGGCCTCGCCCAGCGAGCCGGTGATCTGGCGGGGAAAGGTGGAGATCAGGCCGAGCGGCGCCTTCGCCACGCCGCGCCCCCCGGCCGGCGGCGCGAGGGCCACGCCCATCGCCCGGCGGATCGCGTCCGCCTCGAATCGCACGTCAGCGTCGGTGAACAGCATCCACTCGCCGGCGGCCGCCCGGCCCATCCGATCGCAGGCGTGCTGTTTGCCGTTCCAGCCGGACGGCAGCGGCACGCTCGGCACGAGGCGCACTCGGGCATCAGTTCGAGCGAGTTCCGCGAGAATCCGCGGCGTCGCGTCGGTGCTCTGGTCGTCGTACACGAGCACTTCGAGTTTCTCGGTGGGCCAGTCGCTCGCAAGCAGCGACGTTACGCACGCCCCGATATTCGCCTCCTCGTTCCGCGCGGGGATGCACACCGACACCGGCGGCGGCGCTGCCGGCGCCGGCGCGTCGGGGGCCCGCCGATATCGGCGCAGGTTGAGCAGGGTCATCACGAGCGCCAGCAGGCACACGGCGCACGAGCCGACGAGCAGCCACGCGAGCACGCTCACGGGCGCCCGCCTTCGATGAACGGCCCCGGCTCCGCGCTTCCCCCCTCGCTCAGCCGCTCGGCCCGTGTGGTGAGGCGCCCGGACCGCCCGGTGAGCTTCAGGTACATGTCGTAGACCGGGTGCACCTTCGTTTCGGCGCGTTCCGGTCCGCCGAGCAGGTCGGTAAACGCTTCGGGATCCCGGGTACGCACGAGGGCCGCGAGCGCATCAGCGTTGCCCTGCATCGCCGCGGCGATCGTCCGCTGCCACCCGGCAGTGCTCGCGACGCCCGGCGGCGCAATTTCGGCCGCCCGCACGAACAGCTCGGGGCGTGCGTCCTGCCAGAACGCGTATTCGATCGCGAGCGAGACCATCCGCACCTCGACCCCCGACCCCGCCAGGCGCGAAGCCAGCGCCGCCAGCCCCGGGCGCACATGCACCGGGTCGCGCACGTCCGTGAATTCCCCCTGCGGCGTGATCCACAGCGTCGGCGACGGGTCGCTCCGGAACCGATCGAGCACGTACGCGAGCATCGCGTCCATGCTCGCCGGCGAATCGGGGTCGATCCCGAACAGGCCGAGCCGTCGGAAGAAGCTGAACCGGCGGAGCTGCACCGAGTCCATCGGCGCCAGGTGCGTCCGCTCGCGGCAGAACCGCGCCCCCACGAGCACACCGACCATCGGGTCCCACCACGACGAGTGGTTCACCGCGATCAGCAGCGGGCGCCGCTCGCCCTGCAGCGTCCGCAGCACATCCATCGACCCCGCCCCCCCCGCCTCGAGGTGCAGCGCATGGAACCGCTTGCGCGCCAGCCGGCGGGCGTACCAGACGAACACATCGCGCACGCGCCGGTTCGGGGCGGCGGGGATGATGTGGGCGTGGGGGGGGCTCAGGTCGTGGCCGGTTGCGGGCGCCATGTGCCGGTGGAGACCCTTGTGGTCACGCCCGCGCCGGCTTCCACGGCCTCGGCGATCGGACTGGTGGGAGAGGAACCGACGCCGAAGTCTTCGCACACCGCGTTCGCCGCCGTCACCCCGCTCATGAGCACCATCGGCACGCCCGGCCCCGGGTTCGCGCTCCCGCCCGTGAGGTACAGGTTGCTCAGCACTTTGCTGCGGTTTCTCGGCTTGAAACCGCCGTGCAGGCGTCCGTGAGAAGCGAGGCCGTAGATCGCGCCGCCCTCGGCGTTGTACATGCGGTCGATCCCTTCGGGCGACAGGTGGCGGTCGACGACGATGTGGCGCTCGATGTCGGGCATCCCGAACCGCTTGAGCTTCTCCATGATGACGGGCTTGTACGACTCGAGCAGGCCGCCGGGGCCTTCCCAGCGTTGCCCCTCGTGGATGTACGGCGTGTGGATCAGCACGTACAGCGACTCGCACCCCGGGGGCGCCTGCGTCGGGTCCGTCCGCGAGGGCACGGCCAGGTACAGCGTCGGGTCGCGGGCAGGGATTCCCTCGGCGTAAATGTCGTCGAACTCCGCCCGGCTGTCGCGGCTGAAGAGGAAGTTGTGGTGCGCGAGGTGCTCGTACTGGCGGTCGAGGCCCAGGTAGAGAACCACGCCGCTGCACGCGGGGGTGTACTTCTTCGCGATGGACGCCTGACGCGAACGGGCCGTCGTCGACCCGACGAGGTCTCGAAGTGTCCGCTGCACGTCGCAGTTCGACACGACCGCGTCGGCGTCGATGGTCCGGCCGTCGTCGAGCTCCACACCCATCGCCTGCGAGGCGTTGTGCCGGATCCGACGCACGCCCACGCCCAGCACCATTTCGACGCCGAGTTCGTCGGCGAGCGTGCTGAGCGTTCGCGCGACCATGCGGGTTCCGCCGTCGCGACCGTCCGGCGCCATTGCGTAGCAGCACCCGTGATCGACCTGGGCGGCCGCGATCAGCGTCAGGATCGCCGGTGCGAGGAACGGGCTCGACCCGACGTATTGGAGGAAGTGTTCGACGATCTGGCGCACGTGCGGCTCGGCGATGTGCTTGTGCACCGTTGCGCCGACGGTCGAGTGCATCCGCATCGCCAGGACCTCACGGAGCAAGCCGGGGTCGTTGGGCTTGGTCGACCGCATCATGTCGAGGACGCTCCCGACGTCCTTGTAGAAGAACACCTTCTCGCTCAGGCGGAACATCCGGCGGCTGTACTCGATGAACGAGCGGTAGCCGGCCCCGGGCAGGGCCTGGGGGAACTGGCGGTCGAGGGCCGCGCACATGGTGTCGAGGTCTTTGCGCAGGTCGACGACCGTGCCATCTTCGGAATGGCAGCGCCACTGCGGATCGAGGTCGATGATCTTCACGTAGCGGCCGGGGTCGCGCCCGGCCCGGGTGATGATCCCTGTGAACACCTGCGGCAGCGTGATGATCGTCGGCCCCATGTCGAACTTGAAGCCGTGCTCCTCGAGCAGGTTCATCTTCCCGCCGGCGTGCGTGTTGCGGTCGATGAGCGTGACGGCGCAGCCACGCCGCGCGAGCTCGACACTGGCCGCGAGCCCGGCGAGGCCGGCGCCGACGATAATGACGGAAGGGGCGTTCGAGGGCGAGCGGCGGTTGGGCGTCACCATGCGGTGGTTCCTGTCGGGTCGGCCTGGTCGGACGCGGAAGTATGGACCGGGACGTCGCTGCGCGTCGACGTCACCGTGATCGGTGGGCTTGGCGGCTTCGACAATTGGAGCGGTGCGGCCGGGGCCCGGCCCGCGCCGTACCACCACGCCGTGATCGCCGACAGGCGGCGCATGAGCGCGGCGGTGGGGGGGTCGAGCGGCGTGCGGATGCGGGGCGAGGTGGTCGAGACGTACACCGAGCGCGTCATCGCGAGCAGCCCGTCGGCGCCGCGCGACACGCCCCAGCCGCTCTCGCCGATTCCGCCGATCGACGCTCCGGGGTGCCCGATCGGGAGCAGGCAGTCGTTGAAGAGCACGTTCGTGGAGCCGAGTTCGCCCGCCAGCCCCCCCCGCCGGTAGCGCGAGGGGTTGCCGGTGAAGACGCTCGTGACCAGGCGCTGCGAGTTGCGGCGGTGGATCTCCAGGGCGTGCTCGAGGTCGCGCACCGGAATGACGGCGATCGCCGGGCCGAAGTGATCCCCCTCCACCAGTTCCGCGCGCTCCGGGCAGTCGGCGATCGCGAGCGGGCGGAGCATTCGCCGCCCCCCGCCCCCCCCGCCGCTGGGGGCCTCGAGGATGCCCGACAGGCTCCGGCCGCCTGCCCGGACGGCATCCCGCGCCAGCCCGAACACGCGCGCTGCGGCCGCCTCGCTCACGAGGCGCACCGGGCGCGCCCCGCCCGCGAGCGGCGCGAGCGTGGCAAGAAACGCCCCGTACACCGGTTCTTCCACCAGCGCCCGGCGCGGCGCCATGCATGTCTGCCCCGCGTTGGTGACGACGCCGTTCCAGATCGAGCGGGCCGCGAGGCGCGGGTCGGCGTCGGCGAGCACGATCGCGCTGTCTCTCCCCGAGAGCTCGAGCGTGGTCGGCGTGAGCGACCCGGCCGCCCACGCCGCGACTTCGCGCCCCACCCGGGTACTCCCCGTGAACACGACGTGATCGAATCGCTCGCTCCGCAGCAGGCGCGGCCCCGCCTCGCGCGTCGCCTCGACCCAGCGGAGCACGCCCGTGGGGAGCCCCGCTTCGTTCGCGAGCCCGAGCACGGCCGCCTGGGTCCTGGGTGAGTTCTCCGACGGCTTTACGACCACCCGGTTCCCCGCCGCGATCGCCTGGACGAGCTGGATCCCCAGCAGCTGCACCGGGTAGTTCCACGTCGCGATGATGGCCACCGTCCCCAAAGGCTCGCGCGCAACCGACAGGCACTGCCCGAATTGATGCCACGCCCGCCCGCCCACGCGCCGCGTGCCGAGCAGGCCGGGGCCCCGGCGTCGCACCCACTTGCACGCCGCGAGCAGCGGCATCACGTCGCTCGTGAGGCCCTCGAACGCCGGCTTGCCGAGCTCCTCTTGCATCAGCGAGCACAGGTGATCCCGGCGAGCCGCGACGAGCCGCTCGAACCGTCCGACCCAGGCGAGCCGCTCGGGCAGCGTCCAGATTAACACCGCCTCACCCGCGCGGGCGATTGTGTACCCAGCATCGATCTCGCCTTCCGAACGACCCCTCATCGGCGCGAGTATACCGCGCGGCGGCGCATCGCCCAATTTGGTGTTGCACGACACGGCCCTTTCCGCGAGAATGCCGCGCGTCCGGCACCTCTGAGCCCCAGTCCCAGCCCGAACCCCATCCCCACGTCCACACGCAGTTCGCTGCGGAATGTCGCATGATCGCCACCAAGCGCCCAACGAGACCCCCACCGAAGCGCAGCCCCATCGCCATTGTCGGAGCCGGCCCCGGCGGGCTCGCCGCCGGCGTCCTGCTCGCCGCCAGCGGGCTTGATGTCACCGTCTACGAGGCTGGGCCGACGGTGGGGGGCCGGACGAGCCGTGTCACGCTCCCCGCGCGCGACGATCCCTCGCGGCGCTACCACTTCGACCGCGGGCCCACGTTCTTTCTCATGCCGTACGTCCTGGAGGAGATCCTCCGCGCCGCCGGCCGGCGCGTGAGCGACCTGCTCGACCTGCGCCGCCTCGACCCCATGTACCGCCTCATCGTCAACGGCGGCCCCGGGGCCTCGTCCGGCGTCGAGCGGCCCACGACCATCGACACCACGCAGGACATCCCCGCGATGGCCGCCCGCCTCGCGGCCCTCGACGCGCGCGACGGCCCGGCCTTCGAGAAGTTCATCGCCGAGAACCGCGCCAAGCTCGAGCTGATGACCCCGATCCTGCGGGCGAGCATCACCTCGCCGCTCGACCTGCTCTCCCTGGGCACCGCCAAGGTCGGCCCGTACCTCAACCCGCACCTCTCGGTCAACGCCTATCTCAACAACCGCTTTCACCACCCGGCCACCCGGCTCGCGCTCAGCTTCCAGTCCAAGTACCTGGGCATGAGCCCGTACGACTGCCCCAGCCTCTTCAGCATCCTTCCGTTCATCGAGTACGAATACGGCATCTGGCACCCGATCGGCGGGTGCAACGCCGTGACGGCCGCACTCGCTCGCGTGATCGAGGAGCTCGGCGGGCGGGTCGTCACGTCCGCACGCGTCACGCGCGCCGAGTTCAACGGCCGGCAGCTCACCGGCCTGCGCATCGCCGGCCCCGATGGCGCCGAGCGCGTCGTCGAGCACGAGCACGCCGTCGTCAACGCCGACGCCACATGGGCCATCAAGAACCTGATTCCCCCAGAGCTGCGGCCCGGGCCCGGCCCGGTCGGCTCGCTCCTGGGCGCCACCGGCGGCGCCGAGCCCGACAGCGCCATCGACGCGAAGCGATACTCGTGCTCGACCTACATGCTCTACCTGGGCGTCCGCGGCAAGGTCGACCTGCCGCACCACACCATCTTCATCTCCTCGAAGTACCGCGAGAACCTCGAGGACATCTCCCGCACAGGGCGTCTCAGCGAAGACCCCTCGCTCTACGTCTGCAACCCGGCCGTCACCGACCCGACCCTCGCCCCCGACGGCGACAGCGCCCTCTACGTCCTGCTCCCCTGCCCCAACACGAAGACGGGCTCGCCGCCGCTCGATTGGGCTGCCGCCTCGTCAACGGCGCGCCGCCAGTGCCTCGACCAGATCGCGGGCCGCCTCGGCATCGCCGACCTCGAACGCCGCATCGTCGCCGAGGAGGTCTTCACTCCGGCCGACTGGCGCGCCGCGAGCATCAACCACGGGGCGACGTTCAACCTCGCGCACAACCTGGGCCAGATGCTCCACAAGCGCGTGCACAACCGCCTCCCCGGTTTCGAAGGCCTGTGGTTCGTCGGCGGCGGAACACACCCTGGGTCCGGCCTCCCCGTCATCTGGCTCAGCTCGCAGACCACCAGCCGCATGCTCTGCGACCGGCTCGGCGTCACGTGCGCTTTGGATTCGAGACCTTCCCAACCTTCGTTGGTGGTACGCCCGGCGGGGGGGGCGGTGGGGGCGGTGGGGGGGACGATTCCCGCTGGCGCTCCGACCCGCACAGGTGCTTTCTGAGCACCCCCAACAGCGTGAGCGGCTGCAGGTAGTTGTCCGGCGGGCGGTAATAGACCTCCGCCACGTCTGCCTTCTGCCCGGCCTTTGGCGGAATCAAGCGGACGGTGCCTTGGGCGGCGCCGAGCTGCTCCATCAGCGCCACCGGGTCGGTCGCGAAGAACACGACGTCCTTCTCCTTCACCGCCATGGTCTTGATCCCCATGTGCGTGAGCGCCACCCGCAGCTCGGTGACGTCGATGAGCCTCCGCACGCTCGGGGGCGGGGCCCCGTAGGCCGCGGTCACGTCGCGCTCGAACGCGACCACGTCTTCCGGCTTCGCGGCAATCGCCAGGCGTCGGTACGCCTCCATGCGCCGGATGTCGCTGGGCACGTAGCCCTTGGCGATATAGCCGGTCACGCCCAGGTCGACCGCCGTGTCGCTCGAGACCGCCGTCGCCTCGCCGTTGAGCTCGCGCACGGCCTTCTCGAGGAGCTGGCAGTACATCTCGTAGCCCACCGCTGAGATATGCCCGCTCTGCTCAGGGCCGAGGATGTTCCCCGCCCCGCGGATTTCGAGGTCGCGCATGGCGATCTTGAACCCGGCCCCGAGCATCGAGTACTCCTCGATCGCCTTGAGCCGCTTGGTCGCTTTGTCGGTCACGGGCCGGTCCGCGGGCGTGAGCAGGTAGCAGTACGCCCGGTGCTTGTACCGCCCGACGCGCCCGCGGAGCTGGTGCAGGTCGGCGAGCCCGAAACGGTCGGCGTCGGCGATGATCATCGTGTTGGCCGTCGGGATGTCGATGCCGCTCTCGATGATCGTGGTGCAGACGAGGATGTCCGCCTCGCGGCGCACGAATTTGAGGATGACGTCCTCGAGCTCGCCGTCGGGCATCTGGCCGTGCCCGACGACCACGCGGGCCTTCTCGCCGGCGAGCCGCTTGACGGTGTCCGCCACGCTCTGGATGTTGTGCACCCGGTTGTGCACGAAGTACACCTGCCCGTCGCGGGCGAGCTCGCGCGCGATCGCCTGCTCGATGCGGCGTTCGTTGTACGGGATCACCTCGGTCACCACGGCCCGCCGGTCCACCGGGGCCGTGGCGAGGCTCGAAATGTCCCGCAGCCCCAGCATGCTCATGTGCAGCGTCCGCGGGATCGGCGTCGCGCTGAGCGTGAGCACGTCGACCGTCATCCGCAGGCTGAGCAGGCGTTCCTTGTGCTCGACGCCGAACCGCTGCTCCTCGTCGACGACCACCAGTCCCAGGTCGGCGAAACGCACGTCTTTGCTCAGCAGCCGGTGCGTCCCCACGACGATGTCCATCTGCCCCTTCTTCACGAGGTCGAGCGTGTCGCCGATCTCCTTGGTGGTCTTGAAGCGGCTCAGCGACGCCACGCGGAACGGATAATCCGCGAAGCGACCGCGGAACGTTCGCTCGTGCTGCTCCGCGAGCACCGTCGTCGGCACGAGCACCGCGACCTGCTTCCCGAACTCGACGGCCTTGAACGCCGCGCGGATCGCCAGCTCCGTCTTCCCATACCCCACGTCGCCGCACAGCAGCCGATCCATCGGCCGCTCCTGCTGCATGTCGCGCTTGATCTCGGACAGTGCCGCGAGCTGGTCCTCGGTCTCCTCGTACGGGAACTCGGCCTCAAACTCCTTCTGCCACGTCGTGTCCGCGGGGAAACGCACACCCGGCAGGTGCTCGCGGGCCGCCCGCACGCGGAGAAGTTCCGACGCGAGCCCGCGCACGCTCTCGAACACCTGCTCCTTCTGTTTCTTCCACCGCTGCCCGCCGATCGCCGACAGCGCCGGCTGCCCCCGGAACCCACCCACGTACTTCTGCACCTGGTCGATCTTCGTGCACGGCACATGCAGCTTGGTGCCCTGGGCAAACTCGAGCGTCAGATACTCCTCGAGCGCCTCGTCGTCGGCCCGCTTCTTGCGAACATTGTCGCGCAGCCGATGCGTCGCCGAGAGCCGGTTCGCCCCGCTCTCCATGACGACGAGCCCGACGAACCGCGCGATGCCGTGGTCGCGATGGACGACCAGGTCCCCGGGCGCAAAGTCCAGGAACGTGTCCATCGCCCGCCCGGCCTTGAGCCGGGTGTCGCCCCCCCCACCCGCCCCACCGCGCCCCCCGCGCCGCCGCACCGAAAACCGGTGCATGAGTTCGTGGTACGGCACAACGACGAGCCGCGAGTCCTTCTCTATCGCGTTATCGCGTTCCCGCGTTATCGCGTTTTCTTCCCGCCACGTAAACCCCCGATGCAGATACGCCGTCACCGCCTCAACGCTCTTCGCGGCCTCCCCCAGCAACTCCCCCAGCCGCGTCCTTTCCCCGTCGTTCTGGCAGAACACGACCACGTGCTCCCCCGCGCCCGCCAGCTCCACCAGCTCCTTGACCGCCTCCCCCGCCTCCTGAGCGAAGCTCGGCGGCGGCCCCACCGGCAGATCCACCGCCTCGTCCCCCGCGATCCGCGTCGTCGAGAACTGGTTCAGCTCCACCATCCCGTGGAACCGCTCCTGCAGCGCTTTCAGCAGCGCCGGTGGCGGGGTGATGGCCGTCCCCTTCGTGTCCGTCACGCGCTCGAAGTACCCGCGAGCCTGCTCGACGAGCTCCATGCTCTCGTGCATGAGCACGCACGCCCCCTGCGGCCCCCGCGGCAGCAGATCGAGAAAGCTCACCGAGTCGGTCAGGGTCTGTCCCCCTCCGCCCACGGCCGCACACACGAACTCGACCGACTCAATCGCCCGGTCCGACCCCATGGTGTCGAGATCGACCTCGCTCAGCTGCTCGATCTCATCGCCGAAGAAGTCGAGGCGCACCGGCACGCCCGTCCCGCCGCCGCCGCCCGCCCCGGTGCTCATGCCCCCGCTCGGATCTCCGGGTGGGAACACATCGAGAATCCCGCCGCGCACGGCGAACGTCCCCGGCTCATCGGCCGCCTCGACGCGCTCATACCCCGCGCGGGCCAGCCACTCGACGAGTTCGCTCATCGGCCGCTTCTCGCCGCGTCGCACGTTGAGCGAGAGCAGCCCCAGCGACGCCGGGCTCGGCACGCCCTGCATGAGCGCCTGCACGGGCGCGACGATCACGAGCCCTGTGCTGGGCACGCCCGCGTTGGAGTGGGGGGGGGACTTGGCGAGTGCCGCCACCCGCTTCACCGCGCTGAGCCGTGCCGAGAACAGCTCCAGGCTGACGTTGCTCTCCCCGGGCAGCACTTCCAGTGCCGGCAGACGCACCACGCTCACCCCCGCCCCGCCCAACTCGTCCGCGGCCTCGTCCGCCTCGTCAATGTGCGCAACAACCAGCAGCCACACCCGCCTGGTGAGGTTCGCCAAGGCCGCACACGTGAACGCCGCACTCGATCCGTTGGCCCCGCGGGCGGCGACCCGCAGCCCTGCGTTCGCGGCGCGCGCAATCCTCCCGACCGCATCGTCGCGAGCCACCCATCGCACAAGCTGAAACGGGCCGGGCCCGTCTATGCGAACGCTCAATCGAGCCATGCTATGGAAAGCCCGGGTGCCCCGGCGGAGCGTTGTCCGCCGGGCCGCGCACATGAAGCTCGCCTTACTCGACCGTCACCATTCCCCTGAGCCGCTCCAGAATCCGCGGCCCGATCCCGCTCACCCCGTCCAGCTCGTCCACCGTCTTGAACGCCCCGTGCTGGCGCCGGTGGTCGATGATCCGTTGAGCCAGCTTCGGCCCCACGCCCGGCAGCAGTTCGAGCTCGGCCGCGCTCGCCGTGTTGATGTTGATTCGGCGTGCGACGCTGATCGCGTCCGGCCCTGATGCGCGAGCATCTGCCTCGGTCGAAACTTCCGGCTTAGTTGTGGCTTCTTCGTCAACCGCCGGCCCGATCGCCGGCCTTATCGGCTCCCCGACCTCCGCCAACCCGGGCGCCTCTACCGGCAAACGCAGCGTCGATGGCAACTTCTCGACGCCCGTGGCCGCCCCCGCCCCCTCCCGCTCCGCCCCACCCGCCTCGCGTTCAACTCTCACCCGCCCCGTCATCACCCACGCGCTCGTGAGCACGCACGCCGCACCCAGCACGACCACCGCCGCCCACTTGGCCGGACCCTGCGTCCAGTCGCGTTCGCGTTCGAATCCGCGCTCGCTCTCCACGTCTCGCCTCCGGGCGCCTTACCCGACCCCTCCAACTCCCGTCGCCGCCAGCTTCGCCCGCAGCGCCCCGCGGACCTTCGCGAGTTCCGCCAGCGCCGGGCGTCCCTGACCGCTGGGTCCCACCAGCCCCTCCTTCGCCCCCGACCGTGCATCGTCCGACAGCGCCGCCCAGCACACGCTCGTCACGTACGGCTTGCTCGCCGCCACCGCCAGCGCACCCGCGGCCCACTTCCCCTGCAGTTCCGGGCTCCACCGTCCGCGCCACGACCCGCCGTCCTCGCCGTCCGAGCCCGGCGCGACCGGCTCCGCCGGCGCCGAGACCGCCGTCACCGCGATCGGGCGCTCGCAGTGTGCGTACCGGTCGAGCACCTCGCTCAGCGCGAGCAGGTCGCGCGTCGATCCTCCGGGCGTCGACCGCCCCATGTGCACCCGCACGCCAATCACATCCGCGTTCAGCCCCGGCTGCAGCACCAGCTCCGCGAACGCCAGCGGCGGGATCGGCCTGCCCACACCCGCCTCCGCGCCCTTGCGCGGCAGCGCATCACCCAGGAACTCGCCCCAAGGCTGATCGATCTCCACCTGGATCACCGCCGACGGCTGCAGCTTCCGCACCACCAGGATGCACAGCCGCGTCAGGTCCATCGCCTGCTCGGGCGTCAGCGCGATCGTCGCGCTCGCGTTCACCCCGCTCACCACCGTCCATGTGCCCACGGTCTTGCGATACCGCGTCACGATGTTCTTCACATACTCGCCCACGAGCTCGCGCAGCGTGTCGTAGTCGTGCTCCCAGATGTACAGCCACTCCGGCAAACTCCCGCGCCGGAAGTCCACCAGCGGCCCGCCCACCACCGGCAGCTTCGCCGTGCGCACCGCCCACTCGATCCACCGATCCGTCGGCTGGAAGCTGTACCGGCCCTCGGTCGGCTCCATGTCCACCCAGCGCATCGGCATCGTGATGAAGTCCGCGCTCTCCGCGGCCGCCTTGCACTGCTCGGGCGTGAACCCCGCCGGCCACGCCGTCACACCCACCCGCGGCACGCCCGGCAGCAGCACGCCCGGGCTCCCGACCAGGGCCGCACGGCTGTCGATCGTCTCGTGCGCCGTCAACGCGTGCACCGGTGGCCGGATGGTCAGCGCGAGCCGCTGCAGTTCCCCCGTGCCCCGCTTGGACGACATCACGGCCGCGTGGCGCAGCGCCAGCTTCTCGCCCGCGTCGACCGCCAGCGACAGCGCCCTGCGGGCCCGCCGATCGGTCTCGGCGTCAAATGCGGGGCCCGTGCCGTTGGACCCCGGGTGGGGGGGCGCCTTGTGGATCACCGCGTCCGTGAACGCCTTGCGGGCCGCCTCGAACGCGACCATCACCGGGTCGTCGGACGCCAGGTCAAACAGCGCCCACTCCTCCAGCTTGTTGATCACGCTCATCACCCGCTGGCGTGCGAGTTCGAGGCTCAGCAGGTACGCCGCCTTCCGCGGCGGCAGCAGGCACGTCTGGAGCGTCAGCACCCCGCCCTCGCCCCCGCCCTCCAAGGCGTCGACCGGGAACTGCACCCCCAGCCCCGCCGAGTCGGTCGTGCGCTTCTGGCACACGATCTGCCCGTCCTCGAACGCGATATCGCCCGGGATGACCGTCTGGTCCGGCCCAATCAGGTACGCGTGCCCCAAGGGGAACCCACGCGCCGGCCCGGACTGATCAAACACGGCAAATCGCAGCATCTTCCCGGGAAACCTCCACGGTGTGGCTCGAAAGGCAGCATAGCGAGCCCGCCGAGCATCTACCATCGGACGATGTCATCTCCCGCCATCCTTTCGCCGCCCGCGTTCTCGCCGCGTCTGCCTCTGCGGGCACGCGGCAAAGTCCGCGACATTTACGAGCTTCCCGCCGCCGCCGGCCCATCCGGCAGCGGGGCGGCGGGTGGGGTAGCGAGTGGGGGGGGGCGACTGCTTTTCGTCGCCTCCGACCGGATCTCCGCCTTCGACGTCGTCATGCCCACCCCGGTTCCGGGAAAGGGCAAGCTCCTCACCCGGATCGCCGCGTGGTGGCTCCGCTTCATCGCCAAGCACGGCCTCGCCGAGACGCACCTGCTCTCGACCAGCGTCGCCGACCTGCCCCCCGAGGCCCAGCCCGCCGATCCTGAGGGCCGCGCGTGGCTCGACGGGCGAATTACCATCGGGCGCACCTGCCGCGTCCTCCCCATCGAGTGCGTCGTCCGCGGCTACCTCGAGGGCTCGGGGTGGAAGGAATACCAGGCCACCGGCTCGGTTTGCGGCGTCGCGCTGCCCAAGGGCCTGCGCCAGTGCGACCGCCTCCCCGAGCCGATCTTCACCCCCGCCACCAAGGCCGCCAGCGGCCACGACGAGAACATCACGTTCGACCAGGCCGCCGACGCGGTGGGCCTCGAGACGATCACGGTCCTGCGTGACATGTCGATGGCGATCTACAACGCCGCCGCCGCGCACGCCCTCGCCCGCGGCGTCATCATCGCCGACACGAAGTTCGAGTTCGGGATCCCCGCGGACGCCGAGTCCCGCGCGGGCCGCGTGTGGACCCAGCCGATGCTCATCGACGAGGCCCTCACCCCCGATAGCTCGCGGTTCTGGCCGCTTGAGGGATACCAGCCGGGCCGCCCCCAGAAGAGCTTCGACAAGCAGTTCCTCCGCGAGCACCTCGAAAGCCTTGTCGCCGCCGGCCGCTGGAACAAGCAGCCCCCCGGCCCCGAGCTCCCCGATTCTGTAATCCGTGGCACCCTCGACCGGTATGAACAGATCGAAAAGCTGCTGTGCAGCTGACGCATCCCCGGGGTGCCACTACCGGCCGCCCTGGGCCGGTAGTGCTCCGACTGCCCCTCCGTTCCGACTTTCCGCGTTGCTGCTGTTCCGCTTTGCTGCGTTTCCCCCATGACCACCAGAACCCCCATCGCCTTCCTCCTCACCCTGGCGCTCGCTTTCATCGCGAGCGCTCAGCAACCTACCACCCCCGTCCCGCCGGCGCCTCCGGCGACGACCGACGCCAAGCCCACGCCCCCAACCCCGGTCGCGCCCTACGTCCGTTCCGTAGACGTTGACGACGGCGCCCGCGTGAAGCTCCAGACCGCCGCCCGCACGTTCCGCTCGAGCGAGCCGAACACTCCCGAGATCCACCTCGTCGGGGCCGTGCACATCGGCGAGAAGTCGTTCTACGAGGAGCTCCAGGCGTTCATGGACTCCCACGACGTCGTGCTCTTCGAGGGCGTCAAGCCCCCGGGCGCCGGCGCGCACGACCCCGCCCTCTCGCCCGAGGCCACCGACGAGCAGCGCGCCGAGCTGACAAAGAAGCGCATCCGCCTCACGGCCACGCTCATCGAGGTCTTCAAGCGCGACAACAACCGCGTCCCGGCCAGCCTCGACGAGCTCGCCAGCATGTCCGACAAGCGAATCGGCTACCTCGCCACTATCGCCACCAAGGACGCGTGGGGCCGCTCGCTCTCGTACTCCGCGGACGGTGCGGGGGCCGCGCCCAACACCTACGCCCTCTCGAGCCTCGCCGCCGACGGCGCCGCGGGCGGTGAAGGCGCCAACGCCGACATCGCCTACGCCGATCTGCCGCAGGTCACCACCGACGAGCTCCCCGGCGGCAAGGGCATCCAGTCGCAGCTCGCCGAGGCCTTCGGCCTGGTGTTCCAGCTCGATCACATGGATCACACCAAGCCGAACTGGCAGAACTCCGACATGTCCATCGACCAGGTCCAGGAGCGCATCGAGGCCGCCGGGGCCGACGGCTCGGCCCTCTTCAGCATGCTCGACGGCTCGTCGCTCCAGGCGAAGCTCGCGGGGCTTCTCTTCCGCCTCATCGCCGCGAGCCCCACGTTCCAGACCATGGGCAAGGTCATGCTCATCGACACCCTCGACAAGGCCGAGGAGATGATGGCCGTCATGCCCGGCGGCATGGGCAAGCTGATGTCAGTGATCATCGTCGACCGCAATCAGGTGGTCATCGACGACCTCAAGGCCCTGCTCAAGGAGCGCCCCGATCTCAAGTCGATCGGCATCATCTACGGCGCCGGCCACCTCGCCGACCTCGAGCAGCGCCTGATCGCGATGGGCTACAAGCCCGTCGAGGACCGCTGGTTCACCGCGATGGACGTCGACGTCACCGCCGGCGGCGCGATGACCGTCGCCCAGGTCAAGAGCTTTCGCAGCATGATGTCGCGCACGATGGCCAAGGCGATCGAGGACTCGAAGCGCCAGGCCGAACGCGAGCAGCGCCGCGCCGAACGGCTCAAGAAGCGCGACGAGCAGAAACCGGTGGAACAGAAGTAACGCTCCGAAGATCCCCCTCCGCAACGTGTGGGGGGGGGCGGAGGGGGAAATGCTTGATCGGCGTCCAGCCGATCAAGCGAGGGGGAGGCGCCTTGTACTCCCGTGCGCGAACTCACACCCCATGCCCACCCCCAACCCCGACTTCCCCCTCTCCCTCGCCACCCTCCCCCCGCTCGAAGCCCGCCTGCGCTCAAACCCCGTCACGCTCCAGCGCCCCGTCATCATCCTCGGCGGCTGGCGTGCCCCGCGGATCAGCCCGAGAACAGTCGAGTCCGTCCTCCGCCCCTTCACGAGCAACCGGCGCGAGGACTTCCTCTCCATCGCCTACCCGTTCGCCGGCAGCGTCGAGTCCGCCGCGGCCCGCGCCCTGCAACACATCCGTGCCCGATTCCCAGACCAGGTCGACTTCGACTTCGACATCGTCGGCGTCTCCATGGGCGGCCTCGTCGCCCGCCTCCTGCTCCACGGCCTCGTGCGTGACACACACGCCCCCATCCGCGCCGCCCGCCTCTTCACCCTCGCCACGCCGCACGCCGGGGCCGTGCTCGCCGACTACATCCGTCCCGACCGCGCCGCCAGCGCCATGCGCCGCGGCTCACCGCTCCTGTCCCGCCTCGCGTCGCTCCCGCACGACGGGCTCTACGAGTTCTACCCTTACGCCCAGCTCCGCGACTGGTGGGTCGGCGCCACCCGCACGGCGCCGAGTGGTGGGGGGGGCGAGCTGCACCCCATGTGGCTCGACGCCGAGACCACCTTCGCCAAGCTCCTCAGCCACTTCGCCATCAACCGCGACAAGCGGATCATCGCCGACATCGCCCTGCGACTCCGCGGCGAGGAGCCGATCGCGAAGCGTGGCTCAGAGCCGCCTCGCAACTGACCCGGCTGCCGGGTGCCACTACCGGCCGCTCTGGGCCGGTAGTGCTCTGCTGTTTTCGTCAATCATCACGCAAACCGGCATTACCGGCGAAGCGCCGATAGTGACACCCCTCGCACAACCCGCCTCACTCGGGCAGCTCCGCCCGCGGCTCCGTCGCGATCGGCTCTTCCCCGCGCAGCCTTCTCATGATGTCCGCCATGATCCGCGGGTCCTTGTAGATGTCCGCGTGCGCCAGCTGCAGCGGCAGGTTCTGCACCCACCACGCGATCTCCCCCGGCGGCGCGGTGTTCGGCTCGCCCACGATTTCGTCACCCAGTCGACAGTACGGATAGATCCGGTACTCCGCGTCCGGGAGGGCCGCGTCCAGGCGCATCAGCTCGGCCGACGCGGGCCGGATGCTGACCAGAAGATCATCGAGCGCCGGAATCTTGTCCGCCAGTTCCGTCCCGCGATGCGGCGACGCGAGCGTGAACAGCCGCGCAATCCGCAGCCGAGTTCCGCCGTCGTCCCGCGCCAGGGCCGCGTGCCGAGCCACGATCCCGCCCATCGAATACCCGATCACGTCGACTTCAACAGTCCACCCCGCCTCTCCCCGGCCGAACGCCTCCTCGACCGCCTTCACCACCCGGTCGCGGGCCTCGTCCTGCGTCGACAGCCCCAGTAGTCCCACGGAGATGATCGGCGCATCCTTCGGGAAGTGGCTCGCCAGGCGCGACCGCACGTCGCTCACCCCAGCCCCACGTCGAACAGCCCGCCAATAACCACCACCGGACGCACCGGCGGCAGCGGCGCCTCCCGCATCCGGGTCAATTCCGCCCTCCCATCCGCGACCGTGATCGCCATCGACGGGTTCATCGGCGTGTCGGGCGACGAGCACCCGCACAGCAGGGCGATCGCGCACGCGAGAATGGCCGTCATGCCCGCGCTGCGCATCAACCACGCTCCTCGGCATCAGTCAGTGAGTAGTTGGCGTTGGAAGAAGGCCTAGCTGCGCCCAACCGTCAGCGAAACCCCGTCCGTCCCCCGCATCACGTCCGGCCGCTTCTCGACCGCTCCCGCCACGATCTTGTCGAACCCCGACCCCAGCTCCCCGATCGGGTCGGGCGGCAGGATGTCGACGACCTTCTCGCCGAGCTTCGCCTCGCCGCGACGCACCTTCTCCTGGAAGGTCTCGCACTCGAGCACCAGCCGCGAGAGGATCTCCTCCTCCGGCACGTTCGCGACCTTCTGCCCCTGCACGTAGATGATCCCGCGCCGGTCGCCGGCGAAGACCGCCACGTCCGCGCCCTCGCACTCGCCGGGGCCGTTGACGATGCACCCCATCACCGCGACTTTCATGGGGAGTTCGATCTTCGCCGCGAGGCTCTTGCGCACGTCCTGGACCAGGGTAAACAGGTCCACCTGGATGCGCCCGCACGTCGGGCACGCGATGAGGTCCACGCCCTTGCGCTCCCGCAGCCCCATGCAGTACAAGAGCTCCAGCCCGTCCTCGACCTCGTACACCGGGTCGTTCGCGTAGCTGATGCGGATCGTCTCGCCGATCCCGTTGTTCAGAAGGGCCCCGAGCGCCACCACGCTCCGGATGCACCCCGTCTCCTTCGGGCCCGCGTGCGTCACGCCCAGGTGGAGCGGGTGATCGAAGCGGCTCGCGATCTCCGTGTATGCATCAACTACCAGCGACGTCTCCATGCTCTTGGCGCTGATCGCGATGTCGTAGAAGTCCTCCTCGTAGAAGATGTCGAGGTACTCCTCCAGCTTCGTGATCATGATCGCGAGCAGGTACCCGTGCTTGTGGGTGCTGAAGACCTGGCCCAGCTCCTTCATCCGCTTCTGCTTGTCGCGCCGCTCGACGATCGACCCCTCGTTCACCCCGATGCGGATCGGCAGCCCCCGCGACTTGCACGCCTGGATCACGTCGCGCACCTGGGCCCGGTCGTTGATGTTCCCGGGGTTCAGCCGGATCTTGTGGACCCCCGCCTCCACCGCTTCAAGCGCCCGCTGGAAGTGAAAGTGCACGTCCGCCACGATCGGCACCCGCACCTGCGGGATGATCTGCTTGAGGGCGTCGGTGTCCTTTTTTTCCGGAACGGCCACCCGCACGATGTCCGCCCCGGCCGCCGCCAGCTTGTTAATCTCGGCAACACACTTCGCCACGTCATGGGTGTACCCCGAGGTCATGGTCTGCACCGACACCGGGGCCGGGGTCGTGGGGGTGCCGTCGCGGGCGGGCTTGCCGCCCCCGATCTTCACATACCCGACCCGTGCGTCGCCGACCGTGATCTGCCGCGTTGCCCGTCGTGGAGTCATCGCCCGCATGGTACGCGCGTCCCCTCCACCCGCCCCCGGTTCACATGCCCGGTAACCACCCGGTGGAAACCGGGGCGAACTGACCGTTTCATGACGCCTTCGGGGCGGACTCCAATTCTGGACCTCTGAGCACAAATTCATGTTCCGCAGGGTCCCCGTGGACGATTCAACGACACTCCCGAAGTTCTCGCTTCAGAGTCCCAATCCATGCCGACGCCCGAAGACAAATCTTCCAGCATCCTCGAGCCCCTCAAGCTCTCCGAGCGTGACCACGCCTACCTCGGTTCCTTCATCCCCACGGCCGACGAGCGCCGGCGCCAGGCGCGCACCCACATGACCGCGCGCTTCCGCGTCATCGTCCGCTTCGACTCCGGAACCGCCACCTCAGCCCCCATCCGCTCCGCCGCCAGCGACCTCTCCGACAACGGCATCGGCATCTGGCACTCGGCCTTCATCCCCGTCGGCACCCGCTGCTCGCTCAGCATGCTCGACGCCGACTGCCGCCTGGTCTCGCTCAAGGGCAAGGTCGTCCGCTCGGAGTTCGTCTCCGGGCGGGCCCACATCATCGGCATCCTCTTCGACGAGCCGATCAAGGCGTCCAGGTTCACCACGCGCCGGGCGGGTTGATCCCGACCCGGGCGTGCGCGGACCTCAGCCGATCCGCTCTTTCCCGCCCATGTACGCCCGCAACGCCGACGGCACCGTCACGCTCCCGTCCGCATTCTGATACATCTCGAGGATCGGGATCAGCACCCGCGGGCTCGCCAGCACCGTGTTGTTCAGCGAGTGGCACACCGTCAGCGGCCCGCTCCCGGCGTCGCCCTGAGGGCGATACTTCATGTTCAGCCGGCGGCACTGGTAGTCGTACAAGCGGCTCGCCGAGTGCGTCTCGCCGAACCCGCCCTTGGGCCGCCCGTCCGCACCCGCGTCGCCGCGCCCCGGCATCCAGCACTCGATGTCGATCATCGCCGCGTTCTTCACACCCAGGTCGCCGGCGCAGCACTCCAGCAGCCGGTACGGCAGCCCCAGCTCCTGCAGGATCTGCTCGACGAACCCGATCATCCTCACGTGCCACGCACGGCTCTCGGCCTGGTCCGCCTTGCAGATCACCACCTGCTCCACCTTGTCGAACTGGTGGATGCGGTACAGCCCGGCCGTGTCCTTGCCCGCGGCCCCCGCCTCGCGCCGGAAACAGGTGCTCACCGTCGTGTACTTGATGGGCAGATCTTCCTCCCGCAGGATCTCGTCCTGATGCACGCCCATCAGCCCGACCTCGCCGGTACCGGTGAGGAAGACGTCGTAACCCCCACCCCGCTTGGCTTCTTCAACGTGGTACGCCTGTTCGCGCCCGGCCGGGAAGAACCCGGTCCCGACCATGGCCTCCTCGCGGACGAGCACGGGCACGCTCATCGCCTTGAAGCCCTGGCGCAGCGTCATGAAGTCGAACGCGAACCGCAGGGCCGCGTTGTGCAGCAGCATGCCGTCGCCGGTGAGGACATACGAGCGGCTCCCCGCGATCTTCACGCCCCGAGGAAAGTCCGCTAACCCGAGGTCCTTGACGAGCTCGAGGTGCGTCTTGGGCTTGAACCCGCGCTGCTCCTCGAAGCTCTTGCCCGGGTCGAACCCCTTGGGCCAGTGGGCCGACGCCGGGGCCGCCCACCGTTTCATCTCGACGTTGTCGTCGCTCGACGTCCCCTTGGGCACGTCCGCGTCCGGCGGCAGCGGCACCGTCAGCAGCAGGCCGCTCAGCTCCGGCTCCAGGGCCGCCACCTTCGCCTCCAGCGCCGCCACCTGCTCCTTGAGCCGGGCCGGCGCCGCCTTGAGCCCTTCGAGCTCCGCCGAGATCTTCGCCCGCTCATCGTCCGAGGCCGCCTGCTTCAGGGCCCCCGACAGTTTCCCCATCTGCGGGCCCATTTCCTTCTCGATCTTCTTCTGCTCGGCCCGCAGCTTCTCCTGCTCGGCCAGCGTCCCCCGGCGCTGCTCGTCCAGCGCCAGCAGCCGGTCAAAGTCCACCGCCACGCCCTTGAGCTGGGCCCCCGTGCGGTAGTGATCCGGGTTCTCACGCAGATGCTTGACGTCGATCATGGCCCCCAGCGTAAGGCCCCAGAGACCGCCCGGCCTCGCCAGCCATCAGTCCCGGACCTGAACCCGGTCCCGCATCCTCCTCCCTAGCCCCTAGTCCCTAGTCCCAAGCCCCTTCCCCCCGCATCCCGTACCATCCCCCCGGCGTATCGTCGTCGTCTCTCCTCTGATCCCCTCTCGTGAGCCCAATGCCCACCTTCCGCCTCGTTCTCCAGGACGGCTCCGGCCAAGGCGTTCTCGTCGCCGGTCGCCCCGTCACCATCGGCCGAAACGACGACAACGTCCTGCCCATCAAGGACGACCTCCTCTCTCGCTACCACTGCGTCGTCGAGCCCTACGGCGAGGGCCTCGTCCGCATCCGTGACCTGGGCTCCCGCAACGGCACCAAGGTCAACGGCACCAAGATCCAGGACAAGCAGCTCGCCGTCGGCGACATGATCAAGATCGGAACCACCCAGTTCTCGGTCGAGGTCGACGACGGCTCCTCCGGCGAGGGTAACTCCGGTGTCGCCGGCCTGGCGCGGGCCGCACGCGGGCCGAAGTCCGACGACGACGACGTCCCCGCCGGCGGCGCCTGGGCCACCAGCCTCCGCGAACTCATCGAGCTGCTGCCCCCCAAGGGCGGCGCCGACGAGGCCGTCACCATGATCGACGGGCGCGGCAAACCCACCCCGGCCCTCGCCGGCGACTCCGCCGGCCCCGTCGGCCTCCGCCTCCACCTGCTCGCGGCGTCCAAGAGCCGTGCCACCGACATCCACATCGAGCCCAAGGGCGAGAACTTCCAGGTCCGCATGCGCGTGGACGGCCAGATGGTCCACATCGTCGACCTCCCCAACAAGGTCGGCGACGTCATGTACGGGCTCATCAAGACCGCCTGCCAGTTCCCCCCCGCGGCCCGCGACGCCGTGCTGGATGGGTCGTTCTCGACGCGTCTCCAGAACCGCCGCGTCGACTACCGCGTCAGCTTCACGCCGAGCATGCACGGCCAGAAGCTCGTGCTCCGCGTCCTCGACCAGCGCGACTCCCCGCGCAGCCTCAGCGACCTCGACCTCCCCGCCTACATGCAGGACCGCCTCCGCAAGGTCTGCCAGCAGGACGCGGGCATGCTCCTGGTCTGCGGCCCCACGGGTTCGGGCAAGACGACCACGCTTTACAACGCGCTGCGCGAGATCGACCGAACTACTCGAAACGTCGTGACGATCGAGGACCCCGTCGAATACCACATCGAGGGCGTCACGCAGATCCCCGTCGACGAGAAGCAGGGCAATTCCTTCAACAACCTGCTCCGCTCAATCCTCCGCCAGGACCCCGACGTCATCCTCATCGGCGAGATCCGCGACGAGGAGACGGCCCGCACCGGCATGCAGGCCGCCATGACCGGGCACCTCGTCTTCTCCACCGTCCACGCCAAGGACACGATGGCGTCGGTGTTCCGCCTGCTCGACCTCAAGATCGAGCCCTATCTGGTGAGCAACTCCCTCGAGCTCGTCCTCGCCCAGCGCCTCGCGCGGCTGCTGTGCGAGAACTGCAAGCGCCCGATCCCCGTCACCCCCAGCCAGGCCACGCGACTGGGCCGCTTCCTCGAGGGCAAGCGCGAGATCTTCGTCGCCACCGGTTGCCACCAGTGCCTCCGCACCGGCTACCGCGGCCGGCGTGCCATCTTCGAGCTCCTCGACTTCACCGACGAGCTCCGCGACGTCATCCTCAAGGAGCCCACCATCACCGGCATGAAGAAGGTCATCGAGACCGGCCTCTTCACCACGCTCGTCCAAAGCGGCTGGCAGATGGTCGCCCGCGGCGTCACGACCCTCGACGAGATCGACCGGGTGGCGAGCTCGCGATGAGACGGCCCGGGGTGGCATGCTCAAGCAGCTCTGGGCTTGAGCATGTTCCGCGAACCCAAGCGTGAAGCCCATGCTCATCGCGGAGCCGATTGAGCATGCCACCCGCTGATCTCACAACACCGCTCACCGCGGCGCCGAAATCGGCGTCGGCTTGATGATCTCCGACCGGTCCGTCGCGATGTCCCAGAACAGCCGCTCGGCCGTCACGGCCGTGCCCTTGGTCTCATCAAACAAGGTCAGCCGGTTCTGGTCCGCGGCGAACGCCTCGACCGTGCGTGCGTCCGCGTTGTAGTTGAGCTTGTCGCACAAGAGCAGCCGGCGCGTCCCCGCCTTGCCCGGCACCTGCGACTCGAGATACACCGCGTCCAGCGCGTCGACCTTCACGAGTTCCGCCGAGCCCTTGCCGGTCAGCCCCGCCGCCGGCGCCGCCTGGCCGTCGAGCCCGCGCCGCGAGCGCAGCGTCGCCGTCAGCCGCTCGGCCTCGAGCTTCACGACCGTCGGGTCGTCCACAGGCTGATGCACGACCCGCACGAACCGGTGCAGGTCGAGCACGCCCGTGCGCCGCTCGAACACCATCGATCCGTCCCACAGGAACAGCGACGACCCCACCGTCTTGCCCATCGCCGCCAGGTCCGACGGCTGCGACGCGAGCACCGGCCGGGCGTCCTCGCCCTGTGGGCGCCGACGATCATCAATCAGCGCCTTGCCCGGGCCCGGCACGTTCATCGTGTCCGCCTGCGCGTCCGCGATCACGTGGTCGCCCTCGATGTACAGAAGCCGTTCCAGCGTGCGGCCCGTGGTGCCGTCGCCCGCGGGTGGGGGGGCGAACTGCCGCGATTCGACCACCGCCGGCGCGCCGCCCTGCGTGTCATAGCTGTGCCCGAACACCTCGGCCCGCAGCAGGCGCCGATCCTCGTTCCCCGAGTTGGCGCCGGCGAGACCTTCGAGCGAGTCCTTCGCCGCCTTGGCCTCCGCGGCCGGCGTCAGCTCCAGCCGCACGCGGTTGCCGCGGACCAGGTCCACGCGCAGCCCGGCCGGGTCGGTCATCGCCACGACCTCGCCCTCGCACTCGAGCACGCCGGTCGTGTCGTTGAACCGCATCCCCTTCGTCCACGTCGCGTCGGCGCGGACGATGTCCGGGTCGGCCAGGCCCTCGCTCGCGGGCTCGTCGCCGCGGGGGCCCTTGCGCCGCGCCTGCTCGTGGCTGAAGTTGCCCGCCCCGGTGACGAGCAGCGTGCGGGCCTTGCCGTCGAGGTCGATCCGCTCGCCGGTGATGATGGACTTGTCCTTGTACACGCTCGCCGGCTCGGTCGCGAGGCTGCCGGTGAGGACGACGGTCTGGGCCTGCGCGTCCGCGACGAGCGAGCGGGCCGTGGCGCCGACGCCGTCGGGCCGGTCAAACCGCACGTCGTCGTCGGCGAACACCTGCGTGGGTCCGATGTTGTTCTTGCTGTCGCGAGCCAGGCCCGTCTCGAGCCTTCCGGCCCGCAGCATGGTGCCCTCTCGCTGCCCGAGCACGTTGCCGTCCGCGAGCACCCGCGTCGGCTCGCCCTCGCGCCCGGATTCGTCGGGCGTGAACTCGATCGCGAGCGAATCGGCCCCGAGCGACCCGGCCGAGCCGCCCTCGGCCAGCGCCGACCCGATCACGACCACCTTCGACAGCACGTTCGGGCTCGCCTTCGTGGGGCTGAACTCCGCGACGAGCTGGTCGCCCGAGAGCGCCGAGCGCCGGTCGGTCGCGATCACGCCGCGTGATCCGTTGCCCGTGTGGGGGGACCCGCTGAACTCGGCCCGGCGAAGCGCCGACGTCATCGCTCCGTCCTTCATCTCAAACGTGAACTCGGCCGATTGGTCCCACGTGATCTGCTGGAACGCCGCGGCCTGGTCCGCCGGCAGGCCCGGGCCGTTCAATACGCCCCGTCCCGCGCCCGCCGTCACGATGCCCGAGCCCATGTCGACGCTCACGGTGTCGGCCTCAAACGTCTGCCCGCCCGCGGCCGCGAAGAACACGCCCGACTCACCCGGCCCGCTCAGCGAGAGCGCCCGCGTCGTCGCGCCGTACTCCAGCGCCCGCGCACGCCCGTTCAGCCCGGACTTCTCGTCGCGGATCACCACCGACCCCGCTTCTTCGCCGTTCAGGCGCACCCGCACGTCGTCCTTGGCCAGCTCGGGGGCGTCCTTCACCGGCCGGACCGTGATCGGCCCCGGCCAGGTCATCGTTCCCGCGGACTTGTCAGACCCGCCCCGCGTCGGAATCGTGGCGCCCTTGCCGCCGCCATCGGACGAAGCGGGGGCCGCCGCCACTTCGTCGCTCCCGCCCTCGGGCGTGGTGGGGGTCGTGGGGGTCGCCGGCGGCTCCGCCGCGCCGTGTTGCCCCTTGGCCTCCGCGAACTTCACCGGCGCCACCGCCCCCTCGCGCAGCGCCCCGTCGATCAGCCGTACCCAC
Organism: uncultured Phycisphaeraceae bacterium; assembly: GCA_964564695.1. Taxonomy (GTDB): domain Bacteria; phylum Planctomycetota; class Phycisphaerae; order Phycisphaerales; family UBA1924; genus CAZMCC01. The sequence goes on along the minus strand of CAZMCC010000022.1, from coordinate 3,878 downwards.
ACCGTCCCCTCGGGCGCCTCGAGCCGCTGCGTCTCACCCGCGAGCGTCACGGGACCGGTGAGCTCCGCGCGGTAGATCACTTCCTCGGGCGTGTGCGCCGCGGCCACCGGCGCGTCCGTCGGCGCGGGCGCCGCGTTCGGATCCGCGTGGGCCGATGCGTCCGCCGGCTTCGCCGCGTTCCGCGTCTTGGCCTCGTTCTCGGCGCCGGCGAACGCCGTCACCGTGTTGTCCCCGTCGGTCTCAAACAGCTCGATCCGCTGCGAAACTTCGTCGTACACCAGGCGCATCCCGCGGGCCTTGTACTCCCAGGTCGGCGCGCTCGCTTCCCACGTCGACGCCGTCGTCACCTCGCTGAGCACCGAGTTGAACGTGAACGCGTCGGTCGTGAACATCAGCGACGGGCGGTCCGTGTCCACGTCGATCTTCGCGAACTGCCCGTTCTCGCCGGCCGGGTACATCCGCACCACCACCGCGCCCTCGAACGTCCCCGCCTCGGGCTCCTGCGGCTTGTCCCCCGACGTGTTCGTCGTCAGCTTCGCCTTCGCCGCCTGCACGTGCACCGTGCGACCGTCCTTCAGATAAATCCACGCCCGCGGCTCGGTGATCAGCTGCTGGCCGCGCTCCAGAGGCTCGAGCTTGCTGTACCGCAGCTCCCCCGCGACCCGGTTCGGGTCGCGACGGTCCATGAACTGCATGCGGGCCGACTGGCTCGCCGTCACGCCCGCGATCCCCGTCTCGCCCTTCGCCGGCGCCGTCGGGGGCTCGGCGGGCTTGCGGACCGGCACCGCCGTTGGCGCCCGCTGCGCCTGCGGGCCCGTCGCCGGCTTCGTCGTTCCACGCTGCCACAGCAGCAGCCCCACGCCCCCGCCGATGAGCACCAGAGCCGCGGCCATCAGCAGCCCGACCTTGCGTGCCCCCGGCCCCGACCGCGCCGGCTCGGCCACGATCTCAAGATCATCCAGCAGCCCGCCGTCAAACCCCGGCAGCGGCGCCGCCCAGTTCGTCGGGAGGCGCTCGCGGGCGGCGTCCGGCTTGCCGCCGGGGCCATCACCCGCAGGAACGGCGCCCGGGTGGGTTGGCTCCGTCGGCTCGTTGGGCAGATTCGGGTCGTACGAAGAGTTCGGGGGGATCGACATCCGTGGTCACCCTTCCTGTTGCCGGCGAGCGGTTGTTTGCGGTGGTGGGGGTGGTGGGGGGGGTGGGGAGGAGATTCCGGCCAGCAGGTCCGCCGCACGCTGGATCAGCCCCTTGGCCTCAAGCAGATGCTCGATCGCCTGCCGAACCGCACCGCGGCCGCCGGGAGCGGACGTGACATACGCCGCCGCCGACAGCACCAAGTTATCGGCATCGGCCACGGCGATCGGATATCCGACAACCCGCATCGCCGCCAGATCCGGCCAATCGTCCCCCAAATAGGCCACACGCGCAAGATCGACGCCTGTGCGCAGGCACAGCGCCTCGATTGCCGCCCCCTTGGTCTTGGATCCCTGCACCACCTCGGCGATCCCCAGCTCCGCCATGCGGTGCTGCAGGGCCGCCCCGGCGCGCCCGGTGATCACCGCTGCGGGAAACCCTAATCCGGTCCACGCCCGCAGCCCCGCCCCGTCGCGGACGTTGAACCGCTTGGTTTCGTGCCCGTGGTCGTCAATCAGGATCGACCCGTCCGTGAGCACACCGTCGACGTCCATCACCAGCATGGCGACGTCGGCCGGGGACGCGAACGTGCGACCGTTGGAAGACACACCCGAGTTCCGCGCGGAGGGGGGGTGAGCGCTCACTCTTTGACCACCTTCATCGCCACCAGGTCCTGCACGTCCAGGATCCCCAGCGGCTTGCCGGTCTCGTCCACTACCGGGATTTCGTCGGCCCGCTTCTGCCTCACGAGCCGCACCGCGTCACGCACCAGCGCCGCCACCGTCAGCGTGCTCGGCTGACGCGTCATGAACTCGCTTACCGGCCGTGCCAGGTCCGCAGGGCTCTTGCGCACGAGCCGGCGCAGGTCCGCGTCGGTAAAGATCCCGCTCAGCACCCCCGTCTTCGGGTCCACCAGCAGCAGCGCCCCGGGCCGACGCACCCCCGTGTCCGCCTGCTCCAGCGCCTCCGCGACCGTCCGGTCGTGCGGCACGGCGTTCAGGTGCACACCCACGCGGAACCGCACGATCTCCATCACCGGGCGCAGCAGCCCGCCGAGCGTGCCGCCGGGGTGACGCTTCGCGAAATCGTCGTCGGTGAAGTTGCGACGGCGTGACGCACACAGCGCCAGGACGTCGCCCAGCGCCAGCGACGCCGTCGTCGAGCACGTCGGCGCGGGCGAAAGGTCCGGCTCGTCGACGGCCCCGATCCCCAGCGACACCGTCGCCAGCTTCTCGAGCCCCGAAGCCCCGTCGCCCCGCGTGATCGAGATCACCGGAATCCCGTCCTGTGCGAGCAACCCCGCGAGGGCCACGACCTCCTCGGTCTCGCCGGAGTACGACAGCGCCAAGCACAGGTCCTGGCGCCGGAAGTTCCCCAGGTCGCCGTGGGCGGCCTCGGTCGGGTGCACATAGTGGGCCGCGATCCCGACCGACGTAAACGTGGCCGCGATCTTCGCCCCGATCAGCCCGCTCTTCCCGAGCCCGGTCACCAGGATCGTCCCGTGGGCGTCCGCGCACGCCACGATCAGCCCCACGGCCTGCTCGAACGCGGGCCCGAGCCGTTGCCCAAGCCCCGCGACCGCCCGGGCCTCGGCCTCGAGGATCCGCTGGGCGAAGGCCCGCTCGTCCGCGGGTGCGCCTGCGGGAGTGGAGGGGCTGGGGGTGGGGGCGGGGGTCAGGGGTGTCGGTTGGACGCTGATTGGTTTGGTCTGGCTCACGGCACTCACGGACGTAAGGGTACACTGGCAGATCGACCGTCACCGGCCGCCGGAGTCCTGATTTGAGCACCGAATACAAGGTCGAGATCGACGCTTTCGAGGGCCCGCTGGACCTCCTGCTGTACCTCATCCGCCGGGCCGAGGTCGACATCCACGACATTCCGGTCGCCGACATCACGCGCCAGTACATGGGCTATCTCCGCCAGGTCCACACGATCGACATCGACGTGGCCGGCGACTTCCTGGTGATGGCCGCGACGCTCACCGAGATCAAGGCCCGCATGCTCGCGCCGATCCCGGTGCGTGAGGGCGACGAGGCGGTGTCGGTCGCCGCGTCCACCCCGGAATCCCCCGCCTCCGAGCTCATCGACCCGCGGGCCGAGCTCGTGCGTCAGCTCCTCGAGTACAAGCGCTACCGCGACGCGGCCGACGCCCTGGGTCGCAAGCGCGACGACTGGGACCGGCGCTTCCCCGCGACCAGGGCCGACCTCGACCGCGAGAGCCTCGCCGAGGCCGCCCGCAAGCTCGCCGATGTCGACATCGAGGATGTGACGCTCTCCGACCTCGCCGGCGCGTTCGCGAAGATCCTCGCGAGCGTCGACATGACGCGCCTGGGCGACCACCGCGTGGTGATCGACGAGACCCCGATCGAAGTCCACGCCGAGGACCTGGTGCACCGCTTGCACGAGCTGGGGTCGATGACCGGCGCCGAGGGCTCCGAGCCCGCCCCGGTAGACTTCGTCGAGCTTTTCCGGGGCCGCTCCAAATCCGAAATGATCGGCCTGTTCCTCGCGTTGCTCGAACTGGTGCGCCAGCGCCGAGTGGTCGTGCAGCAGGATGCCCCGACGGATCGGATTCTGCTGAAGCTCAGCGCGGAATGAGAGATGCGAGCGCAAGCGAGTGGGGTTTCAACGAGCATCGAGCGCAAGCGCCCCGATGTGTTGGCGCGCGTCGCACCCCTCTTCGCCCCGAAGGGGCGCCGGAATGTAGCCACGTCTATGAAGACCCGGCCGAAGTCAAGTCCGAG
>CAZMCC010000021.1:0-43057 GCA_964564695.1 uncultured Phycisphaeraceae bacterium | reverse complement strand
CATCCCCATCCCCATCCCCATCCCCATCCCCGCCGATCATCGCCCGCGGTCGTTGAGTTGTTCAGAAGTCCCATCGGTGGAGTTCACGATGCCGTTGCGGTCCCAGTCGGAGACGAGCGAACCTTTGACCTGGTCCAGGAACCAGGCGTTGATGAACTCGCCGACGTCGGTCGAGTTGACGATGCCGTCGCAACTGAAATCGGCGGCACACCGGACGAGGAGCGAAGCGATCTGGGTGACGACCGTGCAGTCGCCGGTGATTACGCAACGCACGTTGACGCCCGGGTGCGGTGCTTCGATTTCGTAGAGCGAGAGCGTCGGCGTGTGCGACCCAGCGACGATCGCGAGGCCGGGGATGACGCCGTCGTTGAGCGCCGTCCACTCGCCGCTGCCGGGGACAGCTTCGACCTCCCAGGCGTACGCGGAGGGTCCACCGAACACGGAGAATTCGGCCTGTCCTCCTCGGCATACGACGGCGAAGTCGGGCGTCGGAACGGTCGGTGAGGTTGTAAGCACGCTCGCGGCGGTGGGGCCGAAGCGGAGCTCGTCGACGCTGGCGACCATGTTGCCGGCGGCCAGGCCGACGCCGTTGATGCCGGTGCCGCCGAAGTCGAGCTGGGTGTTTTCGGCCGATGGCTTGGGGAGATCGCCGACCAGAGGCGGGTTGATCCACAGCGAGACGATGTCGGAGCCTTCCTGCACGACGACGTGGACGAGGATGAGGTCGGTGCGGCCGACCTCGGCGGTCTCGACGGTGGCGACGAAGGGGACGCCGACGCCGTAGTTGGCGACGTAGTACCGCAGGTCGCTTCCATCGACGCCGATGAAGGGCTGGAACTGGCCGCTGGAGAGCAGCGTGCCGGAGTAGCGGTTGCCCGAGGGGGCGTTCTCGTCGATCCGGTAGAGGAAGCTATACCAGAAATCGGAGTCGGTGGTGTAGGCCGAAGCGAGGGCGCGAACGGCGAAGGAACCGAACGCGGGGCCGACGACCGCGCGGTTGCCCAACGTGGTGAACGAGGATCCGCACCCGAAGGTGAGACCGGGCTCGTTCACGTACCAATTGCCGCCGGCGCCGGACCAGTGGTTGCCGAATCCGCTGCCGCCGTTGAGGTTGATCAGAGGCCCCGGGGCGTAGTCGAACGGCTCGTACACGCTGGTCTGGGCAAGGGCGCAGGCGGGGCACAACGCGACCGCGGCGAGAGCGCCGACGATCGCGAGAACGGAAGCGCGGCGGGAGGACGCGGGCATCGTGAGCTCTCCAGACCCCTCGGGAGACAGCCTACACCAAAGAGAGAGTCTTCGCGGAGCCGCGGCGCACGCTTCGACATTAATAAGCACGTTCCGCGGCGGCGGATTTCACGACCCGCAGCCGTTGGCCTGATCCTCGAACCACGAGTTAATGAATTCGCCCACGTCGGTGGAGTTCACGATGCCGTTGTGATCCCAGTCCGCGGTGAGCGAGCCCTTGACCTGGTCGGCGAACCAGGCGTTGATGAATTCGCCGACGTCGGTGGAGTTGACGATGCCGTCGCAGGTGAAGTCGGCGATGCAGGTGCGGAGCGTGGTGGCGCGATAGGCCGTGGAGCAGGCGTTCGAGACGACGCACCGCAGGGAGCGAACGACGCCGGAGGGGAACTGGGCGCCTGTGGGGGTGACGGTGAGCGAAGGTGTGGCGGTGCCGGTGAAGGTCAGTCCGTTCCCGAGCGGCCCGTCGGCGAGGGTGAGCCACTGGCCGGGGTTCTTCGGGTCGTCGATCTGCCACTGGGTGGAGACGGGGTATGCGGGATCGGCGTCGAACGACATGGGGGCGGGCGCCGCGGTGCAGGTGCGGTGCTCGGCGCTCAGGGTCGAGAGGCGCATGCAGGGCACGGCCGTGACGAGCAGGTTGTCCGCCCGGGTCGAGAGGTTGTAGCCGGCGAAGCCCGGCGGGCTGTTGCTGTTGCCGCGTGAGAAGCCGATCGAGAGCGGGGCGCCGGTGGCGGAGAAGTTCGGGTGAGATGATGTGTCGAAGAAGATCGGGTTCCCGAAGAGCACTTCGTTGAAGCTGGTAGCGACAAGCCCCGTGACCGCGCGCGTGCCCCATGCCACGCTCGTCGCGTGGGCGTCGGCCGTGTAAAGCCGTGCGCCCTGGCGGAGCATGAACGACTCGCCCGAGCACTGGCACCCGCCGCCGATGGACGAGGCGACGAAGCGGGAGTCGAGGGAATAGCTCAGCGACGTGATGCCGCCGAGGGCGGCCGGGTCGAGCGACCAGGTGTTGCGCAGGAAGACGCCGAAGGTGGTGCTGCCGTTGGGGTACAGCGGCCCGGGGTTGCCGGGGGCGACGGTGATGTTGACGTCACCGGCCGCGTCCGGGTTGCCGCCGGAGGGCACGCCGACGAGCAGGGCCCCGCCGGGGATGCCCCAGCCTCCCTGGATGACGGTGATCGAGCCGGGCCCGAAGTCGTGTTCCTCGAAGTGGATGGGGGGGTAGACCTGGGCACAGCACAGGTCGGGGAGCGCGCCGAACGGAATCAGCGCCGCCGCGAAAGCGATGGAACGCATCACGCACCTCACAAAACGGCCCCGCAACTCCCGAATTAGGAATCTACCTGATCGCGGGGCACTGTCAACAGCGGAAACGAATGGCGCCTTCGGTCGCTCGCGCGGGCCGGTTGGTCGCCAGGTCCGAGATGCCGGCCACGTCACGCCCAGGGGAGCGCCGAGCGGCGGGTTGGGGCTCGGATCATCCGCTTCAGCCGCTCGCCAAACCGTGAAGCGGGGTCTACCGTTCGCTCCCTTGGCGTGGTTGGGCGTTCGGGTTTTGGAACCCATCGGCCGAGGGTGTTCGTTGACAACGCCGCGACCTCTTTCGAGCACAGGAATCTCCCCGTGAAGATCCGCACCGACGAAATCGCCTCCGTCATCAAGAACGAAATCGCCCAGTACTCCGCCGAGCTCGAAGTCTCGGAAGTGGGACGGGTCGTCGAAGTCGGTGACGGCATCGCCCGCGTCTACGGGCTTGCCAAGGCGATGGCCGGCGAACTCCTCGAGTTCCAGAGCGCCAAGGGCGCCGTCATGGGCCAGGTGTTCAACCTCGAGGAGGACACCGTCGGCGCGGTCATCTACGGCGACTACCTCGCCGTCAAGGAAGGCGACCTCGTCAAGGCCACCGGTCGCCTGCTCGAAGTGCCCGTCGGCGAGGCCCTGCTCGGGCGCGTCGTCGACCCTCTGGGTCGTCCGCTCGACAACGGCCCGGCCATCCAGGCCGCCGAGTACCGCAAGATCGACATCATCGCTCCCGGCATCGCCGAGCGTCAGCCCGTGACCGAGCCGCTCCAGACGGGCATCAAGTCGGTCGACGCGATGATCCCGATCGGCAAGGGCCAGCGCGAGCTCATCATCGGCGACCGCAAGACGGGCAAGACCGCCGTCGCGATCGACACGATCATCAACCAGAAGCAGTACTGGGGCACCCCCGACGCCGTGGTGTGCATCTACGTCTCGGTGGGGCAGAAGGAATCGACGGTCGCGGCGACGGTCGAGACGCTCCGCAAGAACGGGGCGATGGAGTACACGATCGTCGTGAACGCCGGCAGCTCCGACCCCGCGCCGCTGCAGTACATCGCGCCGTACGCGGGCTGCACGATGGGCGAGTACTTCATGTGGAACGGCATGAAGAACAAGACCCCCAAGCACGCGCTGTGCATCTACGACGACCTTTCCAAGCAGGCCGTGGCGTACCGCCAGCTGTCGCTGCTGCTGCGTCGCCCGCCCGGTCGCGAGGCGTACCCCGGCGACGTGTTCTATCTCCACAGCCGCCTGCTCGAGCGCGCCACCAAGCTGTCCAACGAGAACGGCGGCGGGTCGCTCACCGCGCTGCCGATCATCGAGACGCAGGAAGGCGACGTGTCGGCGTATATCCCGACGAACGTGATCTCGATCACCGACGGCCAGATCTACCTCGAGCCCGAACTGTTCTTCGCCGGCGTGCGTCCCGCGATCAACGTCGGTATCTCGGTGAGCCGCGTCGGTGGCAACGCCCAGGTGAAGGCGATGAAGAAGATCGCCGGCTCGCTGCGACTGGACCTCGCGGCCGCCCGCGAGCTCGAGGCCTTCGCCCAGCTCGGCACGGAACTGGACAAGGCGACGCAGCGTCAGCTCGACCGCGGGCGCCGCTTCGTCGAGATCCTCAAGCAGGGCCAGTACACGCCGTTCCACATCGCCGACCAGGTCATCTCGATCTTCGCCGGCGGCAAGGGCCTGCTGGACGACGTCCCGGTGGCGAACGTCCGCGAGTTCGAGAAGGCTCTTCAGGAGAACTTCCAGACGGCGAACAAGCCGCTGTGGGACGAGATCGCGACGAAGAAGGCGATCGACGGCGAGCTCGAAAAGAAGCTCGAGAGCGCGATCGGGAAGTTCAAGGCGGGATGGAAGCCCAAGGGCTGAGCGCCTCGTTACCAGGAAGGCCCGTAACCGGCGTCACCATGTGGCGCACGTTCTTTGTCGACAATGCCTGCCGAATCGGCGCCGCGAGAGGGCTGAGCAGCGCGTGTCGGGGTGGCAAGCCTGCGCCAGCGATGTAAGCTCGTACCGAGTCGATCGGTGCGATGCCACACCGGGTCCGTCTGCCACTGGAGGATTGGCGATGCGTACGCACACCCTGCGGCTCTGGGTCCTCGGCGTGATTACTTCTGCCGCGACCGGGGTCAACGGACAGACATCCTTTAGTCTCGACCCGCGCGGCACCTACCTGCGCACCAACTCCGACAGCCCCAACGCCCCGCTGATTGTGGACCTCGCGGCGATCGGAATCACGTCCGGCGAAACAATCCGGCTCAGCGTCGCGGGGAGCTATCAGCAGACCGGCAGCCCGGCGGACCAGAGCAACGGCACAATCGCGGTGTTCTCGTCGTCCAGCACGCTCCTCGCCACGAGTCAGCCGCACCGCGTCCCGGGCGCGATCGCGGCAGGAGTGCCGGTTTTCACTGCCCCGACGTTTTTCGGCGGGCTGCCGACGGACATCCCCGAGGACTTCCGCGTCGCGCGTGCGAACGTGACCGAGGTCGTGGTGGAGGTGCCCGCGGGCGCCGTGTTTCTCTTTGTCTGCCCAGAGGACACGCTGTACTTCGACAACAGCGACCCCGACGGTGACTATCGCGTAACGATCGGGTCCGCGTGCCTCGCCGACTTCGATCACAACGGGATCGTGAACTCCGTCGACGTCGGCGAGTTCATCAACGCGTGGTTCCAGGATCAGGTCGACGGGACGCTCGTCTCCGACTGGGACGGCAACGGCATCGTGAATTCCACCGACGTGGGCGAGTTCATCAACTCCTGGTTCGAGGACATCGCCGCCGGTTGTGGGTGAACGCTGGTACGGATGCCACGCACGCCCGGGCGTCATGTAAAGATTTGCTGCCGTACGAACAGCGACATGACACAGGGGGCGCTCCGCTGTCGGCCTCCAGCACCTTGCGTTCGGGCACGGGCGCGGTAGACTCGCTCGCGAGAGGCCCATTTCAAGGCGGGAGACCAAAGCCATGCTGTCGCTGTCGAATTCGCTCCGGCTGAGCGTGCTGTCGATCGCCCTTGTCGCATCGTCCGCGAGCGCTCAGACGCTCCAGATCGTGTCACACACGCCGTCGAGGAACTCGCTGGCGAACGCGCCGTCCACCACCATCGACGTCACCTTCGATCGCGCGATGAACCTGGCGTCGTTCACGGCCTCGCCCTTCCGCTTCCACGCCTTCGGCGAGCGGTCCGGCCCGATCGCCGGCACGTTCTCTCTTCTCGACGGCGATACGCACGTCCGCTTCACGCCCAGCGACCCCTTCACCCGGGGCGAGCGCGTCTGGGTCGTGCTCTCGCATGACATCGCCGGCGCCGACGGCTCGCACGTCCGCGCCGCCGGATACTCCTGGCAGTTCTGGGTCGCCGCCGGACCCGCGACCATGACCTTCGCTCCCCTCGACACCCTCGACACCACCGAGCCCAAGATCTCGCCCCGCCCGTACGGCGGCCAGGCGTGCGACTTCAACAACGACGGGGCCGTCGATATCTGCATTGTGTGCGAAGACACCTCGGACATGCGGATCTTCCTCAACAACCCAGGCGACCCCGGGGACTTCGCGACCTTCATCTCGCCCACCTTCCCCTCCGGCCCCACACCCAGCCCCAACGAGGCCGCGGACTTCAATGGCGACGGCATCGCCGACATGGTCACCGCCAACACCTCCGGCTCCACCGTCTCGGTCTTCATGGGCCTGGGCAACGGCCACTTCGCGCCACGCACCGACTACACCGTCGGCAGCCAGCCCCACGGCATCGCCGTCCTCGATATCGACGGTGACGGCGACATCGACATCGCCACCGCCAACACCCAGTCCAGCAACGTCGGCGTCATCCGCAACAACGGCTCGGGCGGCTTCGGGTTCCTCACCAACTTCAACGGCAACGGCAACGGCGAGTGGGCCATCACCGCCGCCGACATGAACAACGACGGCATCACCGACCTCGTCGTCGGCTGCCGCGACTCCGGACGCATCACCGTCTTCCGCGGCCTGGGCAACGGCTCGTTCCAGCAGGGCGCCGCCCTCACCACCGGCTTCGGTTATTGGATGATCGTCTGCTCCGAGCTCAACGGCGACCACAACCTCGACGTCACCTGCGCCGCCAGCTACTCGGGCGCCTGCGTCCACATGGGCGACGGCGCCGGCAACCTCGGCGCCCCCCAGACCTTCAGCCTCGACGGCTCCATCGCCACCGACACCGCCGACCTCGACGGCGACGGCGACCTCGACTGGGTCCTCTCCAGCTTCGGCGCCGGCGAGTGGTATCTCATGGAGAACATCAACGGCGTCCTCACCCTCACCGACACCTTCTTCGCCACCAACAACCCCGCCTGCGCCGTCCTGCTCGACGTCAACCTCGACGGCGCCATCGACATCGCCCTCATCGACGAGATCTCCGACCAGATCCTCCTGCTCGGCAACACGCCCCTGTGCACCGCCGACTTCGACCACAACGGCATCGTCAACTCCACCGACGTCGGCGAGTTCATCAATGCGTGGTTCGCGGACCAGGTCAACGGCACGTTCGTCACCGATTGGGACGGCAACGGCATCGTCAACTCCGCGGACGTCGGCGAGTTCATCAACTCGTGGTTCGAGGACACGGCCGCGGGGTGCGGCTGAACGAACCCGGAGCGTGAGCGACGGGCCTCCGTGCTCGCGGCTCGCCGGGCCGGCATTTCATCAACCCCCTTCCGCTCAGGGCGGGCCCCTGGTACACTCGCCCAAGCCCACGCGCGAGGATCCGTATGCATCGCAGCGTGACCATCGCTCTCATCGCTTTCGCACCGCTGCATCTGCTCGGCGCCCCCGCGCTCGCCCAGTCGACCTACTACGTCGCCCCCGCCGCGTCGGGCGGCAGCGACTCCAACGACGGCCTCTCGCAGAAGCACCCCTGGCTCACGCTCCAGCACGCCGCGTTCAGCGTCGGCCCCGGCGACACCGTCATCGTCCTCCCCGGCACCTACAACGGCTTCAACATCGGCGAGGACAACGCCGGCGCCCCCGGCGCCCCGATCACCTTCAGCGCACAGCCCGGCGTCCTCGTGAATACCCCGGCCGCCACCTTCAACGGCCAGGCCCACAAGGCCCGCATCAACATGGACACCACCTCGTGGATCGTCATTGAGGGGTTCGAGGTCACCGGGTCCAACGACCAGCGCGACAGCCGTGCCGGCATCCGCTCCGTCTGTCCGCCCGACTCGACAACCGGCCACATCGTCATCCGCAACAACCACGTCCACAACCACGGCAAGTGGGGCGTCTTCACCGGCCACTCGAACAACGTCACCGTCGAGAATAACCTCATCCACGACATCGCCAACGAGCACGCCATCTACTTCTCGAACTCCGGCGATAACCACGTCGCCCGCAACAACGTCATCCACCACTGTTCCAGCCAGGGCGTTCACGTCAACTCCGACGAAAGCCAGGGCGGCGACGGCGTTATCCGCAACGTCCTCGTCGAGCAGAACACCATCTGGGAGATGTCCATCGGCGGGCCGTACATCGACCCCAGCGGCGTCCCCCGCGTCAGCCCCGGCGGCGGCTCCGCCATCAACTTCGACGGCGTGCAGGACTCCGTCATCCGCAACAACCTCCTCTACTCCAACCACTCCAGCGGCATCTCGCTCTACAAGATCGACGGCCTGCTCCCCGCCTCCAACAACCTCGTCGTCAACAACACCATCATCAACGGCTCCACCGCCAACCCCAACGCCCGCTGGTGCGTCAACATCTCCGACGCCTCCACGGGCAACACGCTCTTCAACAACATCCTGCTCAACTACCACGGTTTCCGCGGCAGCCTCATCATCACCGCCAACTCCCTCCCCGGGTTCGCGAGCGATTACAACATCATGATGGACCGCATCGACGCCGACGGCGACGGTCCCGGCGGCAACCTCACGCTCGCGCAGTGGCGTACCCAGACCGGCCACGACACGCACTCGTTCGTCGTGCCGTCCGCGTCATGGCCCGCGCTCTTCACCAACCTCGCCGGGTCCGACTACACCTTAAGCGAGACCAGCGCCGCCATCGACGCCGGGGCCGCGTCCTTCGCCGGCGACCCCGCCCCGCCCGTCGATCGCGCGGGCACACCGCGCCCCTCCGGCCCCGCCTTCGACATCGGCGCGTACGAACGCGCGACCGGCGGCGGCGAAAAGTGCCCCGCCGACTTCGACCACAACGGCATCGTCAACTCCACCGACGTCGGCGAGTTCGTCAACGCCTGGTTCGAAGACCTCATCAACGGCACGCTCGTCGCCGACTGGGATCGCAACGGCATCGTGAACTCCACCGACGTTGGAGAGTTCATCAACTCGTGGTTCGAGGACATCGCGGCCGGCTGTGGGTGACGTCCCGTGCCATCGAAATCTGCCTTGAGACTTCGATGTTCTGAACCCCGCGACCAACGAGACGGCAACGTAACCACCTATCCCCCCGTTATTTACGTCAACTACCGAACATTCTCTTGACAGTCCGATCAAAACCCGTATATTGATACGGCCGTGATTGCCTCCCACGACACCCTGCCCTCCGAACCGCGCGAAGCGCCACCGCGCGCCCACCCCGACCTCCTCTCCCTCATCCTCTCATCCACCCTCTCCCTCCCCGACCTCGCCGCCTCCCTCGGTGTCTCCGTCCGCGATGTCCTGAGTCTCTGCCAATCCCCCGACGTTCAAGCCCAGCTCGACGCCATCGACCACCTCACCCGGACCCGTCTCCGAATCCACTCCGCGCAGGCCCGTCTCACCGCAATCCAAGCCCTCGAGTCCCTCGCCACCTCCGCCGCCGCCCCCGTCGAACGCCGCCGCGCCGCTTCCAACCTCGTGCGCGTCACGAGCCCGGTGCCCGCCATCGGCCGCTGTCGGACGATGCCACCCGCGAGTCGCCGGGCGCGCTCCGTCTCCCGCCATCTACCCGCGCCATGGACCGTGCCACCGAGATCGGCTTTGCGATCTCGGTGTTCCGACTCAGCGACTACCGGCGAAGCTGCGACGCCGTCCGGTCAAGCGAGCGCGAAGCACGCCGCGCTCCCAATTGATCCTTGCGCCCCTGTCATCGCCGCGCCGCCGTTCTCCAAGCCCCGTGCGGTCCGCCACCTGCTCCGAGGGATTGGCGCGAACCCTCTCCGCGGTGGACTGGTCTTGGCGGCCGCGTGTTTGTCGGTCCGTCCGCCCAAACATCCTTTCGCTCACGGCGACTCACTATGCGACGCCCGGTGCTCGCTCCGGGGCCCGGTCTCGCGCACGCGCACGCGCTCTCGCTCTCGCTCTCGCGCGCCGCCGCCGACGCCGTGCCATCGAAGTCCGCGTTGGGACTTCGATGCCTGCCCCCGTGCCCCGTGCCATCGAAGTCTGCCCTGAGACTTCGATGCTCTCCCACCACGAGGCCGAACAACTATTAACACCGCGGGCTCCTTGTTGGCCCAGCGCTGCGATGTAGGCTGAAACAGCCGACCGGCCCGCGCCATGCCGCGCGACCGTCGGGCGTTCCCGTGCCCGAATCAGGCCGCAAAGTCGGCTTCATCATGAGGGGATCTCGATGATGCCACTGACGACTCCCGCGCTCCCGCGTCGGCGTTCCGCTCGCCGTGTGCTCGCCGCCTGCGTCGCGGCCGCGGTGCCGGCGACGGCGTCGGCGCAATGGACCGCGATCAACCTCGAGCCGAGCCTCCCCGGCCTCGACACCTCACAGGCGTACGGCGTGCACGCCAGCCAACAGGTCGGCGTCGTCCTGCTCAACGGCCAGACTCGGGCAGCCTTGTGGTCGGGAACACCCGGGGCGTTCATCGACTTGACCCCGGATAAGGTCCCCGACTTGTTCGCCGCCGCTGCACTCGCCACACACAGCGGCGTGCAGGTCGGGTATGTCGCGGTTGTGAATGAGAAGGGGGACGACTTCTCCCTCGCCGCGCTCTGGACAGGTTCGGCCGAGACCTACGTCTCTCTCCACCCGGCTGGATTCGAGCAATCCCGCGCCCTCGCGGTGCAAGGCACGCTCGCCCTGGGCATGCAGGCAGGCTGGGTCACCGTGAACGGCGTGCCGAACGCGGCCGTCTGGACCGGCACGCCCGAGAGCTACCTGAGCTTGCACCCGGTCGCCACCACCCAGTCCATCATCACGGCCCTCGACGCCGATGCCCAGGCCGGGTACGCCTCGGTCGGCTTCTCCCATGCCAGTTTGTGGCACGACACTCCCGAGTCGTGGATCGATATGCACCCGGTGCACATCCCGGAGATCTCGGTCTCGGCCGTCCTCGGCGCGCACGCCGGCGTGCAGGCCGGGTGGGCGATTTACGGCCCGGCGTTCGGCGGCATCACGCACCCGGCGCTGTGGCAAGGCTCCGCCGAGTCCTACGTGGACCTGCTGCCGGCCGGCTGGAACAACGGCATGGCGATCAGCGCCTACGACGGTCGTCAGGTCGGAAACGTCGGCACCTCCGTCTCGAGCATCCGTGCCGCGGTGTGGACCGCGACGCCCGAGAGTTTCGAGGACCTTCATGCCGCGCTCCCGCCCGGGTACTTGCGTTCCAACGCCCTGGGGATCTGGAACGACGGAGTGAACTGGTATGTCGCGGGCCTCGCGGTCACGCCGGCGCCGGCATTCACCAGCGACGCATACCTGTGGGTCTCTCCCATGAAGCCCGCCTGCCCCGCCGACTGGGACCACAACGGCATCGTCAACTCCACCGACGTGGGCGAGTTCATCAACGCCTGGTTCGAGGATCAGGCCTTCGGCACGCTCGTCGCCGATTGGGACCACAACGGCATCGTCAACTCCACCGATGTCGGCGAGTTCATCAACTCCTGGTTCGAGGACATCGCCGCCGGCTGCGGGTGAGCACCCCGCCACCCGTTCAGAGGGGCTTGGCGCACAGGGAGCCGCCAGTAAACTGAGTTCTCTGGTCGCACACGCGGCGTGCGCCGCCCGCGGCCGTGTGCACGCCGTCACACCACCAGGGGACCGCGCATGAAATCCACCACCACCGTGCCCGTGCTTGCCGCGGTAGCACTGTCGCTCGCTCTCGCGGCCTCCGCGTCCGCACAGCCCGTTGACATCAGCGCCGTCGGCAACTGCAGCCCGACGGGCGGCACCGGGGTCTTCGTCCCCCTGGCCGCTGGGACGTACATCATGCGCCCCGTCGCCCGCGCCTTCATGGCCTGGGACCCCTGGGGCACCGTCACGGGATGCGAGCCCGAGGACGGCAACTGCACCACCGGGTTCGTCGTGCTCTGGACCGTGATCTACGAGGACAACTCCAGCGACTCCTATCCGGACCCCTTCGGCGGCATCTGGTCAACGCCGCTGCTCGCGCTCCAGCACTCCGGACCGCCCGGAATTCTGACGCTCGACAAGGCCCAGACGGTGCAGTTCTGCATCCTCGACACACCCTGCGCCGACAACCTCGGCGGAGTCTCGCTCGACGTCATCGCCTGCCGCGCCGACTTCGACCACAACGCCATCACCAACTCCACCGATGTCGGGGAGTTCATCAACGCCTGGTTCGCGGACCAGGTGAAGGGAACACTCACCTCCGACTGGGACGCCAACGGCATCGTCAACTCCACCGACGTCGGCGAGTTCATCAACTCCTGGTTCGAAGATATCGCCGCGGGCTGCGGCTGAACCGAGCCTCCCGCGCAAGCGGGAGGTGCTGCGCGTCCGGGCGTCACCGACCTCCCGCTTGCGCGGGAGGCTCGGACATTCCTCGCATCACCCACCGCTCACTCGACTCCCGGATCGGCAACCCGAACACCGTCGTCTTCTCGTGCCGTCGCTCGGCCACGAGCCCCACCCCGTCCACAAACCACTGCTCCGTCGTATTCACGACCTTCGCCGGATCGAAGTCGGCCCTGAAAACGCTCCGCACCCCGCGGGCCTCGACCTGCTCACCCTCAGCGAGCGTCACGCGCCACAGCCCCGTCAGCTCGATCGTCTGCGTCGCCGTGCCCGACGACTTCAGGATCTTCCGCGGCTTGCCCCCCGGATACACCTTCACCCCGAACTTCTGCTCGAACGCCTTGCCCGGCTCGAGGTCCCGCGGCATCACCACCATCGCGGGCTCGAACACCACCTCCACCTTCTCGTCGAGATTGAACTCTTCCGCGATCGCGACCTCGCCCGCCGGCGTCAGCGTGTACGAGTCGGTGCGGATCGGCGTCGCTTCGTCCGCCCCGCCCCCGACTCGCTCCAGGGCCGTGCGCTTCACCTGCCACGTTGTCTCCCCCGGTCCCGGCCCGCTCCGCTCCACGACCAGCCTGCGCCGCTCGCGCGGCCCGTCGCGTTCCCACGACAGCAGTTCCACCCGGCGCACCACCTCCACGCTCGCTGCGTCCGCGTGCATGGCGGCCGGCGGCGTCTCGAGCAGCACCGGCTCGAACGCCCCGCTTACTAGCGCCGGCCCTCCGGCGTCCGCCTGCGGCTCGGGCCCGGTGTGCGTCCCGCACCCCGCCAGTCCGGCCAGCGCTACCCCGATCAGCACGCGAAAGTGAGCGGTTCGAACCATCGTCACACGATAGCCGCCGTGATGGTTATCATGCGGCGATGCGGATGCGGACACCGATACTCGTCGCCGGAGCCTTGGGGCTGCTCGCCCTCGCCGCCGGCTGCGTTGATTCCGCCCAGCGCCAGCGCGCCGCCGAGTCCGAGAGCATCCTCGCCATCATGCCCGCTCCGCCCTCACCCGCTCAGGCCGCCGCCTGGGCCGGCGACCCCTACGACCCCGACAAACGCTTCCGCGGCACCGTGCTGCTCTCCAACGCCCCCTGGGGCGGTGAGAGCGTCTACCTCCGCCTCTACCGCGCCCAGCTCGGCGCCATCCCCGACACCGAGCCCGACGCCGACCCCTCCGTCCGCGCCGCCGCGGCCTTCGCCCTCGGCCTCCACGGCTCGCCCGACGACGCCCCGACCATCGCCAAGCTCCTCACCGACAACGACCGGCTCGTTCGCGTCACGGCCGTCCGGGCCCTGCAGCGCATCCACAACCCCGTGGTCATCCCCGCGCTCATCGACCGCACGAAGGCGGGCGGGCTCGACGCCCGCGCCGACGCCGACGAGGAGCACAAGCCCGAGCTCGACCCCGACATCCGCGCCGAGGCCGCCGACGCCCTGGGCCAATATCCCGACGACCGCGTCTACCAGGCCCTCGTCTCGGCGCTCAGTGACGACCGCTTCGTCGTGACCGCCGCGGCCCGCAAGAGCCTCAAGACCCTCACCGGCCAGGACTTCGCCGACGACCGTCGCGCCTGGCTCGCCTGGGGCGAGACCCCGACCCCCTTCGCCGCGCGCTCCACCTACGTCTACCCGACCTTCAGCCGCGAGAAGGGCTGGCTCGAATACCTGCCCTTCTTCCCCGCCCCGGCCCGCAACGAGGTCCCCGGTTCGCCCGTCGGCCTCGCCTCGTCCGATACGGGGACCCCCGGCGCCGAAGCGCAAGATCAACCCAGCGCAGAACCGACGGCCAAGTGACCCCCTCCCCCTGTTGAGCGCCGGATCGATCGCCGATGGAACCCCCATGCGAGCGATTCGGACCGACGCAGGCGCGGGTGGAGCAGTGGGGGGGGCGGGGGGAGGCCCCCGCCTCGTCCGCGATGCCCCGGTGCCGGCCCCACGCCCCGGCGAAGTGCTCGTCCGCGTACGCCTCGCCGCCATCACCGCACTCGACCTCGCCGCCGCCCGCGGGCGTCTGGGGTTCGCCGGCATCCTCGGCCACCGCTTCGTCGGCGTCGTCGAGGATGTCTCGGCGCTCCCCGAAGCGCAGCGGGCCGGGCTTGCCCGAAGGCGTGTGGCCGTGTGGCCCGGCGTCGCCTGCGGCCACTGCGACCTGTGCAAGGGCGGCCTGAGCAATCACTGCCGCGCACGCACCGTCCCCGGCATCGCCGGTCGCGACGGCGGGCTCGCCGAACTTGCGACCGTCCCCGCCGCCGCCCTGTGCCCGCTCCCCGAGCACGTCGACGACGCCGCCGCACTCCTGAGCGTCCCGCTCGCCATCGCCTCGCACGCCGGGTCGATCGTGCCCCGGCGTGCCGAGGGCTTCATCAGCGTGCTCGGCGACAACGAGCTGGCCCTGCTCACGGCCTTGCTCCTGTGGCGCGAGAATCCGCGTGTGCGACTCCTGGGCGCCCGGCGCGAGGCGCTCGCGCTCGCCGACCGCTGGGGCGTCAAGAACCGTCCGATCGACGAGGCCGGCCGGCGCGCCGACCAGGACGCCGTGATGGAGTGTTCATCAACGCACGACGCCCTGACGCAGGCCACCCGCTTCGTCCGCCCCCGCGGCACGATCGTGCTCGCGTCCGAATTCGCCCTTTCGCCGCGGTCCGACGAGCGGTCCGCGAAGGCCGACGGCGTCGCTGGCGGGGCAGGCGAATTTGACCTGTCGCGCATCGCCGCCGGGGAGTTCTCGGTGGTCGGCGCCCGCGGCGGATCGGTCGCCGAAGGCGTGCGGCTGCTCGCCGAGCGCACGGTCGATCCCACGGGCCTGATCACCCGACGCATCCGCCTCGAGGAAGCGCTCGCGGAGCTCAAGGCCCCCCCCACTCCCGCGGGGAGCGAAAAAGACAACCGGGGCGAGTGGCTCGCCCCGGTCGCGGTTGAGATCACGTGATCGGCTGAACGTTTACTGGCTGTTGCCGGTCCGCAGGATCGCGACCGACTTTGCCGGATCGGCGCTGGGCGACATGATCGCCAGCGTCTCGTCGGTCTCGAGGCTCATGCCGGGGATGGTCTGCTCGATGATCGGGCTGCGGGCCTCGAAGCTCACCAGCGCCTTGCCAACTTGCCCGTTGGCTCCCACGACGACGAGCTTGTAGGCGCCCGCGGTCTTGGGGAGGTCCGCCAGGTACAGGTACCCCGTGCGGGTCTTCGGGTCGATCATGAGCCGGGCCGTCGCCTTCACGCCGGCGTCCTGCGCCACGGGCGCGAAGCCGACGAACTGCGTGTCGGCCGCCAGGAACTTGCTGGCGAACTGCGGGCCCATGTTCTTGAACGCATCGGCCCACTGGTTCGACTGCAGATAGCTGTTGACGTCCTTGACGTCGCTGTAGATCCGCAGACCGGCAAAGCCAAACACGAGGGCCGCAGCCGCGCAGGCGATGGCCGTGCCGCGCCACACCGGCGATACCCCGCGGCTGGGCAGCAGCGAGGGGAACGAGGCGGCGGAGCGCCGTGCGCCCGTGACCGCTTCCATCGCCTGGTGCACCGCCGCGAGCACCTTGGCCCGCAGCGAGACCGGGGCCTCGACTTCGGGCAGGTACTGATCGGCGCGCGAGATCCTGGCCTGCTCGCGCCGGATCTGGGCCTGCACCGGCGGGGGTGCGGCGCCGAAGGCCTTCTCGAAGGCCTCCCGCTCGTGGTCGTCGAGCAGCCCAAGGGCGTCGAGCGAAGCCAGTTCCAAGAGTTCATGTGTCTTCATCGTCGGACTCACTTTCCATTCGTCGCGGCTTTCGTCCGCGTAATTCGTCTTTACACCCCAACCCTGTTCGCGCTTCGGTCCTGTTTGGCCTAGGTGTTGATTTCCTCGGTCGGTCCCGTCTCACGCAGGCGGACCAGGGCACGGCTCAGTGCCGACTTGATCGTCCCGATCGGCGTGTTCAACTCTTCGCCGATCTGCCTCAGCGTCTGTCCACCCAGGTAGGCCCTCGTCACGACTGTCTTCTGCAATTCCGGAAGCTTGTTGATGCGGGCCATGAGCTTGGCGAACCGCTCGCCTCGATCCATTCCCGCATCCGGTTCGCCAGGCTGAGCCCCGACGGCGTGTTCGGTCTGGCGTTCGTCAAGGGGAGTTGGTTTGACACGGGCCCGCGCTCGGCGAAGCCGGTCCACCAGATGCCGACGAGAGATCAGCATCACCCAGGTCACCAGGGCCGCCCGCTTGGGGTCATACCGCTGGCTGGTCCTCCACAACCGGACGAAGATCTCCTGCACCGCGTCTTCGGCGTCCGCCCGGCTGGGCATGGCCTGATACGCCAACCGGTACACGAGCGAGCCAAAACGGTCGTACAGCTCCGCGACCGCGGCGGCGTCGTTTGCCGACACCCTCCGCATGAGGTCGAGGTCTGCGTCCTGGATCGCGGCCTTGTCCGGTCGTGCTTCCATGGCATACATGCGAGTGCTTCCGAACCATTCGGAAACGCAACCACACAGTTTTCTACAATCGTCCGCGACGCGCTGTCCGCGTTGAGCGTCCGGGCTCGTTCGCTCCTGCGCTGACAGAACGCCGCGGCAGGAACCTATGCGAACGTACGGTCCAGACCCCTCTCAGGATGCAGCGGATTGCCGTTCCAGTCAAGGGAAATCTAGGGAATTCGTCCACCGATACGCAAATTATTCGCACCTTGTTCGGTTCCATCATTTTGGACACACTGCGAACGTTGTGCTTGCGGCCACGATACACTTCAAGTAGACTCGCTCCGGAGTGTCCTTCCCGCGCCGGGAATGGACTGAGAAAGAGGTGCGCAGCGATGCGAGCCAAGGCGGCTTGCGGTCGAGCGTTGGAGCCGGGCGTAGGGGGTGCAGACCTCCCCGTGCGGTCTCCATGGATTCAGCGCGCAGGGCGAACCCCAATGAACTCCCCCATGAACCCCAAGATCCGGGGAATCAAAGTTCGGGGATTCACGGTCATCGACGTGCTGGTCTCCGTCGCCGTCATCACCCTGCTCATCAGCCTCCTCATGCCCAGCCTCTCGCTGGTGCGTGAAACGGCCCGTCGCGTCGTCTGCGCGTCCAACGTTCGCCAGGTCGGCCTCGGCCTCGCCATGTTCGCCGACGAGCACAAGGACACCCTCCCCACCGTGCAGATGTGGGAGATTGGCCTCGGCGAAGGCCAGTACCAGCTCTCCATGCGGATCCGCAAGGAGCCGACGGAGTGGGACGGCCTGGGCCTGCTGTGGGCCGGCGAATACCTCTCCACCTGCCAGGTCTTCTTCTGCCCCTCGCACACCGGCGACCACCCGTATTCGAAGTACTCGGAGCAGTGGGCCGGCGCCGAGGGCGTCATCTTCGGCAACCTCCAGTACCGCTACCACGAGCCCGGGTATCGCCTCGGGCCGGTCACCCTGTTCAACGCCCCCGGCCTCGCCCTCTTGAGCGACGGCCTGCGGACCCGCGACGACTTCAACCACCGCGTCGGCTCCAACGTCATGCGCACCGACCTCGCCGTGCTCTGGTTCGCCGACCCCACCGGGCGCGTCCTCGCCTCCCTGCCCGCGACCGCCAACGAATCGGACTCCGCGGCCCGGGTCGCCGAGGCCTGGTACAAGCTCGACGCCGCCGACGGCACCGACCGGTGATTGCTCAATACGCCGAATGAGGACACACGCAGCCCCGAGGCTCGCGTGCGGTTGCTCCGTGCGCGCACGGCTTGAAAGCGAGAAACCGGGCGGACCCACAAGGGACCCGCCCGGTTCGCCTCCATCGTTCGTTGTCGTCGATCGCCCGACTCAGGCCGCCATGCGGCGCTTCGTGCGCCCGACGGTGCGCTGCGTCGCCGTCGCCCGCGCGGCCGGCTTGTCGATCAGCGCCTGCACGATCTCGAGCGGGTTGGCGCCCCAGAGGTCCGCGCCGAGCTCTTCCGCCAGGCCCTCGGCCCGGTTGAAGACGCCGCCGCCCACCGCGATCTGCATCGTGTTGCACGCCGCGATCTCGCGGAGCGTGTCGACGAGCTGACGCAGGTGCGGCAGGTCGCCCGGCGCCGAACAGAACATGAGCAGGATGCTGGGCTGATCCTCGTGCAGACGCCCGAGGATCTCGTCGTTGGCGATGCCGCCGCCGACGAAGCAGACCTTGAAGCCCGCGGCCTCGAGAAGGTCGACCGCCATCTGCGCGCCGAGCTCGTCGGCGTCGCTGGGCCCGCACACGGCGAAGACCGTGCGCGAGTTGCTCGGGCCGTGGTGTAGGCGGGCCGCGTTCTGGTCCACGAGCACGCGGAGCAGTCGCATCGCGGTGTGGTGGCTCAGCGTCGAGAGCTGGTCGCCCTTGAAGAGCTTCCCGAGCGTCTCGTACGTGGGCCAGAAGATGTCCTGAACCAGCTCGGCCGGTCCAAGCCCTTCGGTGTCGGCCTGTGCCACAACTTCGCGGGCCGCGTTGCGGTCCCCGCTGATCAACGTCTCAAACAACAGTTCAACAAAGCGTTCGCTGCTCATGACGGCTCCGGTGTTCGTCTTGGGTCACCGGATCCGGCCTGGCTCCACCTTGCCGGAACCTCAATTCGTTGCTCGTCGACGTTCGCCCGCGAAGGGCGTCGATCGCACGGGCCGCAGCTCCCACGGCACGAGGAGTATCGAGCCCCCAGTGTCGATCGCGTGAACGAGCAGCCGCGTTTGAGCTCGCGGCGTCTCATAACGCCGTTCACGCGACGAAACCGGCGTAGCACACGCAGATCCCCAGCGTCAGGGCCCGGGATCGCACTTCGGCGAACCCCGCCTCGCGCAGCATCTGCTCCATCTGCGGGCGGGCCAGGAACGTCTCCACCGACGCCGGAAGGTACTTGTAGGCACCGGACGTGTCCCCGCTGATCATCGTGGCCGTGCGGGGCATGATCCGCTTGCAGTACAGCCCATTGAACCAGCGCACCGGCGCCAGCGAGGGCTCGGCGAACTCCAGGATCACCACACGCCCGCCGGGGCGCAGGACACGCCGGAACTCGCCCACGGCCTTCGCGGGGCTCGTGACGTTGCGAATTCCGAACGCGATCGACACGACATCGAACGTCCCGTCCTCGAACGGCAGGGCCTGCGCGTCCGCATTCACATAGTGGATCCGTTCGCGCAGCCCGGGCGCGAGTTTGGCGTGCCGCCGTCCCGCTACGTCGAGCATCTCCTGCGTGAAGTCGAGCCCGACCACCCGGGCGGCCCCCGCGCGGGCGAAGGCCTCGGTCAGGTCCCCGGTCCCGCACGCGCAATCGAGCACCACGTCGCCGGTCATGACCTTGGCCGTCCGCACCGCGTGGCGGCGCCACGCCTGGTCGCGCCACAGCGAGTGCACCCGGTTGTTGAGGTCGTAGCTGCCGGCGATGGCGGCGAACATCCGCCGCACCTTGTCGTGCTTGGCGGTATCGGCGTGCGGCGAAGCAAGGTCGCGGTCGGTCCACACGGCGTCCGGGCCGGCAACATGAGGGCCGGATTGGGGCAATTTCACACCCGAACTCGGGGTAGTCATCGCCTGTAGGATACGGAAGCTGCCAACACGCTGCCTTGGAGGATCTCCGACAATGTCCGCGACCAAACGAGTCCTTTTCCGCTGCGGGGGCGCCCTCGCGATCGCTTTCACAGCCGCGTCCGTGGCCCCCATGACCGGGTGTGAGACCAACAAGACCACGGGTCGTTCCCAATACGCCGCTCTCAGCCGAGAAGAGGAACGCCAGATCGGCGAAGAGCAGGCGCCCGAGCTCACCCAGGAGTTCGGCGGCAAGGTCACCGACCCGCAGCTGCAGGCCTACATCACCGACATCGGCAAGCGCCTCGCCGCGACCACGCGCGTCGAAGATCCGGAGATGGCCGACCTCAACTGGGAGTTCACCCTGCTGAACTCCGACGTCGTCAACGCCTTCGCCCTCCCCGGCGGCAAGGTCTTCGTCTCCAAGGGCCTCGCCGCGAAGATGACCAACGAGGCCCAGATGGCCGCGGTCGTCGGCCACGAGATCGGCCACGTCACCGCGCGCCACACCTCCGAGCGCTACGGCCAACAGATCGCCATCGTCGGCGGCACCACCATCCTCGGCGCGATCATCGGCGGCGCCGCCAGCTCTGACGACCGCGCGACGGGAGCGGGCGTCGGCGCCGGTGCTGGCGCCGCCGTGGGCGGCATCTGGGCCCTCTCGTACTCGCGCGATCAGGAAGTCGAGGCCGACCGCCTCGGCATGCGCTACATGGAGCGCCTCAAGTACAACCCCCAGGGCGCCGTGCAGGTGCAGGGCATCCTCCAGGCCGAGGCCGCCAAGGGCGGCGGCGGTAATCTGGAGATTCTGTCGACGCACCCCTCGAGCGAGACCCGCATTCGCGAGCTGAACAACCGGCTCGCGAAGTACTACCAGCACACCGTCAACAACCCCGAGTACACGTTCGGCGAGGACCGCTTCCGCAAGCAGTTCCTGTCGAAGCTCTCAGCCCTGCCGCAGCCGGCCGGTTCCGCCCGGTCGATGATGGTTGTCGCGGTCGGGGCGGGCGAATTCGACGCCAGCCAGCCGCACACATGGTGCGGGCTGTGCGCCGCGGCCGCCCAGCACGCGTCGGCGACGCCCGTTCGCTGAACTCGCGGGTTGGTGCCCGAATCTCAAGCTCCCGATCCGGCGCGAAGGGCCGTCGACGTTCTCGCTGCGCGGCACTTCGGGGGGCTGGTGCTAAAGCCGGTAACCACATCGACTTCATGTCGATCCCAGCGCCGGGTCGAAACGCTACGGCGTAGAAACGATAAATATCCCTTGTTGCAGTGCGTACTCGACGCCCGTACCCCCTCTGGCGAAGCAGGACGGGCCTTTTCGGGGTACGTCCAATAAGCCACCCTAAATGAGGCGGCTGGGGACTAGATACTTCCGCGAAATCAGGTACATTAACCGGGCATTAGAAGTCCCCCCGCTCGCGGCGTCGCTTGCGTTGAGGGACACCTCATCGAATTTGGAGAGAGTACATGAAGACGATCGTTTCCTTCCTCGCTGTCGCTGGTCTCGCTTCCGTCGCGCTCGCCACCAACGGCGGTGCGTCCACCGTCAGCCCGTACCAGAACACGGTTCAGGGCACCCGCGGCGGCGCGAACGTGCTGTTCTACGTCGACTTCGAGCTCGCCCCCGCCAACAGCGTGTACCGCAACGCGCTGACCACCCTCGGCTGGACCTTCACCGAGGTCAACACCTCCGCCGCGTTCTCGGCTGAGCTCACCGGCACGACCGACTACACCCATGTGATCTCCGCCCAGCAGAACTTCGGCGGCACCCAGGGCTTCGAGGTCGACCTCGCCAACTACATCGCCGCCAACCCCGGCGACGGCATTCTCGTCAGCGACTGGCGCGTCACCGGCGGCGAGCCCAGCTATCTCGCGGCTTCCGGCCTCGGCTGGGGCGGCAACCTCAACCCCGCTGGCCACGCCCCCGTCGGCGGCGGCCTCTTCGACGGCCTCTCCGGCGTCACCTACAACAACCCCGGTTGGGGTATCTTCGCGTACGACACCGCCGGTGGCGTGACCGAGGCCGTCAACGGCTTCGGCCCCGCGATCAGCCGCAGCGGCAACGTCTTCTTCAACGGCTTCCTCAGCGACGTCTTCGGTGACAACACCGGCAAGGCGACTGAGTACGTCATCCGCGAGCTCGGCGTCCCCGCCCCCGGCGCCGCCGGCCTGCTGGCCTTCGCCGGCATCGCCGCCGCCCGCCGTCGTCGCGCCTGATCGAGACGATCGCTGATTCGATTGAATTCGAATTTCTCCGCGCCGCCGGCCCGAATGGTCCGGCGGCGTTTTTTTCTGGCATCGCTCCGCTCTACGCCAGCACCCGCGCCCAGTTCCCGTGCGTGAACGCCCGCAGGTCCTCGTCGTCGAAGCCGCGGGCCGCAAGGGCCGCGGCGATCGCGCCCAGGCGCCGCGGCGACGGGACGTCCGAAGGGAGCCAGGAGGCCCCGAAGCCGCCGTCCATGTCGCTGCCGAGGCCGACGTGGTCGCGCGAGCCCGTCAGGTCGCAGATGCGCACGACGTGAGCGGCCGCGTCGGCCGCGGTCGGGTGATTCGGCCCGCCGGGATGGTCGCGGTTGAGCCCGGGCTTGAGGAAGCCGGCGCAGAGGTTGAGCCCGATCACGCCGCCGCGACGGGCGATCTCGCGGATCCAGTCGTCGTGGAGGTGGCGCTGGTTCTCGCCCATGGCGCCGCCGCCGAGCAGGGCGCGGCAGTTGGAGTGGCTGGCGATGATCGTGCGGTCGGTCGTGGCGAGCAGGTCGCGCATGGCGCGGTCGGAGAGGTGCGACGCGTCGTGGACGATCTTGAGGCGGTCCATCTCGCGGACGAGGGCCTTGCCCAGGTCGGAGATGCCCAGGTCGGTCATGTTGCCGCCGGCGTAGCGCGAGGGCTTGGCCCAGGCGAGACCGATCGCGACGACGCCGCGCTCGGCCCACCACTGGAGCTCGGTGGGCTCGCGCACGGGGTCGGCGTTCTCAATCAGGATGCCGGCGTGGAGCGGGAGTCGCTGGGCGATGAGCGACTCGCGGAGCTCGCGGACGCCGGCCCGCCCGAGGCCGGGGATCTTGAGCAGGGCCTTGTCGCCGGCGGCGAGCGCGTCGGCGACGGTGCGCACGGCTCCGCCGAGCAGGGCCGCCGTGGCGCCGGGTGAGAGGCCGAGCTCCTCGATGGCCCGGGCATCCCTCGGCGGAACGACGGCGCGGTCGGCGTCGTCGACGCGGCGCGTAATGGTCGCGGGGATCACCTGGGCGACGCCCATGCCGCCGCGGATCTCGCCGACGTCGGCGTCGGTGCGCAGCACCTCGCGAAGGCGCAGCGTGGCCCGGCCCAGGTCGCGCCACGTGAGGTACACCTCGAGCTGGGCCCGGCCCACGGCGTGCGCGCGGGCGGCGTCTCCGGCGGGGTACTGCTCGGGTGTGAGCTTCGACGGTGGCACAGGCGTCCCGCCTGTGTCCGTCGCGCCGGTATCGATCGGCTCGGTGAAGATCGTCGCCAGCGCGAGGCGCACGTTGCCCTCGGCGAGCGCGGGAAGCGTCACCGACGCCGGCGTGTGCGGGCCGGCGCGATCGCCCAGCGCGTGCAGCGGACGCAGCATGTCGCGCCCGCTCACCGCGAGATACGCCAGGTCGAGATGGGCGTCGAACCAGAGGTGGCCCATGCGGGGACAGGCTAGCCGAGCGATCGCGCGGGGCGCGCTGGTGTGGCCCGGCGTCAGCGCCGGCGTCGGACACCGATCATCATGGCCGCGACGAGTGCCGACACCCCGATGCCGGGCGCCGGGACCGGCTCGAAGTAGAAGTCGAGGCGCGAATACCCGCCGTCGTGCGTCAGGTCGCCCGTTCCCCTGAAATCGATCTCGTTGCGAAGCAGCAGCGAGTAGTCTCCCGCCGCGAGGTGCAACAACCCCATGAAGTACTGCGCCTCGTTGTACGACGTCGCGTCGAGGCTGAGGACGGCCGGGCCGCCGCCTGCGAGCGTGAGCAGGATTGTCGTCCGCGTGCTGCCCAGCGGCCCACTGCCCGGGTCGTGGTTGGCGACGGACGCGATCATTTCGACGGGGCTTGCGTGCGTGAGCGTGAAGTCGAGGGTGATGAGGGCCAGTGCGCGGGTCCGCATTTCCGACCCGGACGGGACCTCGAACTCGGCCGCCGACTGCATCTCGGAGGTCATGTATGTGGCGTCGCGATTGACCCCGAAGTACCCGACACCCGCGCTGCCCGCGAGCAGGCCGCCGGGGGTCTGGCGAGAGACGATCACGTCCTGCACCGCGCCGTCGATCGGATCGAGCCCGCCGCTCACCGAGAACGACGCTTCCGGCGGCGCTCCCGGTGACAGGTCGGTCCAGACCGCGCCCTGCGAGAGTTGTGTTCCGGCGGTGTACACGATGTCCGCCAGCGCGCCGCAGGGGCCGATGACGAGGAAAGCGGCGATGAGCTTCATTCTCGGTCCTTTCTTCGCCGGTGCGTCGGCGCCGGCACGGGGTCGGCGCCCACCCATGAATGTCACCGCCCGACCGGGGCTTGCACGCCGCTTGCGAGTGGCGGGGCCGCGAAAGCCGGCCCGTCGCTACCATCCGCGGCGATTTGACATGGAGAGACGCCGATGCCCACCAACGACCAGACCGGCCCGATCGCCTGCCCAAAGTGCGACGTGCCGATGCGTCACGTGCACGCGGGCGACGTGACGATCGACCAGTGCCCCCGCTGCGGCGGATTCTGGCTCGACGCCCTCGAGCTCGACCGGCTCGTGAGCGCGGGCTCGGCCGCGGGCCTCGATACGCTCAAACCGGGAGCCGCAAAGGCGCCCAGCGCCAAGCCGCTGGTCTGCCCGCGTGACAAGGGCCGGCTCATCTCGATGAACGCCCTGAACCAGCCGCAGGTGGCGTACGAGAGCTGCAAGGTCTGCGGCGGGATGTTCCTCGACGCGGGAGAGCTGGCCGATGTCGCGTCGCTCTCAGTGGTCGAGCGGCTGCGGAAAGTGTTCAACTTCTAGGGTGCGGAGACGGACGACGCCGAGTCCGACGTGCCACCGAGGACGGGCTTTGACGTCCTCGGTGCGCCGAGTCCTCTCGCGCACGTTGGGCTGACGACCCTCAAAGGGGCTCTTTCGATGCCATGTGCGCAGTCAGCCGGTCGCCAGGTCGCGGCGCGTCGTTCATTGTTCGGAAAGCGCGAGTTCGTGTGGATCAGTGTCTACTTTCCCATCATGGCCGACAACCACATCACGCTCTGGACGATGCAAAGCCCAGGCCACATGATCGACGACGCCAACGCCACACTCGATACCCGCCGGTCGCACATGGTGAGGCACTCTCCGCTGTGTCTTCATCGCAAGTACGAAGAGGTCCGGCATCGAGTGGGCACTGGCCAGGTGCTTTGGTGCTTCACGGAAAGTCCACAATGGGAACAGAGCACGGTCGATTCCCGCGTGCGGTGGACGCTGCGAGTCCCGATTGGTGAAGTGCTGACCTTTGTCGACGAATGGCTCGCTGAGCGTCTGGCCAAAGGCTTGAGGTGCCCACAGGCGAGTGAGTGGACCAAGTGGCGCAGGCATGCCGCGCAGGCCTATCCAAAGCCGCAGGACCAAGACAAGCAGGACGAGTACATTGAAGGGCGCCCCAAGTCATATGAGGGGCCTGACATGGATCCCGATGGCGGTTGGTCGCAAATCTTCATTCCCGCCGAACGCAGTGCGAACGTGTCGGCGCTGCTCCGGTTTCCTGTGCCATCGCCTTGGATCATCGAACGACCGTCGGTTCAGCAGAAGCTCCACGGTTCCGACAACGCTGAGCGCCATCACACCGAGGAAGCCCAAAGCGGCTTCCTCGGTGGCACGTCAGGCCACTCGCTTACCCGATCGTCTCGACCTTGTCCGGCACCACGAACTCGGCCTCGGTCTTCGCCTTCAGGTCCGCGACGCTCAACCCCGCGGCGATTTCCCGCAGGACGAACTTGCGGGCGCCCCCTTGAGCGTTGGCGTCCATCTCGAACACCGCCAGATCCGTGATGAGCAGGTCGACGCACCGCTGGCCGGTGAGGGGCAGCGAGCACTGCTTGACGAACTTCATGCCCCCGTCCTTGGCGTTGTGCTCCATGGTGACCACCACGCGCTTCACGCCCGCGACGAGGTCCATGGCGCCGCCCATGCCCTTGACCATCTTGCCCGGGATCATCCAGTTGGCGATGTCGCCGTCCTGCGAGACCTGCATGGCCCCGAGGATGCACATGTCGATGTGCCCGCCGCGGATCATGGCGAACGAGTCGCTCGAGCTGAAGTAGCTCGACCCGGCGCGGGCGGTAATGGTCTGCTTCCCCGCGTTGATGAGGTCGGCGTCGACCTCGCTGTCGGCGGGGAAGGGGCCGATGCCCAGGAGCCCGTTCTCGGATTGCAGCCACACGTCCATCCCCGCGGGGATGCAGTTGGCCACGAGCGTGGGCATGCCGATGCCGAGGTTGACGATGTAGCCGTCGCGAAGCTCGCGGGCGGCCCGCTGGGTGATCTGGTCACGGGAGAGGGGCATGGAGCGAGCGTAGGCGATTGGGTCCACGCATTGTTCCGTTCACCGGTCGGGTGCCCGGGCGGAGCTCTGTCCGCCCGGATCACGTGCGGGCAGATTCACCCGGCGGACAGAGCTCCGCCGGGGCACCCAATCTCACGCGACCCGTGCCGCACGCTCGACGACCGGGGCCGCGGCCCGGGCCTTCACCAGGCCCCGGTTCATCGCGACCAGGGCGTCGGTCCAGGTGCTCTCGAACACGGGCCGGCAGGGTTCAAAGTCCGCGCGCGCGCACAGGCTCAGGCGGTCGGCCGCCGCGAGCTCGAAGCACTCCACGCCGTGGTCGTGGCGCCCGATCGAGATCGCGTGGCGCCCGCGGGCGAGGAGGGCGTGGATGGCGGTCTGACCGGTCCCGAACCCGCGCCAGGACGACTCGACTCCGTTCCAGACCTCGTCGAAGCGACCGCTCGGGAACGACGACGCCGTCCACAGCGCCTCGGGCTCGGTCGCGCTGCGCCGCACAAAGCCCACGGTGCCCCCGGGCACGTCGTGGGCCGGCTCGAACTGGCCGCGGAGCTGCCACATGTGC
Organism: uncultured Phycisphaeraceae bacterium; assembly: GCA_964564695.1. Taxonomy (GTDB): domain Bacteria; phylum Planctomycetota; class Phycisphaerae; order Phycisphaerales; family UBA1924; genus CAZMCC01. The sequence continues at coordinate 16,266 of CAZMCC010000021.1, read as the reverse complement.
AGGAACAGCCAGGGCAGCCAGCTCTTGAAGTCCTGCTGCATGACCACCGCGCCCACGGGCAGAAACGACAGGAAGGCGTTCAGCAGCGTGTTGTGCACGCCCCAGACCTTGGCGATGTCGATGAAGAGGGCGTCAATGGGCTCCTGCTCCGCGTACAGCTCGCGTGAGGACTCCAGCGACGCATACTCGGCGATCCAGCCGTGGCGCACGCTGAGCCGCCGCTGGCCGCCGGCGCACGCGTACGGCGCGACGTTGGCCTCGAAGATGTCGGCGAACCATTCACCTTCCTGCACGCCCGGCGCCCAGTGGCGGCCCCCGCCGTGCGGCATGACGAACGAGTCGTACGTGATGACGCGGGCCTGAGGGTCGACCTCGCCGCGCCGGCGGTCGCGCTCGGCGAGCCCGGCGAGCAGGGCCGTAGTGCTGCAGCCCAGGAAGCACCCGAGCTCGGCGATCCGCCCCGTCGGCGACTGTGCGCCGACCCATGCGAGGTACTTCCGCTCATCGCGGGTGAGCATGCCCGGGATGTTCGACGGCACATGGATGCCGGAATTCTGCCACGGCGCGGCCGGCGGCGTCGGCGGGTGGGGGGCGGAGGAGCGGTGGAGGACGAGGGGCATGGCCGGGACATATCGGCCGTCCTCGGGGTCCGCATAAGCCGTCCGCGGGGGGGCAAGGGGCCAGGCGGCAGATGTGGGACAATTCCTGAACCCGACGGGGGCGAATCCGCGCACCGGGCTTTGACGCCCGGGGGGCCGGCGGCGTCTTGGTTGGTGGAGCATCTCATGGGATTCGCCATGCCCAGACCAACCGAGCCCGACGCGAACCCGGCGGTCGACGGGCGACCCGCGGGACACGCGGGCGTCCACGCCGTGCGGGCGGGCGGGGGCGCGGCGAGGATTGGAGACGGCGGAAGGGCGATCCCGCTTCCGGTCGATTGGCGCGACGTGAGCGAACGGCTCCGCCGGTACGCCCTGGCGCTGGCGCGTCGCCACGACGAGGCCGACGACCTCGTGCAGCAGACCCTCGCCACGCTGTTGGCCCGGGCGCCCGACAAAGCGGGGCACCTGGGGTATGCGCGGGCCACCCTGACCCGCGTGTACCTCGACCGCGAGCGGTCGCTGCGGCGACGCATCGCCCGCACGCTGCGGATCGCTCATTCGTCACCCCCCCCACGCAGCGCACCGGCCGACCCCAGCGAAGGCGCCCCCGCGCTGCACGCGGCCATTGACTCGCTGCCGCCTCGCCAGCGGGCGGCACTCGTGCTTCGGCTTGTCGAGGGGCTCGACTATGCCCAGATCGCGGCGGCCCTCGAGTGCACGCCCGAAGCCGTGCGCTCGAGCCTGCATGTGGCGCGGGCCGCGGTGCGGGCCGCCATGACAGACGACGACGCGACGACACCGCCGCCCGGCGCGTCCACGGAACCGCTGACCGGCCCGACGAGGAGCTCGCCATGAACTCCGACCTTCGTACGTACGACTCTGCTCGCTCGATCACCGACGCCGAGCTCGAACTGCTCCTCGACGGGGCCCTTTCGTCCGTCGAGACCGAGCGGGTTGAGCACGCGATCGCCGCATCGCCCGCCGATGCGGCCCGGCTCGCGGCTCAGCGCGACGCCGACGAGCGCATCCGGGAGGCGCTGCTCGCGACCCCCGCGCCCGCGGAGCGCCGCACGCATTCCGGGGTCGGCCTGCGATGGGTCCTGGCCGCTGCTGCGATGTTGATGCTTACGGGCGTCGTCGGCGTGCTGCTCTCGCGCGGCGGGGCCACCGCCGAACCGCGATTGACGCCCGGTCCTTCTCTCGCCGCGAACGACGCGCCGGTGTCGACCTACGAGCCCGTCCGCGTGATCTTCTCGATCAAGGCCGCGAAGCCCGACCCCGCCTCAAAGGACAGGGCCAAGCCCGCGGTCGCGAAGTCGGATGACACGCGGGCGCCCGTTTCCCCGACCGCGAACGCGATGGCCGTCGCATTGCTCGACGCCTCGGGCGTCGGGATCCGCCGGGCCGTGACCGCGATCAACGACGCGTCGCCCGAAGACCGGGCCGCCGCGCTCGCCACGCTGGGGCAGACGCTGCGTTCGGGTTCCACGGCGGTTCGGATCCTCGACCGACTCGGCCCGCGCGATCAGGTGGCGGTGTGCGGCGAGCTCGCGCTCGACTCGGCTCTGCGGGCCGTGGCGCTGCAGCGCCTCCGCGACCTCACCGACAACCCCGAGGTCGGCGCCGACGCACGGGCCGCGGTCCGCGTTCTGGCCGCGGCCCCGGGCATGAAGCCGTGGCTGCGCAGCTACGGCCTGCTCGAGGCCGATCCTCCCAAACCCGCATCGCTCGAACGTGAGTCCCACACCCCCGCGACCGGCTGACGCCGCGTCTCGGCCGCTCGTCCGCACAGTCCACGTGAACCACGCATCACCCCTCGCATCAAGGAGTTCGCATGTTCCTCGCCCTCGTCTCCCCGTCGACACGTTCGTTCCGATCGCTCTTCCGCACGGGCCTCGTCGCCACGGCGCTGGCCGCGGTGCTCGTTGGTCCCGCGCTCGCGGCGGCGCAGGACTCGGTGGTTGAGATCTACGACGCCCGTGACCTGGCGGTGCTCATCGCGTCGCCCCCGGGCGGCCAGAGCGTGGCGACCGACAAGTCGGCGCCGGCTGTCGGCTCCCCGTCGCCCTTCTGGATGCGCACGCCCTCCGCCGGACCCGCGACCGACAAGCTCGACCAGCTCTTCGGCTCGATCGTCAACGTGACGGGTGCGGGGTACTCGCAGCTCATGCCCGGCGTCTTCGCCGTCACCACCGACCGCGAGACGCATACGACGGTCCGCGCCATGCTCGCCAAGGTGCGGGGCATGAGCGAGCAGCGCTACGAGTTCGACCTGGTCGTCTACCCGGTTCCCGTGGCGAGCGCGCCGGCCCTCGGCGGCGCGGTCACGCCCGACGCCGCGGCGGTGGGCACGCGGATCCGCACAACCGCGATGCGCCGGCTCCCGCAGACGGTCGAGGCCCTGAAGCGCGTCGCGTACATCAGCGACTGGATGCCCGTGGTGGCCGACAACGCCGTGGGCAACGACCCCACCACGAGCGAGGTCGTCAGCGGCCTGTCGTGCATCGCCCTGATCGGCGCCGGGCCCGATTCGTCCGAGGTCGTGAATCTCCAGCTCACCGGGCGATTGAGCCGAGCGAGCGTGGCGCCGGGCGCCGGCGGCGCGGGCAAGGCGATGGCCGCCACCGGCCCCGCGAGCGAGGGACTGGGCATCGGGCTCCCCGTGATCGACGAGCGGTCGATCAGCGTCGATCTGCCGATCACGGTCGCGGCGCCGAACGTGGTCGGGGCGAGGCTCACGGCCGTCGCGGTCCTGCCGGGGTTTGAAGAGGGCCAATCGCTGGTGGTTGCCGTGGGGATTCGCGAGATCAAGTGACTCTACGATCTCGGGCCGTGACCGATGGGCCGACGCAACACGACGATTCTGACCGCCGCGACCCCCATCGCCCCGCGCCGCGGGGCCCCGATGGGGGTCGCGGTGCGCGTGGGGACGAGCGCAGCGTGTTCACGTCGCCGGCGGGGAACATCGTGTTTCTCGTGGTGCTCACGCTGTGCGCGGTCGGGGTGCTCGCGTACCACGGGCGCGAGATCGGGATGATCGGCGTCGCGGGCGTTAACGTCTTCACGCTGCTGATGTACTTCGCGTTCCGCTGCTCGTTCGACCGGGTGCGGGCGAGCCCCACCGAGGGCCTGGTGAGCTGGCTGTTGTGGACGCTGCTCATCGGCGCGGCCACGGCGTGCTACACCCTCGACTGGCGGATCCTGGGCGCGATGGTCCTCGCCCTGGTGCTCATCATGTCGTTCGGGAACATGTACCTGGTCGTGATGCGCCCCGACGTCGTCGACGAGTGGATGCGCCGGGCCCACGATCCCCATGATCGCGACGACGATCCCCCTGACTTGGACGTTTAGCGCCCCGGGCGCGACAGCACGTCCCACATCTCCCGCACCACCCAGCTCATGTTGAGCTGGGCCTTGGCCGTCGCGGCCGCGATGTGCGGCGAAAGGTGCACGTTCTCGATGTCCAGCAGCGGATACGTCGCGTCGAACGGCTCGGGGTCGTGCACGTCGAGCAGCGCGTGCGCCTCGGGGTGCGCGATCATGAACTCCGCGAGGGCGACGTTGTCGATCACGAACCCGCGGCTGGTGTTGATGAAGATCACGTCCGGCTTCATGCGCCCGAACACCTCGCTGCTGAGCAGCTGGCGGTTCTCGGGGCGCCCGTCGACGTGGCAGGTGATCACGTCGGCCTGTGAAAGCAGCGTGTCGCGCGGCACCTGCGTGAGGCGGTCGTTGAATCCCGGGGCGTTGCGCAGCGCGTCGGCGAACGGTGGGGGGGTGAGCAGGTCGTGGAAGATGACCTTCATGTCGAGCGCGAGCCCGACGCGGGCGACCTGGCAGCCGATGCGCCCGAGGCCGTAGATGCCCAGCGTGAGGTCCCCGAGCTGGCGCGGCGCGGTGAGGTCGCTCCGCAGGGCCTTCCAGCGTTTGGCGTCGATCGGCTTGTCGAGGCTCAGTCGCGGGCGGAGCGCGTCGAGCATCAGGGCCGTGACGAACTCGACGACGGCCCGCGTGTTCGCGTCCGGCGTGGACACCACCGCGATCCCGCGTGCCTTGCAGGCTTCGAGGTCGATGTTGTCGAGCCCCACCCCGGCCCGGGCGACGACACGCAGGTTCGGCGCCCGCGCGAGCAGGGCGTCGTTGACCTGGGTGTACGTGCGGACGAGCAGGCCCTGGGCGACGGGGATGAGCGCGTCGAACCGTTCATCGTCGACGGGGCATTTCACCAGGCGTGCCCGCTCCGCCAGCCACCGGTGCGGCTCCTCGTCGAGGTGCTCGGTCTGGATGACCAGGGGGCGGGATGTGGGGGAAGCCGGATCGGTGGAGGTCACGATCGGGGAGGGTAGCGGGAGCAGGAAGTACGCGGAGGACGCGGAGTTCGCGGAGGGACGCGGAGAAAGGCCGGGAGGCTGGAATTACGGGACAGGTGCCGCGGCGGGGCCGTATCAGCGACGCAGGGCATCATCCCCGCATCTGCTTCTCCATTCCAATTCTCCCTCTCCGCGTTCCTCCGCGCACTCCGCGTCCTCCGCGTTCATCCGTCTTTGTCTTCGTCCCCCGAGCCATCGTCCCCCAGGTCAGCCGGCTCGATGATCGCCGACATCGACCCCTTGCACGACATGATCCGCGAGTCCCGCCCGTAGGCGTGGATCTGCTCGCGCTTGAACTCGGCGTGTTCCTTGTGCGTCGTGAGGCAGATGGCCCGCCCCTGCGTGTCCACGTTCTTGGCCAGCTGGTACGCCCGCGACTTGGGGTGCGCGAACAGCTCCTGCACCATCTGGATCACGTAGTCGTATGTGTGATCCTCGTCATCGAGGAGCACCACGTTCCACTGACGCGGCGGCTGCGACTGCGTCCGAGGGGCCGTCTCGGTGCTCGTCCCGGTCTGTGCCTGGGTCTGGTCTTCGGTCTGGGAAGACGCCATCGCTCAAGTCTACACGATGTTGGTGACGATGGGGCCGGGCGGGACGTGAAGACGTGTCTTCCGGGCGGCGGAGCCGCGAGGCCGGCGTCGAACGACAGCCGGCTTTGCAGGGACGCCGCACCCGGGTGTCGCCCGTGACCCCGGTCAACATTCCGCGCGACGCCTCGAACCCGCCGGTCGCGCCCGAAGTATCATGTCCACTAACAACGCCCGTGCGGGGCGGGGCGCCCCGTCCCGCATGCGGCGTCCAGGAGTCACGTCATGCTGCGCCGGCGTTTGGGTCGTCGTTCTCTCGGGCTCGGTCTGGCGGGTGGAATCGTCACGCTCGGCGGCGCCGGCGGACTCGCCGGCTGTCAGCAGAACTACGGCGCCGACGTGCGCAACATGACGCCCCAGCCCGTGTTCGTCCAGATCACCGAATCCATGGAGAACGGCGGCGCCGCCCTGCGGGCCCGCGAACGCCTCGGCCCCGGCGACCGCAAGATGGTCGGCCCCGTCACCACGCGCGAGGGACGCGCCCACGTCACCATCGACACGCTCCCCAACCCCGCGTCGCCCGTCACCCTGCCGCTGCGGCCCGGCACCAACTCGTTCAACGTTCGCCAGCGCGGCGACGCCACCGGCGGCCCGATCGAGATCGAGGAAGTCGTGCAGTAGGCGCGGGTTGAAGTGGCAAAGTGGCAGAGTGGTCAAGTGGCGAAGTGATCGAGCCCACTCCGCCACTCCGCCACTTTGCCACTTTGCCACTTTGCCACTTCCAAAACCAGAGCCGGCCTCGCGCTCTTGTGAACGCGAGGCCGGCGATAGTTGCTTAGCCGGTTCCGGAAGGACCACCGGCTGTGTCGTATGCCGCCCCCTGATGAACCAGGCCGAGCGGCGATCCTGCGGAGCCGGTCCCTGGAGTTCCAGGCCCACCGGCAAACTCACGGCCGCTCCCCGAAGGGTCCGGGCCGAGCGACCAAACCGCACGCCGGTCCCTGAAACTTCAGGCCCACCGGCACAAACACGGGACCGAACCGGCACTCGGCTCGAAGCCGCCCATGACCGGGCCGGCCCCATCCGATGCCGCCGCATTCTCAGGCGGCGGCGCTGTTCCGTCGCGCCCAGTCGGCCGCGACCATCTCACGAGTCATTCCTTCCATGGGGTAGAACCGCACAAGCGCGTCCCCAAGCGCCTCGGGCTCACAGAGCACGAAGAAGCAGTTGGCGGGAATGACCTTGGTTGCAAAGTTGAGCGCCCGGACGAGGTGGTGCACGCTCGTGGCCACCATGAGGTCCGAGCCGTCGTATCGAACGGGCAGGATCTTGAACTGCCACGCCTGTCGCCTGTTGATGAGCGCGATGACCGCGGGGTCGATCGGCTCGATCGCGGGATCGACCCAGCGGGTGGTCGAGGCGTACTGGCTGGCCCAGGCCTTCTCGACGAGTCGCGGATCGACGCCGAACATCTCCTCGGCGAGGTCGCCGAAGGGCCGCCCGCTGTGGTTCTGCTCCTCGAGGATCCAGGCCCGCTGCTGTTCAGTCAGCACGCCCATTTCCACGAGCAAGTGTCCAATGGGAAGAGTCATCGTGAGCCTCCGTAGTGCCCGCCGGGGTGTGTCGCCCCGCCGGACACCCAAAGGTCCAATTCACGCCCCCGGCACGCCAGCGAGCGTCGCGCGAACGTCGCGAGCCTGTGCGGGTGATTCCATCTGGGGTGTTCCCGCCCCGGATTGTCCGCTAACCTTCCCCTTCCCCGATTGGAAATCGGGGTCGACGAGCCCGCCCCAGAGGCGAGAGACAACGAAGAGGAAGGCCAGGCCGCCCGAGCTCTGATAACCAGGCGACCCAGCCCCACGGTTCCTTCCACCGTTCACTATTCACCACTCACCATTCACTCCCCCTCCCCACCCGTGCCCGCCCACTTCCTCTCCATCGCGTCCACCCCCGCACCCGCGCTGCTCGACATGCTGCGCCGGGCCGTGGCCCTCCGCGGCACGCGCTCGACGCTGCTCTCGGGCCTCACCCTCGCGTGCCTGTTCGAGAAGTCGAGCCTTCGCACCCGCGTGAGCTTCGAGCAGGCCATGCGCCGCCTCGGCGGCACCGCCATGACGCTCATGCCCTTCGAGATCGGCATCGGCCAGCGCGAGAGCCCCGAGGACATCGCCCGCGTCCTCGCCGGCATGGTCGACGCCATCATGGTCCGCGTCGCCCGCCACGAGACCCTCGAGCGCATGGCGAGCGTCAGCTCCGTCCCCGTCATCAACGGCCTCTCCGACCTCGCTCACCCCGCCCAGGCCCTCGCCGACATCCTCACCATCGCCGACGAATTCAGCCCCGCCGACCCCGCCGGCATCAAGGGGCGCACTGTCACCTTCGTCGGCGACGGCAACAACGTCGCCCGCTCGCTCGCCATCGCCTGCGGCAAGCTCGGCGTCAAGTTCGTCATGTCCGGCCCACAGGGTTACGCCCTGGGCGCCGACTGGCTCGCCTCCGCCCGCGCCCGCGTGCCCACGCTCGATCTCACCCTCGAGCCCGACCCGCGCAAGGCCGTCGCCAATGCCGACGCGATCTACTGCGACACGTTCGTCTCCATGGGCCAGGAGTCCGAACGCGGCAGCCGCCTCGCAGCCTTTGAGGGCTACCAGGTCAACGCCGCCCTGCTCGCCAAGGCCCCGTCGCACGCCATCGTCATGCACTGCCTCCCCGCCCACCGAGGCGAGGAGATCACCAGCGACGTCATCGACGGCCCGCGCTCCCGCGTCTTCCAGCAAGCCCACAACCGCCTGCACGGTCAGATGGGGTTGCTCGCGGAGTTGCTCAAGCCGGGGAAGAAGTCCGAGCTTGTTGTTGCCGCGGGTGACGGGGACCGCGTCGGCTAACCGGGTCTATGTAGCCAAATCGACCAGATAACGACAGAGGCGCCACAGCCCGCGGGGTGAAGTTGGCCAATCCTTCACTGAGAGCGACACAACCGTGTGTATGTTCCTCGCACACCCGCACAATCCTGAGCCCATACAGGCGATGTTGGGCCGAGCGACACAACATGCGCCCTTGCCAGCGCGTTGCCAATGCTCGCCCAACGCGTACAGAAAGCTCATCAACGCAAGCAAGACAGATAAGCATATTGACTTTCGGTGAGAATTCTGTAATCTGCACTGATGGTCGTTCTCTCGAAGAGCTTGCGCACAGTTGTGCCGATTTCAACCGCGATGGCGATTACCGCGGCGGCAGCTGCCCAAGGATCTGGCAATCCCTGCACACCTCCAGCGCCAACCGGCTGCGTCGCGTGGACCCACATCGGTCGAAGTTACGACGTCATCATTGATCTCGATACCTATTCGTACACCATTGCTACGAAAGTTGGCGACTGGATAGAGACAGATGCCTATTTCTGCTCGAGTGCGCCATGCAGCACTCGACCTGTAGCGCCGCCGCCGCCGTCAGAAACGCGGACCGAAGCGAACCAGTGGTGCGTCTCGGTCAAAGCCGGTGTGAGCGTACAGTCCAAGATCGCCCTAGCCAACGCTTTGATCGGAGAGATCGGGTTCACGGGCACGGTGACGCTTGATGTGACCGGCACATATTGCGTGACATGGACGGAGGCACAAACCATCTATGGCCTGGTGAGCGAGTGTTGGCGAACATTTGTGCGACCCGTTTGGACCGTCGAAAGGGTCGAAGGAATCGTGCGCGAAGCCGCAGTCGTCGACTACTGGGATTGTGAACGCTCGAATGGCTTGATCGTTGTGGTCGGCACCCACTGCGGAGTTCGGCAGTCTACGGGGTATGCGTTTGAGAATGGCGCGTGGGGAACGCAGACAGCGCCCCCTCCCCCCAACTGCGGCGGCCCGAATCCGACCCCTCCGCAGTATGGCGGCAAGACGATGATCCCTTGCTGCGCCCACGTTGACGGGTGCGAACCGCTTCCTCCGGAGGGTCAGGGCTTCTGTTGCCCCTGTCGACAGGGTCACTAACAAGGGCGAGCGTGCATCGCACGACGGTGCTTGGAGGCAGGAGTGAACTGCATGAAACTGCGCGGATGTGTTATCGTGGGACTTGCGGTGCTGGCAAGCCTTTCACATGCAGCTCCTCAAGAGGCGGTGCCGCCTAGCCCCGAGCAACAGGTGGCGGCCGCGCGGGATGCGGTCGCCGCAGCCCGGGGGGCCATGCATCGGGGCGAAGCCGGGTGGGGCGAGCGCGTGCGGGGTGCGGCTTCCGCTCTTGGCCGAGTGGAACTCTTCGATGAGGCAATCGTCGCGCTGCAAGAGGTGGCAACCCGGTCGGACAACCCGTTCGACGTCACGGAAGCGCTTCGAATGACCGGGCAGAACCAGGTTGCCACAGGCGATCCTGCCGCCGCTGAAGTTTCCTTTCGCTCCGCGTTGGAAGTGATCGACACGAATCCCTGGCTGGAGTCGAGGGGGCTGAGTTTCGCGAGCGTGGTGAGCCAATACGCCCGCCTGTTGGCTGTTCGTGGTGAGTACGCGACCGCCGCAGCCGTCAATCAGCGTCTTATCGACTCCGCCAGCGCTGATCAGGACATTCGCGCAGGGGCGCTTGTGAATCAATCCCGGTTCCTCGCCCGCGACGGGCAGCTTGAAGCCGCGGCCGCCACGCTTGACCGGCTCTTTGCGGACTTTCCTGCTTACATCGGACAGCGACGCTCGGAGATCGCGTTGCGCCTGAACAGGGTGGAGTATCGCGATCCGAGTAGGTCGGGAGATGCGTGGCTCTGCGAGCTGCGTTCGATGTGGGCAGACGACCGCCTGCGAGACGACCCCAACATCCTTCTCGTGGGCGGGTTGCTGATCGATGCTGCGGACGCCCGACGACTTGACAATGAATCGTTGCAAACCGCCATCGATGTTGTCATGCTCATTGAAGCCAAACGGGCTCATTGGACCGCCCCCGACGCAGGCCGACCGTTCCACCCCGGCCTGATTCGAGACCATGAAACGTCAGCGCTGTCGGTGCTGAGTTCAGCGGAGGGCCGCGGGCGTCCGGACCTCGCGTATTGGGCGCTCGATCGGCTGATCGCGCGAACGGCGTCCCCCGAAGAACGGGCGAATCACGAGCGCCACAAGGCCGCCATTGACCACAAGCTCATCCTCGAAGCCCAGATCATCCGCGACCAGCGGTAGTCATCGACGGTGTCACCGCCTCGCCCAGCCCGTTGCGATACGCCTACCGCCGTGCCCCATACTTCACAATGCACGCCAGCGCCGCGAACCCGTCGCGCCACGTGATCTTCTTCCCCTCGTCGTACGTCCGTCCCGCGTAGCTCACTCCCACCTCAAACACGCGCACCGGGCGCGAGACCGAGCCTTCGGTCAGCCGCATCTTCGCGAGCTTCGCCACCAGCTCCGGCTCCACGCCGAAGCGGTCCTCCTCGATCCGGATCTTCTCCGCCACTCGCCGCGTGAACGCCTTCGAGCAGCACTCGATGTCCGTCAGATTCAGGTTCGTCAACGCGTTCGACAGCAGCGTCAGCCCCCGGTTCGCCACGGCGTGCCAGAAGTACAGCACCCGGTGCGTCTCCCCCAGGAACCGGCTCCCCAGCACCGCGTCCGCGTGCCCGCCCACAATCGGCGCCAGCAGCCGCGCGTGGTCCGCCGGGTCATACTCCAGGTCCGCGTCGTGGATCAGCACCACGTCCGCCGGGTTCACCGACCCCAGCCCCCCCAGCGCCGCCGCGAACCCCGAGCGCACCGCCGCACCCTTCCCCAGATTCCTCGCGTGCAGCACGGCCTGCACCCCCGGCTCCGGCGGGTGCAGCCGCAACTGGTCCACCACCTCCCGCGTCCCGTCGGTCGACCCGTCGTCGATGATGACCACCCGGCGCTCGAGCGCCGCCCCGTCCGCCCCGCGCGCCGGCGGCGTCGCCAGCAGCCGGCGCAGCGACCGCATCAGCAGCGCCCGCTCGTTGTACACCGGCACGACCACCGCATACGACCGCACCGGCTCGAACACCGGCTCGGCGGAGGCGGTCGTCGGACTCGGCAGTGGGTGGGGGGGGTGGGGGGGTGGGGGTGGAGGTCCGTCGGTCACGCCGTGAGCATACCGCGCACAGCGCCGATCCCGGCGGCCGCCGCGCCCATGTCCAGCACCCGCCTTTGCGCGCTCGAGATCCCCAGCGCATACGCCTCGCCCAGCGGGAGCCACTCGCCGCGGAACGGCGGCCGGGCCTTGAGCGGGCGCGCCGCCCACACGCCGAACCGCAGCAGCCGGTGGCTCGTCCCGTGCTCAAACTCCCCCACGCGGCGCGGGCGCGACACGCCCAGCGCCCCCGCGAGCGACGCGCTGTCGCCCGCCCCCGACCCGCTCTCGAGCGTCGGCACCTGCCACATCCCCGCCCACATCCCCTTGGGCGGCCGTCGCTCCAGCAGCACCCGCCCCCGCGCGTCCAGCACCACCACCGCGTCGGCCCAGATCGTCGCCCGCGCCGGCGCGGGCTTCGTCGGCGGCACATCCGCCTGCACCCCCGCCCGCCGCGCTGCGCACATCGACGCGAGCGGACACGCCCCGCACAACGCCGTCCGCGGCGCCGGCAGGCACACCGTCGCCCCCAGCTCCATCAGCCCCTCGTTGAACGCCCCCGGATCTTCCGCCCGAGCTACGAGTTCCCCCGACCGCTCCCACGCCCACCGCTCGCGCCGCGCCCGCCCCGCGGCACCCGCCTCGTTCGCCGACTCGGGCATGTCCAGGCGCGTCAGCACTCGCGCCACGTTCCCGTCCACCATCGCGCTGCGCTCGCCGAACACAATCGACGCGATCGCGCCCGCCGTGTACCGGCCCACCCCCGGCAGCTCGACGAGTTCATCCACGGCACCCGGAATCCCGCCTCGCGCCGCGATCGCCCGCGCCGCCCCGTGCAGGTTCCGCGCACGGCGGTAATACCCCAGCCCCGCCCATGCGCTCAGCACATCCGCCTCGGGAGCGCCCGCCAGCGCCTCAACCGTCGGGAACCGCGCCAGAAATGCCCCAAACCTCTCAACAACCCGCGACAGCTGCGTCTGCTGCGCCATCGTCTCGGCCACCAGCGCGTGGTACGCGTTACGCTTCCCGTCCCGCCCCGTCGCCCGCCACGGCAGCTCCCGCCGATTCGCGCCGAACCACCGCTCGACTCCCTGAGTCACGCGCCCATCCCGCGATCGATCACCCTTCGCCACGCGCTTCACGCCTTCTTCCCCGCCGTCCCCGCTCCGCCCGCCCCGCCGGCCCCGCCCACCCCCGCCAGCGCCGTCTTGATCTTCGGCTTGAGCTTCCCCCATTCCGCCCCCGGCGCCTTGCTCACCGTCACCCAGTCCTTCACGATGAGCACGTTCGTCACGCCCTCGATCGCGAACAGCGCCGCCGCCACCGGGTCCGCGCTCGCCTGCTCGCGCGTGAAGTACGAGCGGGCCGCGTCCGCCCCCCCGCCCGTGCCGCCGGCGTCCGGCCGCGCCACCGCCTTGTCGAGCACGCACTTGAGCGCGTTGGGGTTGGGCGTCGCCTGGAATTCCTGCACGAGATACGCCATGGCCGGAGAATAGAACGCCCGCGCCCCGCAGCGCATGAAGCCGCCCCCACTCGGCCCCGATCTCACACGCCCCACGCGCTCGAGCGCTCTTTCTTACACCCACCGAGCCCAACCGTTCGTTCAGCGCGTAAACTCGCGCCGCCCCTTCCGAAAACACCCGATACCACCCCGCCACCGCCCCGACCCCCTCCCCCCGTGTTCAACCGCCTCGACCAACTCGCCGACCGCCTCGGAACCTACCCGTTCTGGCAGGTCTTTATTGAATTCCTCATCATCTGGATCGTCGTCTACGCCGCCGTCCGCTTCGTCCAGGGCACCCGCGCCGCCGGCGCCCTCAAGGGCATGGTCTTCCTCCTCATCGTCGCCACCCTCCTCGTCCGCATCCTCGGCCGCGGCGAGTCCTTCCAGCGACTCACCTTCCTCTACGAGCACCTGCTCACCCTCCTCGCCATCACCCTGCTCGTCGTCTTCCAGCCCGAGCTCCGCCGCGGCCTGTTCCGACTCTTCGAGACCCCGCTCTTCCGCCGCGCCGCCCCCGGCGTCGTCACCACCGTCGACGCCGTCGTCGAGGCCGCCGCCTTCCTCAGCAAGGCCAAGTTCGGCGCCATCATCGTGATCGAGCGCGAGAGCCCCCTCAAAGGCCTCGTCGAAGGCGGCACCATCATGAACGCCGCCGCCTCGTCGCGCGTCCTCCAGACCATCTTCTTCCCCGGCACCGCGCTGCACGACCTCGCCGTCGTCATCGGCGGCGGCGAAATCAAGGCCGCCGGCGTCCAGCTCCCCCTCGCCGACCCCGAAGACATGCCCGACCCGTCGCTCGGCTCGCGCCACCGCGCCGCCGTGGGACTCAGCAAGGAGTCCGACGCCCTCATCGTCGTCGTCAGCGAAGAGTCCGGCACGATCAGCGTCGCCGAGCAGGGCTCGCTCCAGCGCGGCTTCACCGCCGATGAGCTCCGCGAACGCCTCGTCTCCGCCCTCAGCGTCGTCCGCCTCACCGGCCACGACAACGACCGCGCCACCGATGTCCCGCCCCGGCGTCGCTACGGCCTGGGCTCCGTCCTCCGCAAGCCCGGCTCCGCCAAGGCCTGAGCCCTCAGCAAAGGAACGCAATCGCCCATGTGGTCGCGGATCAAGACCATCCTGCTCGTGAGCTTCGCGGCCGCCCTCATCTGGGTCTGGGCCGAGGCCGAGAGCCTGCGCTCCGTGCCCACTCGGAGCCAGATCTCCTTCGCCGCCTCCGCCAACAACGACCTCGACGTTCGCTCCGACACCTTCACCGACGCCGTCGCAGTTACCATCGAAGGCTCCACCAGTGCCGTTGCCGCCGCCGAGCGTGCCCTCGCCCGCGTCCGCTTCGAGACCGGCGTCGGCGGCATCCCCAACACCCCCGGCGACCACCCCATCGACCTGCAGGCCAGGCTCCGCGAACGCCCCGAGATCGACGGCCTGGGCGTCAGCATCGCCGCCGTCGACCCGCCCACCGTCATGCTCCACATCCAGGCCCTCGTCGAGCGCGACCTCCCCGTCCGCGCCGACCTCGGCGGCATCGAGGCCCAGGGCGAGGTCACCGTCGCCCCCGCCACCATCAAGGTCCGCCTCCTCGCTTCACAGGACGCCAAGCTCGGCGACGGCGCCTTCGCCACCGCTGTCGTCAGCGAAGCCGACCGCGAGCGCCTCCGCGGCCCGGGCCCTCAAACCGTCACCACCCAGGTTCGCCTCCCCGAAGAGCTCGCCGGCATCACCCCCGTGCGCGTCACCCCCGACTCCGTGCGCCTCACCTTCACACCCCGCGCCCTCGTCGAGGAATACGTCATCCCCTCCGTCCCCGTCTGGGTCAGCCTCCCTCCGACCGAGGGCTCGCGCTGGGACGTTGAGGTCAAGAACCCGCTCGTGAGCAACGTGACCGTGCGAGGACCCGGCGACGTCATCGCCGAGCTCCGCGACCGGCGCCTCGTCGCCCTCGCGTTCGTGATGCTCACCAGCGACGAGCTCGAGGCCGGCATCGAGTCCAAGGCCGCCGTGTTCGCCCCGGTGCCCTCAGAACTTCTTTCGGCCGGCCCCAACGCCGTCACGCCGCCGCGCCCCGACGCCGCCGCCTTTGAGGGCGTCGCGCCGCTGCGCTTCAGCGCCGACAACCGGCGCGTTGAACTCAAGATCACCCGGCGCGCGACCACCAGTCCGTAACGACGGTCCGTAACGAACCCGTCAATATCGATTAGAACAGCCGAGGCGGCCCGTCGCCCGGCGTTTGCTCGCCGATCGGACGACCGAAGATCGCCGTCGCCGCCGCCAGCCGACGCCACTCTTCGGGCGTCGTGGGCGATCCCCCCGGCAGCGCCGCCGTCGGACGCGGCGCCACACGCGGCGTGTTCGACGGCGCCGCAGGCGCCGCCCGCACCTGCTCAACGACATACTCCGGCTCGGGCGCTGGCGGAGGCGGAGTCGGTCGCGCCTGTTGTTTGCCCTGCTTCTGACGCTGCGGCTGCTGCTGCTGACGCCCCGGCTTGCCGCCCTTGCGCTGCGCCGGCATCCCCGCCTGAGGCGATTGCCCCGGCCGCAGCACGATCGGCCCCGACGGGCCCATGACGATCACCGGCCCCACCGTCTCGGCCGGACGCCGCTGCCCCTGCGCCCGGCTCTTGCCCAACTGCTCCTGTCGACGCCGCGCGATCTCTTCGAGCCGGGCCAGCGCCTCGGCCGCGCTCGTCGGCGGCCCCAGCGGCGTCCGGGCCGACTGCATCACCGGCTCGACCACCGGACTGCCCCGCGCTGCCCCGCCGGCCCCGCGACCGGTCCGCAGCATCTCCAGCCGCGCCCGCTCAGCCGCGGCCTTGCGCCGCTGCACCTCGCGCTGCTCCTGGATCTTGCGGAACAGCCCGCCCAGCAGCGACAGCAGCACGAACGCAACGACGATCAGCAGCTGCGCGTTGTTCAGGAGCGTCTGGATCACGCATCAAGGGTAGCCGCCGCCCGAGCGATCGAACCGCGCCGCGATCACCCGTCCCCCCGGCGTATTCGCCGTGTCAAACGCCACCCCGAACACCTCGCGCAGCCGCCCCTCGCTCAGCACCTCGCTCGCCGGCCCCGAAGCCGCGAGAGTCCCCGACGCCGCGAGCAGCGCCCCCCGGTCCGCCACGCGCACCGCCGCCGTCAGGTCGTGCAGCACCACGCCCACCGCCCGCCCCGCGTCCGCCTCCTCGCGCAGAAGCCGCGCCGCCAGCCCCGCGTGCATCGGGTCC